>JAJBAW010000003.1 GCA_020532545.1 Candidatus Cloacimonadota bacterium | reverse complement strand
CGCAAGTTACATCGCTCCAAAGAGCATCCAGGCCACGATGAAATCCATGATCAGGATTGCCACAGAGCTATAGACCACGGTCTGGGTGGTGGATCTGCCCACTCCCTCTGCCCCGCCATAGCTGCGATCGCCAAAATAGCAGGCCAATGAGGTGATGATGAAGCCAAAAACCACAGATTTCAGCAGTCCGCTCCACAGATCGAAGGGCTCGAAATAAGCCCGCATATTGGTGAAAAAAGTGTGGGGATGCAGGCCATAACGGATGTAGGAGAAATACCAGGCGCAGATGATGCCCACCGCATTGGCAAAGATAGTGATGAGCGGAAAGGTGATCACGCCTGCCAGGATGCGAGGCATATACAGAAATTCGTGAGGCGAAATATTCATGCTGTGCAGGGCATCGATCTGTTCGCTGACCTTCATGGTGCCTATTTCGGCGGCCATGGCGGCCCCAACTTTGCCGGTCAAAACCAGGCCAGTAAGCACTGGTGCCAGCTCGATCATGGTAGATTTACCAATCAACACGCTGAGCAGATTGAGCGGAATATAGCCCTTGGATTGGTACACGGCCTGCAAAGCCGTGACCAGGCCGGTAAAAGCTGCGGTCAGGAAGATCAAAAAGAGCGAATCGTAGCCGATGCGTTTGAATTGGATCAGGAACTCCAATCGGCGCTGGCGCAAGGCTTTGAGACCGGCAAAGCTCTTGCCTACGAATATGCTATATTCACCTATCCCAGCCAGAATATCTGCGATCATTAGCGCTCTTCTGTACGGCTATCCAGGGCGCGGAAAAGGGTAAATTCTTTGTCGAAACCGAGCTCTACACGGCCAGTGCCACCATGCCGGTTTTTGCCGATGATTATCTCCGCGATGCCGGGCTTTTCGCTAGTATCCGGATTGTAATAATCGTCACGATAGATAAACATCACCAAGTCAGCATCTTGCTCGATGGCTCCGGACTCTCTGAGGTCCGCCAGACGGGGACGTTTGTCCTCGCGGTTTTCCAACATCCGGTTTAGCTGAGAGAGCGCGATCACGGGGATCTTCATGTCTTTTGCCAGCACCTTCAGGGCGCGGGAGATTTCGGAGATTTCCTGCTGACGGTTGTCACGATCTTTGGTGAGACCCATGAGCTGCAGATAGTCGATGAGAATCAGATCCAACCCGCCTATTTCTGCGGACAGCCGTCTGGTTTTGGCTCTGATATCCAGAGGGGTATTGGTTCCGGATTCATCGATGTAAATATGCTTGGTACTAAGGACTTCAGAAGCCTGCATGATGCGAATCAACTTCTCTTCGTTCATGCCATAGCCTTTGAGCATGCTATCCATATTCACCTCAGAAGCGGAGGAAAACATCCTCATAATCACTTCATCCGCACCCATTTCCATGGTGAAAACGGCAACTTTCTTCTTGAGATTCACCGCGGCATGCGAGGCGATATTCAGCGCCAGAGAAGTCTTACCCATAGCGGGTCTGGCGGCAATGATGATAAACTGTCCGGGCCGGAAACCCCCGGTGAGATGATCCAGATCGGCAAACCCGCTGCCGATCCCCGTCATGGGCACCTTGGTGGAGGCGATCTGATCGATATTGTGCAAGACCTCGGCTGAGATCTGATCGATCTTCACAAAGCCTTGGTGTTGAGGCAGCTCGGCGATCTCAAAGATGGATTGCTCCGCCTGATCCACTATGCTCTTGACATCGGAAGTGGAGCTGTAACAGGATTCTATGATCCCATTGCAGGCCACGATCAGATGCCGCAGCAGGGCCTGTTCGGTGACGATATTAAGGTGATAATCGAAATTGGCACTGGAGACCACGAAATCCGCGATTTCATTGATATAAGGGATGCCGCCGATCTTTTCCAGGTGGTTGTTGCGTTCCAGACGGTTGATCAGGGTAAGTGGATCCACCTCGATGCCGTCGTTGAACAGCTCACAGATACTACGAAAGATGAGTTTGTGCGCCAGGCGGTATAAATAGACCTCTTTCAGCTTTTCGATGCCCTTACTCACCACATCACTATCGATGATCATGGCCGAAATCACTGCGGCTTCAGCGTTAATATCTGCGGGCAACTTCCGTTCGGAGATAGAGGCGACTTCGTCGGTGTTTTTGCGTGGCATCAAGTGCTCCTGTGCATCTTCTGTTTGAAGGCCTCAGCTACGGCTGGAGGGACAAAATCCCTCAAGTCCGCGTTCAGATCTGCCAATTGCCTGATCATGGAAGAGGACAGATACATATAGCGCAGGCTGGGCACCAGAAACATAGTCTCGATATCGGCGCTGAGCTTGACATTGTGCAGCGCCAGGGAGAGTTCATATTCAAAGTCCGATACCGCTCTGAGCCCGCGGATCAAAAGCTTGCAATCCTGCTCTTTAGCAAAATCCACCACGAGGCCGGTGAAGCTGATGACCTGCACATTCTCAATATAGGCGCAGGATTTTCGGCAGAGCTCCACCCGCTCCTCAAAGCTGAAGTAATTCTCTTTTGCGGTATAATCGGACACGCCCAAGATCACTTCATCAAAGATCTTAGCGGCCTTTTCCACGATGTTCAGATGGCCCAGCGAGATAGGGTCGAAGGTTCCGGGATAGATGGCCTTCATGATCTGGCGCTCAGGATTTCTTCGATTTCAGAGATCTCTTTGGGAATGTTTTGTGACAGCACGCAGTAGCCTTCTTCGGTGACCAGGACATCGTCCTCGATGCGCACACCCAGCTTTTCTTCCGGGATGTAGATTCCGGGCTCCACCGTGATCACATTCCCGGGCTCCAGGACGGCGTCCCGGCCTCCCAGATCGTGCGTATCCATACCCAGGAAATGCCCCAGGCCGTGCATGTAGTACTTGCTCACTTCAAAGGCATGCTCCAAAAGTCCCAAAGCCACCAGCTCTTCACCGATGATCTCTCGGCTTCTAAGGTGCAAATCCATGAGTCTCACCCCGGGGGCGATCATGCTGGTGATCTCTTTATTGGTCTTGAGCACAGCGGAATAGACCTGTTTTTGCCGCTCGCTGAAGCTGCCGCTAATGGGGAAACAGCGGGTGATATCGGCAGAATAGTTCATGTAATCGGCACCCACATCCATGAGCACCAATTGGCCGGACTCGATCTGGCAGTCATTCTTGTCATAATGCAGGGTGGCGGCATTTCCACCAGAGGCGATGATGGGAGTAAATCCCCAATGCTTGAGCCCGCTTTTTTGGATGCGGTAAAACAGCATGGCCTCTAATTCGTACTCATACATGCCTACCCGGGCGGTCTCCCAGATATCCATAATGCCTTTGCCGGTAACGTCTATAGCGCGTTGCAATTGCTGTATTTCCCAGTCGCTTTTGACCTTGCGCAGGGGGGTGATAAGCTCAGAGATGTCTTTGATGCGGATCTGGGGAAATCTCTCCCGCACCGGCAGCAGACGAAACATGGGATAGGAGAGCGGACGCGAGAGCTCCAGATTGCCGATATTGGCATGAATCATCTGGATAGCAGGGCAATAGCCGCTGAGGACACTTTCAAATTCGTCCAGATACTTCATGCCTCTGATGCCACTGATTTCAGCCGCTGTGCCCAGATCCATCATCTTGCCTTCCCAGACTTCGCGTTCGGGAATGCCGCGTTGGATAAAGAGATGCTCCACATTGCCTTTGGCGCCTTTCATGCCAAAATAGATGGCATCGGGGATGTTCAAACCCGTGAGATATAAAAAGTTATTCTCTTGCTTAAATTTCTCCAGCTTGCCTACTGTGGCAGCGAAGACTACGACGGCTTCATTCTCGCTGAGCGAGGCAAGCAGTTTTTCACGACGGGGCATGGTGATTTCGCGATTCATTTTATACTCCTGATTTTTTCTTAATAATTCATAAGTCCATTTTCTAATATGCCTCTGATGTGTCCAGATAAATTACGGCTACCTGGAATGAAAAAGGCAGGCTAAAATCCCGATCTGATTGGGATTAGCTGAGCTAAGATGCCTCAAGGAATAATCGGGATGGTTCAGTGGGAATTTTGCATGATCCCAGCGATCAACTTGTAGTGATGGTCATCCTTTTCGTAGCATTCTCCCACGCTCAGGAGCATCAGACTGGGCCTTTGCATGGGATATTCTCCGGCTTTCAGGGTAGCGCAGAGCTGAATGAACTCCAGATCCGTAACCGGCAGCGGTTCATATTCGTGGTCTTTATAGCTCAGTTTGATGGCGATATGACGGCCTTTGTCCGAATCCTGAATCCGCACAATTCCCTTTTGGGGGCAGATCAGCATCAGGGACTGTATCTCACTCACAGGCATACTCATATACTGCTCTTTGGCCAGCTTTCTGCAGGTATTGTAAAAGATGTAATCAGCTTGATTGGGCGGGTGAATCTCTTTTACACTGTCGATTGAGGCCTCACCCAGTTTTTCCCAGGGACAGCCTCTGGAGATCAGGTAATTCTCCGTCTGAAAATAGCTGATGGCTTTGTCCCAGAGCTTTACTTTCACGATATCCAGCTTTTGTGACAGTTCGCCTGTGCTCAGGCGAATCTCTTGCTCGGACAAGGCATAGTGGGAGCCCGTATCGTTACTGATCAGCCGATACCATTGCCCAGTATAGCGATCCACCCCTGCCACGCAGTATTTCCCATACTTTTTGGAGACGGCAAGGAGGATGATCTCTTTGGTCACAGATTAATGATTTCGGTCTTAGGATACAGCTTTTTGATAATCTCGGCGATCAAGCTGCGGTGGCACATGTCAGCCTTTTCTTCAGAGCACAAAAGGCAAATGGGCTTCTGGGCCTTAGGCCACTCTGCCTTGATGAGCTTTTCTATATCGCGGGAAGCCATGATCTCCAAAAACGTCTTTCGAAAGTGATCCCACTTAAATTCATCTTTATGCCAGGCTTGCATCAGTTCCAATGAAGGCGACATCTCCAGAAAGTGGGCATAGCGGACACCCAGAAGCTGATCCAGAAAATAGACGAGATCAGGATATTTGCTGAAGGCAGCCAGTTGGCTGTGGTTCTTGAGACGTAAGTCCCACACAGTTTTCACTTTGGCACCTTTTAGCAGGGCAAAGAATTGCTCTGCAGTTTTTTGGGTAAAACCTATAGTATATAGTTTCATGGTTGCTCCAAATCATCTCGCCGCCAGGCGATGGCTTCATTGCGTTTGAGATAGGCATCGTGAAGCATTTCTTCTTCACTCACCGCACCATCAATGAGGTCGAAGATATTGCCTTCATTGCGTTTGGGGAAGTATTTATCCAGCATTTTCTCATCCAATTCTGCCTGGGTGAGGATCTTGCCATCGGCCAGAATGTGCCTTAGATCGTAGCCTTCCAGGCTCAGGGCCCGGGCTACCATAATGGCCCGGTGACAATCAAAAGGATCCTTTTCACAGCAGAGCAAGACGGGTACATGCCCCTGGCTCAGGAAGAGATCAAGATTGCGGACTCCCTGGGCAAAAGTGCCGGATTTTGTGAAAGAACTGTAGTGTAGCCAGCCCTCGGAAGTATAATGTTCCGGGTCCGGTTGACGCGCTCCAAACCAGAGACCAAAGCTTTGATAATAAAGCTGCTGAGACTCCAAAACCAAGCGGAGTTCCTCCTGGTTGTACTGCGGATAGCGCTTCGAATAAGGCGTGCTGCGCACATCCAGGATCATATTCACCTTGTGTTTCTTTAGCAAGGCGACGAAGTCTGCGATCTCGTGATTCGAGTGACCTATAGTAAATATAATATCCATAAACTTACCTAATCCTTATCTCTGTGGCAAGATTGCCTGAAGCCAGATTCTTGTCAAATCATTTCTGAGTTCAGGATTGTTATTGGCTCTGAGACAGTTCAAATCTATACTGCGGCATACAATATCTTTGAGACATGGTTTCCACATTGAGGTCAAGCTTTTATCTCACCAATCCTTCAGCCTGATATCCGGCATACAAGGGCTATATTCGCTATCCATTTCAGCGAGCTGTTGTCTGATAATTGCCCTTGAGCGCAGTGCGGGAGTAAACACGTATTCCTCAAATTCTTTAGCGGGAATATCTGTGACCTTGCGCGCATGCGGATACAGCAGCTTCAGGTATGCACTGCAAAGCTTTAGCACAGCCTTGGTGTCTCTGGTATCGGCAGATTTGGGGATGACAAGGGCATCTTTTACGATCTCACTATATATGTTTTCAAAGCGGAGAATATGCATGATTTCGGCAAAATATTCGCTATTGAGGGCGTAGCCTCTGAGCTTTAAGTCTTCGGTGAAGCGGTAGAGCACCCACCCGGGGATGAAACCGTGGATTCTATCGATCAAAGCGGAGGATTGGAAGAAGGAGGGCAGATGCTTGAAGAACTCCCGGCTTTTGGGCTGATATCTGCTATTCAGGGCGATATTGCCCAACAGCATCAGGCCACAATCTGAGATACTCTGGTAGTTCCCCACCACTATTTTACCGTTTTCCAGATAGTTTTTGAAAGCTCCCAGGATATCTTCTTCCCGGGCAAATTGCAGGGTCTCAATCTCATCCAAAGCCAGACAATCATAATGATGGATGATGCCTGGAGTGCGGGTGCTGATATTGTAGAAGATGCTGGCACGGGTGACTATTCCGCCGCTCACGGTCCAGGAGTATTTCGAGAGATTGTTGAAGACATAGGACTTGCCAGTTCCCTTTGGCGCTAGCTCTATCATATTGAGATTGGGCTCCACATACACCAGCAGCCGAGAGAGATAGGTGAGCTTTTTGTTCAGGCTGAATAATCTTTTGTCGCCCGCGTAATCGGGATTGGTCTCCATGGAGCGAATCAGCAGGTCGATCCATTCCAAGGTGCTGAATTTGCTTCTGGCCTCCAGAAAGTACTCCAGATTCACCTGATAGGGCTCAAAGGGCTTGAAGTCCGTGAGCTCCACATAGCCTTTGCTGCTCTGCTCTGGTGGGATATAAGTAAGGGTCAGTATTCCCCAGACTTCGCCCTCGTGCAAACGCTGGATTTTGTGCTCTGCCATACCTTGAGAGACGATGCCTTCTTTTTTGCCAATGCCCAGATCCGGGATGCTGAAACTCATTTTGCCATTCAGCAAATCCGTGCTAATGATCAGCCGTGAAAAGATTTGCAGCGGCTGTCTGGAATGCAGGAGGCGTCTGCGGACATTGCTGCCCTTGCGGGGGATTTTCTCTTCGATGAAGGCTGCGCAGGCATCCTTGTCAAAAGAGCCGTGTTCTGAGAAGCACTTGATCATCCAGTCCTTCACAAAAGAGGGCAGATTGCGCCCGGTAAACACCGAATACGCTTCGGGATTCTTATATACAGATTCCAGCGGGAAGTGCTTTTGAATCTTCTCGTTTAGAGGAATGGCGATTTGCTGCAAAGATGGCATCAGTCTAAAAATCAAAGAGCTCGGTCAAGCTGGTTTCCCTGAGTCCAGCGCCAGCGCCGGTCGCGGAGTCTTCCAATAGCTCATCCTCAGTGAAATCAGGATCGGTAAACAGATTTTCCGTAAAAGCCTCGGGCATCTTCCCGGTATGCGCATACATATCCATGATTTCGATGTAGATGCGCACGATCTGGCGGATCGGTTTGTGGCTGGGATCGATGGTTTTAATGGCATCCTTCACAAAAGTATCCGGGATCGGATATTGCCAATCAATGGCCTGGTGATGGATTTCTAAAAGTTGATCGAGGAGGACGGTAAGCTCCTTTTTCTGAACCGGAGCCAGTACAAGATTGTGTGGATCTGTCACAAAATCAAAGAACTGCCGGATGATACCAGCGCTTTCACTCCCCAGGCGCTCTTCTGCCAGAAGCGGCATCTCAGCAGCATCATTCTTCTTTTTGCCAAAGAAAACCTCATCCTGTAAGCCCTTCACCGAGGCTGCCAGCGTGTAAATGGGGAGATTGTGCTGCTTACTCCAGTTCAGTAGCCAGCTAAGATTCTGGTAGGATTTGAGTCTGGACACCTTGCCCAGTTTGCCGGTGATTTCCAGCTCATCAATCAGGATTACCCAAGCCTTGAACCCCAAGCCTTGCAAGAGGTAAGGCAAGAATTCAAAGAAGCTCAGGAGGTGCTCCTTTTGAGTGAATCTGGGCAAGAGCTTGAATTCTGGTTTATACAGCTCCCGGCAGATTGATTTTGCCCGGGTGAGATTCTCTTTTTTGCCCATCAGCGCATTGTAGAGCAGGATCATGCTCTGGGCATCGTAACGCGCAAAAGCCCGAAATATATAGCTGGGGAGAGGATGGCTGATTTTCCCCGCCAGCTCAGGCAGGTTTTGCAAGAATTCCTGAGGCAGAGTTTCTGCGGTGAGTGGATTCAGCAAACCGGGGATTTTGGCAGCGGGGGTCAAAAGATGCGAGGCCAAAGCCGGGAAGAGATTGGCGAGATTACTGAGGTTCAAATTCCGATTCAAAGATATGTAGCTCACGGCAAAGCCCTGATCCAGGATGTGCCCTTCAATGAGCTTCAGAAGATGAGTCTTGCCTTGGCCATATTCGCCCCAGACCAGTCTGCCCTTGGGGCTGATGCCGCTTTCCAGCAGCGCCAGATCTTTGTCGATTTTCCCTACGAGATGATGCCGGAGATCGGTGGTGGCATCCACTGTGATGCGAGACGGAATTCCCGCCCGGATGGCTTCCAGCATCAGAATATAATCAGTCCTGTTCATCTGTATCTATCTCCTGTGGATTGCGCTTCAATTTGCTTTGCACCAGAAACCTGAAATTGCTGAAGGATTCGTCCAGCATATACAAATCCTGGGCATATCCTTGTGGTACACTATCCGAAAGTTCCTGCAACTTCTCTGCAAGCTTGGTGATTTCCCCTTTCCGGGTAGCTTCTGCCAGTATTTCATTGGCATCGATCAGATCGGCATAAGGGTTGAGCGCTTCCCCACGGTAAAACCCAGGCTGGATCCTCATCCACAGGGCATGATAGCTCTGCAAACCATAGCGTTCATTATCCAAAATCTCATCGTCTCCGGCGATCAAAAAGAGCGTGTGATGGAAGAAATCCAGATCGTCGATCAACTGCCGGAAGAGTTCATACACATCGTTGCGCCGCATGGGAGTATAGCGCATTTGTGAACCGGACCGGGGCAGGATAGCCTCAATCTGATCCAGAAGAATAACCACGCCCTTGAAGCCGCTGATCAGGATCAATTCTGTGAGCGAATATAGCCAGATTCTGGCATTGCTCTTGTTCAAAGTCTCATACAGACTGCTCTGCACCCTGCTGCTGCGCTCAATCTTATCACCTTTGAGCCAGGCGCTGGCCAAGCCCTCGGTGATCGTGTCTTTTTCCACCACTGCTTCGCTGAAGATATGCAAGAATTTGCGGAAGGAGAAATCTACCCCGATCTTGTTGACCACGTTGTTTATAGCTGTACGAAGCTGCCGTTTGGCATCATGAGGAATGGCATTCTCCCACTCGCAGATGAATTCAGTGAGAGTGCCCGGATAGTTTTCAAAATCTGCATAATTGTGCCCCAGCTCGCTCAGGATCTGCAGACTCAGCGTTTTTGCCAGAGCTGTGGTGCCAAAATGCTCCACCACAGCTTTGTATAGCTGCACAGGATCACTCAGAAAAAAGGGCAGCTCCATCAGATTCAAATACAGCACAAAGTATCCACTTTGCTTCGCTTGTGCTCTGAGGTATTTCAGGTAGTGGGATTTCCCGGTGGCACTCTTGCCATGCAGGATTTTCACCTTACTGCCTCCCTGGGCAATCACCTGTTCCAGGCAGTAATCCTGCATCAAATCCAGCCATTCATGCTCTATGCACAAATGCCTGATCAATTGGTCATCTGCTGGCGGCAGGCCTTTTTGTAATGCGCTCAGGTCATCATGAGAAATCTCAAACATCTCATTCCTCTTTATGGATAGTAAGGGTGGAGGCCTTCATGCTTTCACCACTGGGAGTTTTGATGATGTACATCTTCTTCACATCGCGGCTGAAGCCGTATTCGATGCTATAGGGGCCAAAGGAATCCGGCGTATCGATCAGGCGTCCCAGGTCCCAAAGAAAGTTCTCTATCTTGTAATCATTGGAACCGGGTGCGATGGTAAAGAGGTCGAAGATATCTTTCAGACTCACTGCATAGCCGAATTTTGCATCGTGACAGGCGTATTTTTTGGAATTGGCATATTCATAAGCGCGCAAAAGACGCTTGAAGAAATTATTCACATTGAAGGAGTAATTGAGCTTTTTGTAAGTCTGCTCCACCAGCTTGACCACTTTGCCCAGCTCCAGATCCGTGATGCGCTTCTTTTTACGGCCCATGTTCAATTGAATATAGTATTCCTGCACATTGATTACCACTTCCATGGGGCCGATCAATAGTGTATTCTCGTTTGTATCCGGATTGATCCCTTTGTCGATAAGTGCATACTTCAAATCCTGTAAATAGCTTTCATTGCTTACGTACATGCCTTGCAAGGCCTCAAGCTCGGGATTAGCCATCTGTAAATAGCTATTCACTTTGTCCCAAAATCCATCCTGCAAGTCAATGATATTGGCGATGGATCTTTCTGCGGTCTCAATATTATGGTTTTTGAAAGAGGTCAATAGCGCAGTGTAGCTGGCATGTAGCTTCTGCAATTCTTTAGATTTCTGCATGTTCACTCCCAAGACATTTTTTGCAAAACAAGTAGCAGGGCAAATTCTGTCAAGGTTTTTGATGATTTTGACATCTTCACACTGTGCAGTAGTTTGTTTTTAGATAAATTTCAAGAAGCGAGAAGCTGCTCTCACTTCATTTCAGACTACCGGTACTTGTGATCTCCCTCAGTCTGAGCAGTATCCGATAAAAGCTCTTATCCATCACCGCGGATTGCCAGAGCCCCTCTTGAAAGCGTTCTTGCCGCACAAAGTAAGTCAGAATAGCCCGCAACATCCTGAAATCCGCGGAGTCTATTGCATCGGCAAGCTTTGCCTGAGCAGGAAGGTTCTCTTTGAGATAGGACAAATATTCGCTGTCCATGAGATCGGTCTCGTGCAGGTCTTTGATAAAAGAGCTCAGCAGTTCCGAGTAGTTCACATAAGGGAATTCCCCAGGTTTGAGCACCCAACTCCCCTCTTCTTTTCCGGCGGCCGAAAAGTAGTCGATATAGCTGAAAAGCTTGTCATACTGCGACATCTCTACCTTCATGGGAAAGTCCTGCACACGCGCAAACCCATGATAAAGCTGCTGAAGCTAGCTTCGCGTTGGGTCCGGATGGAAACGGTGCAAGCTTCCACGTTGCTGTTCCAGGCACCTCCACGGCTCAAACGGTAAGTGCCGCTATCCGGCCCCTTCGGATTATTCTGAGCAATAGTGGGATAATTACCATAGATATCCCAAACCAATTCATGGACGTTGCCACTCATGTCGTAGAGACCCAGCTCATTGGCCAGTTTGCCACCCACAGCGTGGGTAGTAATGCCGGCATTGGCTGCATGCCAGGCCACAGAACCCAGATCATTGCTACCGCTAAAAGTGTAATTATGCGTCTGATTTCCACCCCTGGCGGCGTACATCCATTCCATTTCCGTGGGGAGACGATAGCCATTGGCAGTCCAGGCGCAGTTTACATAGCGATGGCTATTGGCGGCAGGGGGCCAGTTTGCACCCCAGTTATCAGGATTCGTGCCATGATTTCTGTAGCTATAGCAAGGTGTGAGGCCTTCCAAAATGCTCCGACGGTTGCAATACTCTATCGCCTTGAACCAGGAGACATAGTAAACCGGATAATCGCTGCCGATTCCGAATCCAGTGGCAGGATTGCTCCCCATCACCGCCTGATACTCTCCTTGAGTGAGTTCGTATTTATCCAGATAGAAGCTGCTCACAGTCACAGCAGAGCTGCCGTTATGGAAGCTGCCGCCCTCCACCAGAGTGAGGCTGCCCAGATCCAGAGCTCTCACACGAAAGAATCCCTTGGGCTGATCGGAATCTACCGCATAGGATAAAGTCTCAGGGGGCAAGGTGGCAAGCAGTGTCCAGGCCTCAGAATCGACCGGATCAGGAATTGTGGCCTGATAGAGCTCATAAACCGTGGCGCCAGGAAGCGCAGTCCAGCTCAAGAGCATCTGCCCAGAGCCAGTAAGCTCTAATCTCAGAGCTGGCGGGATACCTGTTTTCGCTGCACTATTCATCAGGATGGGATCGCTTGTAACTGGCGCGGAACTGCCATAGTTACTGAGCGCAAAAGTTCCGAAGAGCAGTATGCACAGCAGCCTTGATAGTAATGACTTATATATATGTTTCTTCATTTTATCATCCAAAAAGGGGCTGATTTAGCTTGTTTCCTTTTATCTCATTTGTTATAAATCTATAGTCCAAAATATCGAAACTGCTGTTTTTGTCAATGAAATATTCTTGGACACCCTCCCATTTTCTGGGCTTGTTTTCGTCTGTCAACTATATGCGGCTATCAAGCATCCCCCCCCCATTTTTATATGGGCAGTACTGGGTGCTGTAGTTTATTGAATAGTCACACGGATTTAATGGATTTAACGGATCGAAAAAGATCTGAAACTAAGACTATAAGCTCGAAAAACTGAATGTCGAAGCAAGAGGTGGATTATCTCAGACTTGTCTGAAATAATCCGTGTCAATCCGTCTAATCCGTCCCATCCGTGTGACCATTCATTTTTTGGGGGGATGCCTATATGCGCCTATCTCCCGTATCCTTTGAGGAGGACAGGGAGGATCTTCACGAATCCGGTGCATTTTGAGCCCCATCGTTTCTGAGTAAAATGCCTTCTGCCCGAACAGGGCCCGGCATCCCGGGCCCCATTCAAGCCTAAGCTATGTTATTTCCGGAGCCGGATCGCACCGCTTATCGCGATTACTTTGAAGAACAGCCTGTCGGCATATTCTGCAACTCCCTCCAGGCTCAGCTCGGATTCTTCCATCGAATCGACCAGTGTATCCACGCTGCACTCAAAATAAGGCTCATCGCTCACATGCACTTCATAGTAGCTGATCTCAATCGGATTACCGAAAGTATCTGTAGTCACATCGTCCCAGTTCAAGAGCAGGTCATTGCCGGATACCAAGAGCATTAGGTTCTGTGGCATCATGGGTGGATAGGAAGAGCCAGTCATGCCAGTGATAAACTCTGGGTATTGGCTAATCCAGCCCACTTCATCTATGGCCTGAAGGACGAAGTAATAGCGGGTGGAAGACAATAAACCTGTGATGGTGGTAGATACTAGCCCCTCTCCGGCATTAACCAAAAGGGGATCATCTTCACTATCCCACAAGGCATCTGTCTCACTCACGTTTTCCTGGGTGGAATAGTAGATCCGGTAAGCCGTGAAGTTCTCATCTGCAGAAGCGCTCCAGCTTAATAAGATTGAATCGTCATACACTTCCTCGACAAAGAAGCTGGCGATCGCAGAAGGAGGAGTGCTATCCACACGGAATAGCCAATCGTCTTCGATACCTTCCAGATTTTCGCTGCCGCTATAGCCGTTTTTCCCGCTCAGGTCAGCAGCTTTGATCTCAAACTTATATACTCCATCGCTGGTGACAGATACGGGGATGCTGATGCTCAGTTCAGTATTTCTGGATCCACTGCGCACTGCTGTCCTGACTGCCTGCCAGATCTCCTGCGGATCATAGATCCCATTTTGATTTTCATCGATGCGATACATTATTGTGCCGGCATCCACGCCATTGAAATCTGAGATGGTAGCACCGATTGTGAGGTCGGCACTGTCGCTCCAAGCCGGCAAAGGTTGATTTGCAGGAATAGGCTGGGCAAACAAAGGTGGCAAGGTGTCTATCTTTACACTCCAATCATCCTCAATGCCTTCCAAGCCCTGAGTTCCGCTAAAACCGGTATTGCCCAGGATATCCATAGCTTTAAACTCAAAATGGTATATTCCATCCCCCGGCACAGTGACCGGAAGACTAATCACAGTGCTTGAGCGCTTAGTGCTTCCTAATAGATTTCTGGGCAAAGTCTGCCAGATCTCATCGACATCATAGCTGCCATTACGGTTGGCATCGTAGCGATACATGATATCGTTTACCGCATTCAGATCCTGAATTGTTGCACCAATATCGATCGTGAGACTGTTGTGCCAATCCGGGTCAGGCTGATTTTCTGGAACTGGATCGATGAACAAAGGAGCAGTAGCATCAATACGTACAATCCAGTCATCCTCGATGCCTTCGCTACCTTCCATTCCGCTATAAGCCACATTGCCAGCAGCATCTGTAGCTCTGAATTCAAAGTGGAAGATGCCGTCTGCTTCAAATGTAACTGGCTGCATTATCTCCAGCAGACCCTGGTTGTTTGTATCCAGATCAAGCACTTGCCAGATCTCTTCCGGATCGTAGCTGCCATTACCATTGCTGTCATAGCGATATTCTACCATGCCGATGGGGCTGAAATCGCTGATTGTACAGCCCAAGCCCACATCCCTTAGCGTCCAGGCCGGTTCCGGTTGATTAGCCGGGATGGGAGCAAAGATCTGAGGCGGAGTAGTATCTATCTTTACATAGACTGGTCCAGACCAGGGGGATGATGTACCATTCTGATCCAAGACCCTGATGCCAATCCAGTATTCACCATCCACAAGGGGGGCAATATTGCTTTGACTCGTGTCTTCATATATCAGCGCTGGGTCCTCAGTTACAGACCACAGTTGGTCTGCTGTTGTCACTTCGCTATCGCTTGATACATACAGCTCGAAACTCCCAAAATAGGTGGTTGAATAGGGATCCCAGGCGAATAGAGCGGAGTCGTTTTCTTGAGATTGCAGGGTAAATCCGCTCACAGGATCAGGCGGTGGCGGTGGCACCATTCCAAAGATCGAGAGATTGTCTATCGCCCAACGATTGTCCTGCCCGGTATTGGCCGTTGCATTGCTGTAAAGCCAACGGAAACGGACTGAGGGCTTGGCATCCAGTGCAGGAATTGTGTAAGTCCTCCGCCCGGAATGAGCTGTCGTATATGTTTCCACCACAGTGTAAGTAATGTTATTCAGACTGTAGGCAAAAGTTCCTGATCCCGCCCCGTAAGGCAGAAAATCAGAATCGAAGCTTATCTGGACATCCTTGCAATCGGAAAGATTGTAGATAGGAGACAGCAAGCGTTCATTGACTGTTCCACCCGTGCCAGCCATAGTTTTCATTAGATAATCTTCCCCTTCATGCAGTACTGGTTGCCAGGGGAAGGCCGTAGAACCACTGTGCTGGACTGTCCAGCCAGCAGCTAAAGCACCTGTGTGATCGAAGTTCTCGATGCCTAACCAGGTTTCGAAGACGGTTACCTTCACCACTTGTTCTGTATAGCCGATTGGATTAGTAGCCCGGATATTGATATACTCGGTGCCATACCAATTTGTTTGAGGAGCTAAGCTAATCTCATCTACATCACTTAGCGACCATGAGATATGAGTGTTGCCAGTTACGGAGTAATCTGGATTCCTTGAATAAGTCTCAAAATATTGCCCCAGTTCGGTGAGTACATAGCTTGAATTCATGAGCATGCTCACAAACGGTATATCTGAGCTAATCTCTGGAAGATGCGGGGTTCCCACAAAATCTATGCTGGTGTCTTCTATAAGTTCATCAACAGTAATTTCTGTTGGTTCCCAAGTATATCCGTCCAGCTCCAAATGGTAAACACCCCGTTGTCCTGGCGAAAATGTATGAGGGGTGAAAAAGCCAGTATTGATGCCATCCTGAAAGATGTGGGCGCTATAATTGGAAGTGACCGTTAGTGGTGGTTCAAACAGCGATTGGGGAAGCTGCCAGGAACCTTCATCGCCATAAGACCAGACAGGAGATGCGCCTGCTGGAGCTATCACAGTCCTGCTTGCAGGATTGATGCCTGCAGCATCGATAGGAAGGTAAGTGAGCACTACAGTAAATTCTCTGCCTTCTGGGACATTGCCCAGTGTGGGAAAGCCCTGACAATCAAAAGTGAGAAATGCAGCCGGCAGTCCGCCCGGACCAGGCATGCTCGACACTCTTGCAAGACTAACGTGATGAGTATCAGTTGAGATCATATCTCCAGTGCTTACATCTATCACCTGCACCTTGAATTCCGCTTGATGCGCGGATCCTGGAACATCAACATATTCCATTATATCCCCATCAGCTATCTGTAGCTGGGTAATAAAAGGCCTTGGGTTGAATGCAAAAGCACTCGCGACCAACATGAGTATGGATGCTAGTAATAATAACTTCTTCATTTTATCCTCCTCAATTAATCCCTTAGACTTTTGCTGGACATAGCGGGAATAGCTCTACTAGGCCAGGTTCCAGCGTTGTCTTTGGATACCAAAAGAGGATCTCCAATAAAAGTGGCAAAATCAGAGCCCCATTCACCAAAAGAATCAGCGTAAACGATTTGCCATAATTGGGTAGAACTGTTAAAAAAACCCAGAGCTGAAGCACCAATGCTGTCTCCAACGAGTGCTGCACTGCTCAAAGAACTTTTGTTAAGGGGAAGCATAATCATATTATTGCCAGCTACTAAAGCGTAAGTCGCTTCATTTTCGGGCAGCCCTCCAATGCTACAAAATTCTGCTGAGAATCTAATAGCCGACTCTACTGTAATCCACAAGGCTTGTCCATTGGATACGGGGAAATCAGCATTCCACCCGCCAAAAGGACTATTGTAAATAATCTGCCACAATTGGGTTGATTGATTAAAGTACCCTACAGTGGAAGCGCCTACTGCATCACCTACTTCACTGGCCAGTGCATAACCCTGACTCATTGGCAAAGCAATCGTGTTGTTCCCAGCAATCAAGTCATAATCGATATATCCGACCACATTGGATTGATCAGATTCAACCGCCAAAAGAGATCCTACAAAAAGTAGCATGAGTACAAATAAAAAGTTTTTCATAAAACTCCTCCTATAAAGAAGTCCGAAAGTGAATAAATATTTAAGCTCTTTGCTTATGTCCACACGCCGCCTTCAGACAAAAACTACGTTAAGGCTCTTTTCTACATTCCTTGAATGCTGTGCAGAAATTTAATTTTGAAATTCCTGTCTTTCAGTGATCTCCTAAGTCACTTTTCAAATCTCGGAGTAAAACCCAAGTCATTGGATCTCATCTTCCTTGAAAACCTATACCCAAGTATTCGCTTTGCACGATATACACTTAAAGCCGATTGTGAATGTCATAATCAGCTATTTTCATACTAATAAAAACTCCAATATATCGTCAAGAACTATCTTTTACATAAAGCCTTCCCTGCCGCATGGTGTTGAATAAAGCCTCAATTATTTGTTTAATTTTAGCAAGTTAGACCGAACAATTAATGTTTGGCTATGCCAACGCCGGGGTATTAGCTACCTGCCATTGAAGTTATTTGGATGCCTTCCATTCCGTGACTTGCCCAGGCCTTCCTGTATAGGATGACGTGTAGATGTCGTGTAGATAAGAGGATTTTTTACTACTATCTGCCCGTCATATTCACGACGACGAATGGGAGAGGCAGTATGAGCGGAAGGCTGTCCAAGTCTAAAAGCTAATCATCTTGGGGCAAAAAGTTTGGAAGGGGGGGATGGCGGTACTGGCTGGTTGGGGAATTGGGGGATCGGTGTTGTAGGCTTAAGCTGGAGTCCGCCACTACGGAAGAAATCCGGTGAATCCGTCCCATCCGTAAAATCTCTGTAACTATTTAAGAAAGCATCGAACTATAAACTCCATAAAAAGAGCATAGCTAGCTCAAAAACGGATTATTTGAAGAATTCCAGGCATTCCCCCAGCATATCGAACTATCATTTTTACAATAGTCTAAAGTAATGAATCTTAGCCATTCTCTATGTCTATAGATTTCATATTTAAACAAGGATAGCTTATGATTCATAATCCAGGTTCAAGATGAAACCAAAACGAGTCCTGTAGGGACGGTATTTTAGATAGCAAACGAATGCTACACAAGATCTTGAGTCCTGTAGGGACGGCATTTTAGATAAGAACCAAGGACCAGAGCATAATCAGGTTTCGTAAAAAAAGGGGGAATGCCTCTTGCATTTTTCAGTTGACAGGAATGCCACTGTTTTGAAAGCATTTCCAAAAGCGTTTTCCCTTTTAGAATCCGTGAAACGTACAAAGGGGAAGATATTGCCTGTAGAACATGAAATTATATGGGCGGAGCACTCACGGATAACTTGTTATTAAATGCTTGATTAGCATAAAATCAGTATGTGCACTAATGCCCGAATTGTAAGCGGCAAATGAGTCTAAATACGATATGTAAATTAAAGGAGATATGTTATGATTGAGCAGGTTGAGCTAAGCAACTTTGGGCCACTACCAGATCTCAACTGGTCTGGCCTTGGCAAAATAAATCTGGTAATAGGGCCTAATTCTTCAGGTAAGACATTTCTTTTGAAGTCTCTGTACGCTTCCATCAAATCCCTGGAAGGATACAAAAGAGGTAATGAGAATAGATCCCTGTCTGAATTGCTCGCTGATAAACTGTACTGGACGTTCCAAGTCGATAAAATTGGCGATTTGGTGACCAAAGGACAATCCGAAATCCTGACCAGTAAGTGCATAATAAATGGAAAAGATTTTGAGTACTCATTCGGGAAAGATACGACTAAGAAATTTGCCTCAATTGAAAACCAAGTACAACCCATAGGAAGTGATTCTGTGTTCTTACCCGCAAAAGAGGTTCTTTCTATGCATCATATCATCTTAAAGTCCTACGATCGAGACAAAGTTTTTGGATACGATGACACTTACATTGATTTGGCAAGAGCACTAAGTCTTAAATTGCAACAAGGTAGAAATTATGATGTGTCCGCCAAATGCAGATCTAAACTTGAAGCGATCACTGGCGGGAAAGTGGAATTCGATGACGCTGCCGGAGTTTGGCAATATCGCAAAGGAAATCAGAAATTCCATATCGGAGTAACTGCGGAAGGCATCAAGAAAATCGGAATATTGGACACTCTTTTGGGCAACCGGTATTTGACTCCACAATCTATTGTATTCATTGATGAGCCTGAAGCAGCTTTGCATCCGCGGGCAATCTCTGAGTTTCTGGAGATTATTTCTGACCTTTCAGGAATGGGGATTCAATTCTTTATGGCGACCCACTCCTACTTCGTTATCAAGAAATTGTATTTGATTGCTCAAAAAATGAACTGCTCTATACCAGTACTATCTTTTGAGGATAATCAAGGGAAAGGATTTGATCTGCTGGACGGTATGCCCAAGAATCCGATAATTGATGAATCGATTGAATTGTACAAAGAAGAAATTGACTTGGTGTTGCCATGACTGAGCACTACGTTGAAGAATCAAAGATGAAGTTTGGACCGTTTAGCGTCGATAAGCTATTTCATATTGAGAAGAGTAAAATCTACAAGAACATTCAAAAGGGTGTTCCAATCGCTGAATTTGTTTATCTACGCTCTGCAGATGAACTGCTGATAATCGAAGCAAAGTCCAGCGCTCCTCAACCCAAGTCTCAAGAAGACTATGATGCCTACCTTCGCGAAATACACGATAAGCTTGTAAACGCGTTTTCGCTTTTGATGGCTTCATTATTGAACCGGCATGCGGATGGTTTGAACGAAATCCCCAAACCAATAAAACAGATTAAACTTTCTACTGCCAAATTTCGCTTTTTATTGGTTATACACGGACACCAAGATGAGTGGTTGATTCCTTTGCAGGAGTCTTTTAATGCTATGTTCAATGCTTTTCTCAAAACCTGGGCACTTACTCCAACTTCCATAGCTGTTATCAACGATTCATTAGCCAGAATTAAGAACTTGATCCAATAATCACAGTATATAAAGCAATTCAAACAAGTGGCAACTTATAACACGAATTGGATCATCTTGCTGATGCCAGCAAAATGATCAGTTTGCCCAAAACTGCCAAGCAGGAAGGAATCTCTTGCCAAAGTAGAGCCTAAGCATAAGTCATTTTCTGAGGGTAGGGAGGAATAGTAGAAGTAGAATCAGTGAAATCCGGCAAATCCGTCCCATCCGTGAAATCCGTGTGACCATTAAAGAAAACAGCGAACTATAAACTCAATAAAAACAGCATCGCTAGCTCATAAGCTGATTATTTGCTTGACATCTATCACTGATCTTGAAGATGGGGAGAACTTTGTAAAGAAGAGTTCTGAGTTCTGAGTTCTGAGTTCTGAGTTCTGAGTTCTGAGTTCTGAGTTCTGAGTTCTGAGTTCTGAGTTCTGAGTGCTCTGCGCACCATTCAAAATATTGAGGAGAGATTTTTGCGAACGATATGCATAATTTTAACGATCAAGAGCACAAAAAAGAGCTTTGCTTGCCCTGCGGGCAAGGCGGTGCGCTCTGTGTCTCTCCCAAAAAAGCAAGGATTGGTACTGATATGAAAACAGGGATTTATCTGCTGAGCCTGATGGCTCTTTTGGCGAGTTTACTGCTCACAGCTTGCGCTGGCGTGGATGCTTCGGTATTGGATACCGCGGAGTGCATGGGCAAAGGAAACATGGGGATTGGCATGGCTTACACCATGGGTATCAATGCTCCCCAGTGGCTGGAAATAGACGGCGAAGACATCTATGAAGGCGATACCGTGCTGCCTCTCCAATACATGGAAATCGAATATGGCCTGGCCGATGATATCGATGCCAAGCTTCATTTTGGACTCACCGGCGATGCCAGCACCGGCAAATTGCTCTTGAAAAAGCAGATCAGCAAAGTAGGAAAACAGTCCACAGCCTTTGTGTTTGGGGGTGGATATTCCAAAACCAATCAGAACTTTTGGGAACCCGTGGAAGATTATGGCTATAAGATCGACTACCAGCTTCTTAGCGGCGAAGCGCAGATGATCCTGACCAAGGAACTGAGGACAGATCGCTACCTCAGCTTTGCCATCAGAGGAAACTATCACAGCTTATACGAAAAGATCGAAGGCCGCGAAAGCACTCAAAGAGACTTCTATCATGGTGGCATCAGAGTAAACTTAAAACGCTATCACAAAGGTTTTTATGGCATTTTGGAACTGGGCGCAGAAGCACCGCTGAGCGCAGAAGGTCTGAACCAGGTCTATCCCTGGATCGGCACAAAATTCAGTTGGGAGCTGAAAAGGAAGAAATGAAAGAGAACAAAATATACGTTCTGGAGAGCATGCCCGTCCCCCGGGCCATCATGAATCTGGCCATTCCCAGTGTCCTGAGCATGATGGTCAATATCATGTACAATCTCACAGATACCTTCTTTATCGGCAAACTCAACGATCCCTATCAGGTGGCTGCAGTGTCCATCTCCCTGCCACTATTTACGTTGCAGATGGCGATGGCCGGAGTCTTTGGTGTGGGTGGAGGTTCTTACCTTTCCCGGCTCCTGGGCAGAAAAGACATGGAAGCAGCCAAGCAAACCCTTTCCACATCGGTATTTAGCTCTGCCATCATATCTGTGATTTTAGGCATAGTCGGCATTATGTCGATCCCCTGGTTTTTGCGGACGGTGGGCGCCAGCGGCATGACCTATGAACACGCCACGAAATACATGCTTTACATCCTGATCGGCTCGCCTGTGGTGCTATTGAAATTCACCCTGGTGCAATTGCTGCGGGCAGAAGGTGCTGCGAAGGAAGCCATGATCGGCCTGTTTATCGGCACAGGGGCGAATATCATTCTGGATCCGCTGTTCATCTTTGGCTTCAATATGGGCGTCACCGGTGCGGCTGTGGCTACAGTTTTGGGCAATGGCTGTGGCATGCTGTATTATCTGAGCTTTTATCTGAAGAAAAAGAGCCTGGTGCCACTTACTTTCAAACACATGCGCCTGCGCTGGTCTTGCTACCGCGAGATCCTGCTGATCGGAATCCCCGCCTCGCTTTCCCAGGTAATGCTCTCTGTGGGCAATACCATCAGCTATCGCCTGGCTTCGGCTTATTCTGATATCCATGTAGCTTCTTTGGGAGTGGCTTCCCGGGTGTTTACCATCCCCATCTTCATCTTTATCGGTATCTCCATCGGCATTCAGGCGCTGGTGGGCTATAACTATGGCGCACACAATTATCCGCGCATGAAGGAGACCATTCGCATGGCGGTGTTGATCTCACTGAGCCTCAGCGCTGTGCTCACCTTGCTCTTTGCGCTTTTCCCCAGAGAGCTGATCATGATCTTTATCAAAGATGAAGAAATCGTGTATTGGGGCACTTTGACCTTGCAGGCATACGTCTATGCCATCCCGATCGCGGCTGTGAGTATGATCATGATGAACAGCTTGCAAGCCATGGGCAAGGCCTTGCCGGCTTTGATCGTATCCCTTTCCAGACAGGGGATTATGTACATCCCCGCCATCCTGATTTTGAATAAAGCCTTCGGATTTGAAGGCCTGATCTTTGCCATGCCTCTGGCCGATACGCTCACCACCATCCTCAGCACGACCATGCTGGTTTGGATAGTGCGCAGGCTAAGGCATCCCAAAGCACAAGAGATCCTGGTAAATGTACCCATCCCGGAAGCGTAAGAGTTTTTTTCTTGACGTTTAAACAGATTTTAAGATAGAGGATTAAGTTAAATGAATAATAAAACAGAACATGGAGGAATCATGTCCGACAATTTGAAGTATGGAACCATTAGTTCCCGCGAAGCAATGGAACTGGAAGACAAGTATGGAGCTCATAACTACCATCCGCTCCCAGTAGTTTTGGCCAAAGGCGAAGGCGTATTTATGTGGGATCCGGAAGGAAAGCGCTATTATGACTTTCTTTCTGCCTACTCCGCTGTGAATCAGGGACATTGCCATCCCAAGATCATCAAAGCCCTCTGCGATCAGGCTCAAATCCTGACCCTGACCTCCCGCGCTTTTTTGAATAACAAACTGGGTGAATATGAGAAATTCATCACCGAATACTTTGGTTATGACATGGTCCTGCCCATGAATAGCGGTGCCGAAGGCGTGGAAACTGCCATGAAGCTTGCCCGCAAATGGGCTTACAACGTAAAAGGCGTGGAAAACAACAACGCGATCCTCGTCTTTGCTGAAAACAACTTCCATGGCCGCACCATCACCATCGTGTCTGCCTCTTCAGATCCCGATAGCTATGAAGGATTTGGCCCCTTTACCCCTGGCATCGTGAGAGTGGCTTACAACGACCCCAAAGCTCTGAAAGATTATCTGGTGGAAAATGGCAAGAACGTGGCCGCTTTCATCGTGGAACCTATTCAAGGTGAAGCTGGAGTTTTCGTGCCGGATGAAGGCTATCTCAAAGCCTGCTACGACATCTGTAAAGAACATAACGTGCTCTTTGTGGCCGATGAAATTCAAACCGGCATCGCCCGTACCGGCAAGCTCCTGGCCTGCGATTATGAAAACGTGCGCCCTGATATGCTGATCCTGGGTAAAGCCATCTCCGGTGGTGTCTTACCTGTATCCGCCGTACTGGCAGATCGCGAGATCATGCTGCAGATCAAACCCGGTGAGCATGGCTCCACTTTTGGTGGCTTCCCACTGGCTTGCGCTGTGGCCAAAGCCGCTCTGGAAGTGGTGAGAGACGAGAAACTCGCCGAACATTCTTTTGAGATGGGCAAGTATTTCCGCAAAGAATTGCGCGATTTCAACCATCCGATGATTACATTGGTGCGTGGCCGTGGCCTGCTCAATGCCATCGTGGTCGAGCCCAAAAACGGTGTAGAAGCCTGGGACGTCTGCATGATGCTCAAGGAAAAGGGTCTGCTCTGCAAGCCCACCCACCGTCACATCATCCGTCTGGCTCCGCCTTTGGTGATCACCAAAGAGCAGCTTGCCGAATGCGTGCAGATCATCAAAGATGTATTTAACTCCATACTATAGTATAGATAATGAGGGGCGGGAGCGATCCTGCCCTCTTTTCTGATGAAAGATTACGCAGATTTCAAAAGCGGCTTTGCTACCATCATCGGTAGGCCAAATACTGGTAAATCCACCCTGATGAACCGGATTTTGGGCGAAAAGCTGTCGATTACCTCCCCCAAACCGCAAACCACACGTTACGCCATCAAAGGCATCTGGAATACGGATAAACAGCAGATCATCTTTATCGATACCCCCGGATTCCTCACGCCGCGTTATGAGATGCAGGAACGCATGTCCCGCATCATCCATGAGAGCTTTAGGGGTGTGGATCTCATCATTTTCATGACCCAGATTCAGAGCTTTCCCACGGATTACGATCTGCAGGTGCTGGATATGATCAAAAACGCCCGGATCCCCGTGCTGGCGGTATTCAATAAGATAGACCTGATGGATGATTACGATGAAGAAGCCCTGAAGGCACAGCTCCCTCCCGCAGTGGAGAAAAGCTTCTTTATCTCTGCCCAGACCGGTGAACATCTACCGGAACTGATGGAAAGTATCCGGCACTATATGCCCTTTCACGAACCTTATTACGATGAAGATCAGCTCTCGGATCTGCCCATGCGCTTCTTTGCCAAAGAGGTGATCCGCGAGGCCATCTTCCACTTCTTTGAAGAAGAGATTCCCTATGCCACCGCAGTGCTGATCGAACGCTTTCACGAAGGCGAACTCAAGATCATAATCGATGCCGTGATCTGGATCGAAAAGAACAGCCAGAAGCCCATCATCATCGGCAAAGGCGGCAGCAACCTCAAGCGGATACGCGAATACGCCGAAGCTCAGCTTAGTGACTTTATGCAAATGCCTGTGGATATCCACCTCTTTGTGAAGCTGAATGAAAACTGGCGAAAAAAACCTCTGGCGCTCAGGGAATTGGGCTTTGAATAAAGGGCTAGCTTCACAGAAATCGGTTGATTATTGAGCTCAAATGAGTATTACTGGATAATTAGTGCAATACTTTTCTTTTGAGGAGATAACTCTACTGCATTAATTGGGTTTAAAAAACAAGTGAGCTTCATACAATGAAGTAACTCATCTCACGAAGCTCACTTACTATTAATACTTTAATCTTAGCGGTAGTTCATCACTTTGAGATTGAAATCACTTCAAACTTGCTGCCGGATATTAGTTTCTCCGCATCAGTATGATATCCAGGGTGATGCTTGCCGTATGGCATCGTAGCATCCATAGTAACAATATTAGCCTGCAAGCAATTAGGGAAATAATCTTCAACTGCCGTTTTGACGGCTGATTCTAATGCTGCAATTAGTAAGTTATCACTACTAGATCCAATAGTAACTCTTGTTTTAGTTGTAAAATCCCACAAGGTGTCAGCATTGGCAGTGCTTAATAACGAGAATTTTGATGTTATAGTCAGTGATCCTGATACTAAAGCCCAGGATTTTTCCCATTCTTCGATAGAGGTAAAAAGAACAGCATCTGCACCAAAATACTGCTTGAAATTAGCCAGAACAGCCGGGGTTATGTTCTCAGAATCATACAAACCCTCATCACGTAATACACCGAACGTGGCTTCAACGGGCATAGGGTAATAGCCTTTCATCCCGATAGCTTCGGATAGTGAGCAGGAAAAGTACTCTTTTGCGTCTGCAGCAGTGCTTTTATTGATGGGAGGAAGAATAAGTATGGTCATAGGTGGGTTCCCATACATCTTGGGGAAAGTGCTTCCAAGCGACGCTCTTTGTTGAGTGGCGCACCCTGACACAAGCAAAAGAACAGCAAGTAGTATTGTCGAAAATATTGTTGTTTTCATTGTAACTCCCTCTAGTCCTTAATGCCATAACGTTGCATTAGGAAATCCATATACCCTGCTGATTCACTCCATGTTTTTTGTTCTTTAAGGAAATACACCTTTGCTTCGGATTGTTTATCTTCTGCTAAGAGCAACAAGGCATAATCGCAGTATAATCCAGGGGGAACCGGTTTTCCCAGCTTGGCTGATTTAACAAATACCTCCTCCAAGCTCGCTTTATAATGGGCGACAGATTTGGTATCCTGTTTCTTTACAGCTTTATAATAACTGTGTGACGAGTTCCCATAATACAAATAGGGTGGAGTAGCACAAGCTGACATCAAGAAAAGCAGAGTTATCAAGCCTAAACAATATTTCATGGCATTTTTACCTCATTAGTCTGTCCATTGGTGATAAAAAGCTTCTGAGACATTACCACATTGCCGTTTACGCTAATCTTCAATGCATAAGTCCCGGTTTTCAGTTCGAAGATGTTTGTCTTCTTATATGTGTCCAGTGGAACGATGTTGCCATCAAGGCTTACTTCACGTCCTACTGGATCTCCTACTAAGCGGAGAGCGCCATAATCTGGTTTCATCACGGAACTCTGATTATATTTCGTTACATTGCACGCGCTAAGCAAAACAATCAGCAGGAATGAGCTTATCATCCAGTATTTCATAATATGTCTCCTTTATTTGTCGCTGATATACAGGTTTGCCAAGTCTGAAGCTTGGATGCTGCCCTGCAAAACCTTTGCTATTGAAAGTTCAGTCAAATCTTCTCCAGGGATGGTTTGAGTTATTTGAATGGTTGCAATTTCGGCGCCGGGGAGTTCAATGGGTGCTTTAGTTTGGGGGTTAATTACTTGCTTGCCACGTTGATAAACCTTAAATGTATCCCCAATCTTGATGCCTTGTTTTACTCCACCGGATATATAAACATTATTGTCTTCAATGTTCAGCACATAGGAACGCCATGGGTCATTGGCCAGTTTGTTTATTAGGTTTTGGATCACACTGCTGATGGCAGCATCGATGGCTTTGTCGGTAAGACTTTCATCAAAGCCGGCCTGTGAGCCCATGCCCAAAACAGTCCCAACCTGGCTGCTTGCCTCACCAGAGCCTTCCTGTCCAAAGATGATCATGCCATTGCGGGTATCTACCAGACGTAGAGTCACTTTGGCGTAAGCAGTTTGTTTCTTGGTGCGGTCAATTAGCCCGACATTGCCACTGGTGTTTCGCCCAAACTCCGAAATAGAGCCAAGAATCAGATAGTCTGCGGGTATCTTATAGCCTTGGATATCGGCTATTTGTTGCTCGTTGCTTATTGCCATATCGTCTTGCCGTTCAATCAGCAAATAGCGGTTGGTCATAGCAAGCTTGGCAGTCAAAATATCTGTTGCAGCCTTGGACATCCTTGCTTTAGTGTCACTACCGGTATTGAGGAAGCTGTTTGCCATGCGGGATTCGTTTGTAAATCTGCCGATGGCTACTTTCTTTTTCAAACCTAATGCTTCATCGACTACGGGAGCTGAGCTAACGGGGGTAATGGAAAGAGTTTTTTGAGCCTGTTCACTTTGGAAGTTGGCGCATCCACCAAACAACAGAAAGCATAGGCAAATAATAGTTAAGGGGTACTTCATGCAATAATTCTCCATTAAGTCTCAAATGTTGGCGTAAATTCCAACTCATTGTTTTCAAGTTAATCGAGGATAGTTAATAATCCTCGTTTCTCACACTCTATCTTAAGTTTAGCAATATTTTTCACTTTTCCCCATACCTCCATTTAGGTCAAGCTTTATTATTAAACGTTCTTTACCGTTTTGGTTGAGAACTACAATCTATTGTATGTGGATACATTAGAATGAATCTGAGTGGGATCAGTACGAGTAATTTCGGTGTTTACCATATCTTTGTTTATGTTGGTGGTTTTCTTCGAGCATTGTATATTCCTTCGCTACCGCTATGTGTGCCAAACTATAGTTCTCATATCCCAACAAAAAAAGGGAAGAGCAGACTGGTGCCGGTATTACGGACTCGAAGTCCAAGTTGCGCATTCGCCGGCACTCCGAACTCGAAGTTCAATGGTGCGCTATGCTACTCTTCCCAGAAACTAAGATAAGCAATCCCCAGCGAATAGCAAATAGAATTATTCAGAAAGCTGAAAAAAGTCTGTCGCTCAATTCCCACTCGATGCGAGACGCATCGAATCCAGCACGCCAATTCTCAATTCCCACTCGATGCGAGACGCATCGAATCCGGCACAGCAATTCTCCACTCTCCATTAATTCTACATCATACATTCTAAATTCTACATCAAAAAGTAACCCCTCCAACCACAGCCAGAGGGGTTAATTGATTTGGTTTAGATTACTTCACCGAGATTACTTCTAAAACCTCGGGCATTTCTTCTTTGACTATTCTTTCGATGCCTGCTTTGAGGGTGATCGTAGCCATAGGGCAGCCGTTGCAAGCGCCCGTAAGGCGTACTTCCACTACGTTATCTTCGCGGATTCGGACTAGCTCCACATCTCCACCATCGGCTTGGATGGCGGGGCGGACTTTGTCCAGCACAGCTTCGAGTTTTAATTTGTCTATCATGGCATATCCTTTATTTAGATTGCCGGATTTACCAGAGTGAAGGTTTTGCCTTTGGGGCTGTAGAATTCGGCTTTTTCATCCGAAACCTTGGCGATCTTGAATTCGCCTTCTGCACCCTGATAGTACCAGGCTTTTTCTAGTGGTTTGTAGCTAAGTTCCAGTTCTACACCTGGATTTGCTAAGTCTTCTACGACTACTTGATTTTGACGAATGGTGATCCTAAGGTCTTTCCCGTCTTGAGAAGCATATTTGATCACTTCTTCCTTCGGGCCCATGGCCATGGGATTGCTACCTGTCCAGAATTCAATGGTATTGAAGATGACAACGTCACCCCAACTGGCAAGGCCATAAACTGGCACAATGTTCAGCACCCAGAATAGAAGCTGGTTTTCCCATTTGCCTCCAAAACTCTGATTGAAGTCATAAACCTTGCGGGTAGCGGCAAAATTGCCGAAGCATCCACCCAATCCTACGGTCAACATTACCGCCACCAGGGCGATACTCACGAGCTTAATTGATCTGTTCATTACAGTTCTCCTTTTTCATCTCGTTATGCGTGCTCAAATAGTAGAAGGCAGGCACTACGATCAAGGTAAGCAAGGTAGATACGATCAATCCTCCAATGGACACTATACCCATCGGCATCCTGAATTCGCGTCCGGAAGAGCCGATTCCCATTGCCATGGGTAGCATGCCGATCACGATCGACAGCGTACTCATGATGATAGGCTTCAGCTTCAGCTTTCCTGCTTCCAAGAGGGCATCGTGCGAACACATCCCTTCTTTGCGCTTCACATTTACATAGTCTAATATTAATATAGCGTTATTTACCACAATGCCAACTAACATTATCATTGCAAGCATAGAAAACATGTTTATTCCCACATTTGAGATGAAGAGAGCCAGGATCACTCCGATGATGGCCAGAGGAACTGTAAACAGGATGATCAGCGGCTGCGTAAAGCTTTCCAGGATGGCTGCGAGGAGCATATAGGTGAGCAGCACGGCGATCAGGAAAGTGCGGATCATATCGGTCATAGTTTCAGACAGCATCGTAGCTTGCACTCCCCAGCCGATTTTGTAGCCACTGGGAAAGGCCAGTTTATTCACTCTTTTCGTGATTGCGGAGTTGATGTTTCCGCTGGAATAGCCTTTGGCCACGTTACCGGTGATTTCGATGGATTTGTAGCGGTCTTTGTGGATGAGCTTGTTCACACCCACCGAAAAGTCCATATCTACCAGTTGTGAAAGCAGATAGGGTTGGCCCATGATCACCACGCTGAGGTTCATGATCTTATCGGGATGATTCACATCTTCATCGGGCAATACCAGCCGGATATCATATTGATTTCCCGCTTCGCGGTAATATGTGCTTACCATGCCTTCCACACTGCTGCGCAAGGCCACCGCCACATCATAAACCGTGGCGCCAATAGCGGCCAGGCGATCACGTTTGGGATACAGGGTAATCTCTGATGTACCGGGGCGAGAGCTGCTATCCACGTTGGTCAATCCGGGAATGTCCCTGATCTGATCCATCACGTCATATTTGAGCTCTTCCAGCACATCCTGATCCTGCCCTTGCAGGTAGAAGCTGACCTCAGAGCCGCCCATCGCCATCATGCCCCCTTGATCGCTCACCTTGATGATCGCGCCTGGAATATCGGCGAGTTCTGAGGTGAGCAGATTGACGAGGTCCAGATTGCTGAGGCTGCGCTCTTTCTTATCTTTCAGCTTGATATCGGCACCGGCAAGATTCGTTCCTGTGCCGATGCCGACAGAGCCGATGTTGCTTACGATATGTTCGATCTCACTATGTTTGGCACAGCGTTCATTTACTTCTTTTACCACCGCTGCAGTTTCATTCAGGTTCACACCTTCGGGGAGTTCGATGCTCACTGTGATGTTGCCCTGGTCCATAGAAGGCAGCAGTTCAAAGCCCAAACCGGGTACCAAAAGGAGGCTAAGCCCCAATAGCAGCACAGAAGACAGCACCACTGCCAGGGCGGTTATCTTGTTTTTCAGCACGCGTTTCATGAACTTCTGATAAGAATTCCCAAAGCGATCGAAGAGTCCATCAAACCACAAGCCGAATTTGCCTTGTTTCTTCTTCTCTGGTATGATGAGTGATGCCAGCATCGGCGTGATCGTAAAGGATGCGATCAGCGAGAAGATGGTGGCGAAGGTAACTGTGAGCGCAAATTCCTTGAGAAATCCGCCCACCATGGAGCTCATCGAAGCGATGGGCAAAAACACCACGATATTGGTAAGCGTGGAGGCCAGCACCGCTACTGTGATCTCAGAGGTGCCCTTGAAAGCCGCGTCTTTGCGGCTATTCCCCATGTCTCTATGGCGGAAGATGTTTTCGATCACCACCACGGAGTTTGTCACCAAAATCCCCACCGCGGTAGAAAATCCCGTGAGCGTCAGCAGATTCAGGGTAAAACCTGCCGCCTTCAGGAAGATAAAGGTAGAGACGATAGAGATCGGCATGGACAGTGCCACGATGAGTGTACTGCGGAAATCATGCAGGAAGATGAAGAGCACCAGTCCGGTGAGCAGGATTCCTATCCAGATCGTATTCAGCGTATCCTTCACCGTGGCGAGGGTAAATTCGCTGTCGTCCCGAATGATGTTCAGCTTTGTACCAGCCGGCAATTCAGCTTGCATATCCGGCAGTTCTTCCCTGATCTTTTTGGCGATATTGGTCACGTTTCCATCCGAACTTTTGGTGATGGACAGGCGGATGATATTATCATCGCTCACGTTCTCGCCCACGTTGAAATAAGTGGCTTTGGAGGTGATGCGTTCTTCACCGTCGATCACTTTGGCCAGATTGCCCAATTTCTTGGCGCCAAACTGAGTGGGGATCTCCAGATTGGCAATCTCTTCCACACTGGCAAATTCGCCTTTCAGCCGCACAGAATAGTCCTGCGTGCCGTGGCTAAAGCTGCCCGCGGGCATATCCAGATTCTGGGCTGCCAGGATCTGATTGAGCTGCATCAGCGAGATGCTGTTCTCAAATATCACCCGGTCTGAGAGCTCAATTCCGATCTCCCGTTTGGCTCCACCAGAGAGGCTGACCTGAGCCACACCTTCGATCTGAGACAGTCTTTCCTTGATCTTGCCATCGCCCAATTCATAGAGCTCACGGCTGTCCATATTTCCGGAAAGCACCAGGTCCATAAAGGGAAAAGCGCTGAAATCAAACTTCTGCACGGAAGGCCTTTCCACGCCATCCGGCAATTCCCTGAGGATGCTATCGATCTTGTCTTTCACCTCAGAGCTGGCCACGTGCACGTCTTTGCCCTGATCAAAGGCAATCATGATGATAGAGACGTTTTCTATCGAAAAGCTCGTCATATTGTCTATTTGTGGGACAGTGGCAGCGGCTTCTTCCAGTTTTGCTGTTACCTGAGCCTCCACCTCACGGGGACCGGCTCCAGGATAGACCGTCATAATACTCACATACGGCAAATCCACATCTGGCATCAGGTTCAGCGGCATGCCTATATAGGCCAGCGCTCCGAATACCACAAAGACCAGGACTGCCATAGTGACCAAAACTGGCCGGTCTATGGATAATTTTGCTAAGAACATATTAGTTCCCCTCTATGATGCGGATTTTCGCACCCTCGGATAAAGATTTCATGCCCTGGGTGATCAGCAGATCGCCTTCTTCCAGACCGGAGGTGATCTCATAGGCCAATTGATCCGTGAGCCCTGTAGTTACAGGAACCCGTACGGCTTTGTCACCCTTGGCCAGCCACACAAAGCTGTCGCCATTTTCTTTTACCAAAAGATGACGTTCCACCACTATCACATTGGGTTTGTTGAGGATCTGGATGCCGATCTCGGCAGTCACTCCATAGCTCAGCTTGGAATTGAATCCGGGGAAGCTGGCTTCCACGCGGAAAGCCTTCTGATTCGGATCCATCGCCAAAGCGCGCATCGTGACTTTTCCGGTGATGGTGATGTCTTCCCAGGTGGCTTTTACCACGCTGCCTTGCTTCACTTTGCTGATCTCGCCTTCGGGGATCATGATAATGGCCTTGTAACCATTGGTAGAGCTCACAGTAAACAGAGGTTGACCGGGATAGACCTTGTCGGATACGTTCACCATGATGTCTGTGATCACTCCGCTGATGGGGGCGCGCACGTTGATCATCTGTTCGCTGGATTGCAGGTTGGATTTGCTCACATCAAATTGCGTCTTCACATTGTCATAATCCTGCTGTGAGATGGCTCCCTGATCTTTCAGCCTGAGCATCCGCTCGTGAATGGCAGAAATGCTGTTGAAAGCACTCTGGGCCTGTTCATACTGAGCGGCAGGTGTATTTGGGGGGAATTTGACGATGATATCGTCCTTTTGTACTTTATCGCCCACTTTGAATCTAATGTTGGTAATCACATCTCCCACCATCGCGCTGGCAGTGGATTCCTGGATACCGCTGAGGGCGGCATTATATTTCAGCTCTTGCTGGTAAGTGCTTATTGCTATTGGGCTTGTGCGCACGGGCACGCCCAATTCGCTATGCAATTGGTCCATGCTCTTGGCATCGTCAGTTTTCTTGCCGCAACCGCCCAAGGCTATTGCGACTATCATGGTAAGGACTAAGTATTTTATTCTCTTATTCATTTCATTTCTCCACTATCAAATTTTTGCCGATGGCTTTTGTAAGGGCGCGCTCGCTAACTATTACATCATAGATAGCGCTGTAATATTGAAGTCTGATCGAGGACAGCATGATCTGAGCGTCAAAGACTTCCAGTTGGATGCCCACCTGATTTTCAAAGCGAATCTGGGCCAGTTCCAGATTGCGTGTCGCCATGCGGATGTTCTGCTCTTGCACCGCGTAATTTTCCAGAGCGTGCTGGAGTTTCTGATAGCTCTGCTTGATCTGCAGGCTAATGAGCTCCTGAGTATCGCGCTGCTGCAATCTGGCTTTACTGAGATCATGACGCGCATAGCTGACCTTGTTGGTATGTGAAAATCCCGTAAATATGGGCAGTCTAAAACCTATGCCCACAGAATACTGTGTGCCAAAATCATCGCGTTGAATAGCAAATTCGTCCGCGGCAGTAAATAGCGCGGCACTGGCAGATAGAGCTATATCTGGCAAGTAATTGCCTCTTTCGGCATTATACTTGATCTGCTGGATCTCGGTGGCGATGTCCAAAAGCTCCAGCTCAGTCCTGTTTTCCAGTCCCAAAGCCTGAGCTTCTGCCAGACTCATCTGGACGATGGCAGGCAGGACGAATCCCCCTTCCAGCTCCAGATTTTCGCCTTCGTAGCCAATCTGCTGTTTGAAGGCAGCCATCGCCAGGCTGTAGTTATTTTCCGCAGCCAATACATCCGGCTCCAGCTTTGCCACTTCCAGACGCGCACGCAGCACGTCAAATTCGGAGACCTGTCCTTCTGCGCCCAGCAGCTCCACTCTGGCCAAATGTCTTTGGGCAGTTTCCAGGCCATCGCGCTGGATTTGCACCACTTTTTCACTGAGCAATACTTGGTAGAAAAGCTCTGTGGTACTGAGGATCAGCGCCTGTTCTTTCACTTCATAATCAAGCTTTTGGATGCTGCGATAGCGAGCTACCGCCTTGATCCCATTGATCAATTTGCCGCCCAAAAACAGCACTTGATCCATCTTGACTTGCATGGCCAGTGAACCTTCGTCTTTCGGGGAAGAAGGCATCATGGAGTTCATTATGCCATCCAAAGTGCCGGCGATGATATAATCTGCATCAGTGGCGCTGGGCTCATCTTGCAACATGCCACTCACACTGGGCAGGGCACCGGTGGCACTATCCGGCAAATAGGTCTTGGACAGACCATATTGCCCCTGCAGGCTGAATTGGGGAAGCAGAGATCCGCGCACATCCTTGTATTGGGCATCCGCTTTACTCACTTCTTCTGCCGTCATCAGCAGGCTTTTATTGTTCTTTCTCGCCATCTCGATGCTCTCATCAAGGGTGATCGCCCCCAAAGACAGCATGCCGATCAGGCTGAGGAATACTATCAAATATCTCTTCATATCTTAACCTCTCTTAAAAACGCCGTACAATACTACATGCATGATGGCCTCATGATCGCGCTCGACCTGAGCCAATAAATTCTCAAAATCTGTAATTACTACATTTGCATTACCCATCAAAATCCAATCACTGATCACGCGTACTGTATCTTCAGTGTGCAGATTGGGATCGATCACGCCTTCCTTTTTGCCTACTTCCATGATCTCGGCCATCAAAGTAAGCGTGGCCTCACGATTTTCCTTGCGAAAGTCCAAAAAGCGGTCTTGCCCGGAAAAGGGGATGCTTTTCAGACCCTCCATCCATACTGGCATAGTCGCACAAACATGACGGATAGGCTCCTGGACCAGCGTGCGGAGCTTGTTCTCAAAACCCTCTACCTCACGCACCTTTCTGCGGATGGTATCCACAAATTCTTTGACCTGGATCTCCACCACGTTCATAAACAATTCTTCTTTGCTGGAAAAGTAATAATAAACCGTCCCCTTGGCAATCTGTGCCTCGGAAGCGACTTCGTCCAGCGAAGTCTTGTTATAGCCGTAACGTGAAAAAAGCCTCGTGGCTATATCGAGGATTATCTGTTTTTTATCTTTTGCTTGATTCATAATAACATTCTCTTTTACTTGTTTAACTCCTGCAATTCTTTTTCTTATTCGCTGTGCCCTGCTTATCAAGCAGAAAAAGCACAAGCGGGATAGGCTTATGTTTTTCTTATCTTGACGCAGGACAGTCAGTTGAGTCTGTGTTTGGGCTTGCCTTAGCTAACCTGTGTGTCAATCTTACGATCGTGTAATATTTGTCAACCCTTATCTGACTATCTGAGAGATATAGTCAGTTTACCCAAGATAAAAGCTAGCTCTTTTTAGCCGTCAAAGCTCTATTCTTGCTATATCTTAGCCCTCGCTTTAGCCTTTAACTTGTGTTTAACACGTTTTCGACTCGAGATGACTCAGATCTTCGAGTCATCTCGAGTCGAAGACGCGCTAAAAGCGAATCAATGTCCCGGGCGTTGAGTATAAGAGCCAGAACATTCCGTCGATCATAGCGCAATGCTCGTAGGGGCGTTGGGCATAACGCCATAAATCCAGCAGTCTGGCAAGATAGCAAAAAGTACTCAGCCACGGCAGCGATAAATATGTTGACGAATAATTCGATTGAAAATATAGTGAAACCTGATCATATTTATTAAAACATAGATTGTGTAAGGCTGCTTGTGCCCCTTGAAGCCCTCAGGTAATAAATTAGCCTTGACCAGTGAGCTGTAGTTTTATGCCTGAAACCGCGCAGCTTCAACCTTAATAATGATAAGGATGCTCAATGAAAAGCTTAAGTCTCTTGACTCTATTGGCCGTGATCCTACTCTGCACTGGATGTGCGCAAAACATCCCCATGAAGACCAGTATTAATGAGTATGTGCTGATGAACATCAAAACATCAAGTCAAAAAGGTATTAACTACACGTTCTCCACAGACTTAACAGGCACCAAACTGCCCCTGTATGGCAAGAATAAGAGCGGGAAAAAGTCTGAAAGCTATATCTGTGATGAGAATGCCACCCTGAGTACAATGTTGAAAGAATATATCGAGAACAAGTTCCTGGAAATATCAGAGACTTCGCCAATATCCCTGGAGATCAAATTGGTCGATTTCTATGTGGAATACTACCCCACAGACACCGCCGGCATGCAAGCTCTCAATATCCTGGCCGACGTGGAGTCCAATCACCTCAGCAGCGCCAAGCTATCCTTGGTACTCACTCTCACAAAAGATGGACAAGAGACTCACAAACGCATTAGCACTAGTGCCGATGTAACCTCATCTGGTGAACAAGACGAAATAGTAATTGGAGACTCCATCAATCAAGCAAACAACAAGGCACTGATGCTGATAAATGCCTTCCTGGCTGAGAATGAACTGTAGAGACTTTTTGCTTTTCGATCTGATAAAATTGATCTGACACTATGCCAACTTCACTTTAATCTTGACATTTTACAGCTTCTCAAAAAGCTTAGTCAAGATAGCTTTAGAGCCTTCGGGACCGCCTAAAGCTAAACTGGCAAAATGGTCGTAATCTGGATATTTTCAGCGCCATCGACCACAGCCAAAGGAGTTTTTATGAAAGTTGACTCTTTTTATGATTGTTTTGACTACTCTTTGTCAAACAAGTGCTTAGAGCATATTTACCGCCGCTCTGAAGAGGCAGGGTCTACCTTCGCGTTTACACAGCAATTCTTCACCACAAATCTACATCAAACGGAGATCCTATTATGAAAAAATGCACGATTCTATTCTTGATGCTTATGTTCATGAGCATTGTGGTAGCACAAACCCCTGATTGGCTCTGGGCTCAGAGTGCAGGCGGGACAAATCATGATCACGGCTACGCCGTAGCAGTGGACAACAATGGCAACACTTATGTGACCGGTTGGTTTGATGGAACAGTCACCTTCGGCAGCACCACCATCAGCAGCGCCGGCAGTGGAGATCGTGACATCTTCGTAGCCAAACTGGATCCAGAGGGCAACTGGCTTTGGGCCAAAGGAGCCGGAGGGACAGATGAAGATTTTGGCATGGACATCGCCGTGGACAACAACGGTAATGTCTATGTGACTGGTAGATTTTGGCAGACAGCCCTCTTTGGTAACATCACCCTAACCAACCACGGATGGACTGATCTCTTCGTGGCCAAACTGGACAGCAATGGCAATTGGCTTTGGGCAAAGAGTGCCGGGGGAACAGGTCCTGAATCGGGTGAGGGCATAACCGTGGATGATTTGTCCAACGTTTATCTTACCGGTAGTTTTCAAGGGACAGCTACCTTCGGCACTATTCAACTGACCAGCGACGGAAACTCGGACATCTTCATAGCAAAATTGGATACCAACGGCAACTGGCTCTGGGCAAAACGAGCAGGCGGTGAATGTGGAGCCTATGGCGAAGATATAGCTGTAGATAGCACCGGTAATGTCTATCTGACTGGCTATTTTGGCGGTTGGGAACTAGGAATCATCTCAATCGGCAGTACTACCCTGACCAGCGTCGGATGGACTGACATCTTCGTAGCCAAGCTGAATAGCTCCGGCAGTTGGCTCTGGGCAAAGGGTGCCGGAGGACTAAGCTCTGATTATAGCAGAGGCATAGCTGTGGATAGCGCCGGCTCCGTCTATCTCACCGGAAGTTTTGGAGATTGGGGTGGAGGCGACAGCAGCTTTGGCAGCTTCGAGCTTACTGGCGAAGGGATGGAGGACATCTTCGTTGCCAAGCTGGATAGTGATGGCAACTGGGTCTGGGCCAAGCAAGCCGGAGGAGAAAGTGGCGATCATAGCATGGATATAGCCGTGGATAGCGCGAACAATATCTATCTTGCCGGTTATTTTGGAATGTCTGAAGAAGATACTTCCACCTTTGGCACTATTTCCCTGGTTTGCAGCGGCCAGAGCGATGCCTTCGTGGCAAAACTGGATAGCTCAGGCAATTAGCTCTGGGCACAAAGAGGCGGCGGCATCAATAGTGAAGAATGCGAAAGCATCGCCGTGGATAATTCTGGCTCTGTCTATCTCACCGGTAGTTTTGGAGATTGGGGTGGAATCGCCTCCTCCTTCGGCACGCATGCCCTGAACAGCAACGGAATATCGGACATCTTCGTGGCCAAGCTGGGTTCATCGGGATCAAATCCAATTCCCAAATTCCCGCAAAACCTGCTGATCCAAAGGAACGGACTTAACGTGATTATTAGCTGGAATCCAGTCACTGAGGATACGAACAACCAGCCCCTGACCCCTGACGCATATAAAATCGAGATCAGCGAGAACAACAGCGATTGGTCGGACCTGGTTACCCTCACAGCTATACAATATTCATACACGGATACAACCCTGAATCCTGACAGCAAGTTTTACCGGGTCATCGCGGTGAAAAACTAAGGTAATTGTGCTTCTTCTATCCCGCAAGGCCTAGCTGTAAGTCCATTTGTAGTCGGGAATGTGAGACGACGAAGTGTAAAACCTTCAACAGGACACTGGAGCCCTTAGTATCTTGGGCTCCAGTGTCCCCTTAAATTATGCATTCTTCACTGAGTCCCGGCAGAATCTTCTTGACACAATACGCGAAAGCGCTTTTACATATCCCTATCCAAAAGGGAGGATAATATGCGAAAATGGTACTTGGCAGTATTGCTGCTTTTGCCCATGCTGATCTGGGGACAGGGAATCCAACAGGTGATTCCCGGAGACCCTGCCAGCGATGAGGACTATGAGGATTCCGAAGCTCTGAACTATGGCATGAGCGGGATGGTGGGAGCCATCAATCTCAATGGTGAAACCTATTCCCAGGTCCGGCTGCGTCCTGAGCTCAATCTGGGGAAATTCGGTTTTGGCCTGGATATAGACTTTCTCATCGATGGTGATGGCAATGTGCGCAAGGAAGACTGGGATTCCTGGCAGAGCTATCTGGATAAGATCTATTTTATCCGTTGGGCAAACCGGCGGGATCCTTTCTATTTCAAGATTGGCTGCCTCCCTGCCTACACCTTGGGGCATGGGCTTATCTTTGACCAATATTCCAATGTCCTGCGCTATCCTGAGGTGAAAAACGTTGGTGGATACATGGGTATCAATACACCTTTTTCGGGAGCTGGATTTGAGGTTTTTACGCATAATATCCACAAAAACGAGGTCATCGCAGCCCGTCTGCATGCAAATCCCTTTCTCTATGCCCATTTCCCTGTCTTGGAAGATCTTAAGCTGGGCATAAACATCGGTATGGACCGCAATCAGTACGGTAAATATCCCGATAGTGACAACGACGGGGTGCCGGATATCTATGATAAATTCCCGAGCGACCCCTACTCCTGGCTGGATACCGATGGCGATGGCATTCCGGATAATATGGATAGCGACATCAACGGCACCGGCCTCATCGATCACCCGGACATAAATCCCTGGGTGGCAGAGCACTATCCCAATATTTTAGTCGGTGCAGACCTGGCAGATTTCAATACGATAGTGGTGCAGGATTCGGCGCTGGTTTACAGCGGTCGGAGAGATATCACCGTGTATAGCGTGGATTATCTCTTGCCTTTGGTGGAAAGCCCGGTCTTTACCCTGGACCACTATGGCGAATATGCCATGATTAATAAGTATGGCAAGGGCATCATCTTCCCCGGTTTTTCCAGTAAATTCTTCATCTTTGATGCCAAGCTGGAGATGCGCAGTTTCTCCGATGAATTCCTGCCGGGCTATTTTGACCGTCTTTATGAGGAAAAGCGCGCCTCGGTTTCCATTACCCAGGCTGATGGCAGGACGATCTACGGCCTGGCCACCAAAGAGGATTTGCTCAAGACAGCCCGCAGTTCTGTGGGTTGGTTTGGCTATCTGCGTGCCAATATCCTGAATATTGGTAACATCAAAGTGGCCTACCAGGACATGTATGGCAAGGATATGAGTACGGGGAAATCGCTCTGGGCCAGTGCCACCGTGCATCCCGTAGTGCTGCCCAAGCTCAAAGAAGCCAGCATTCTCTACAGCCAGGTTCATGCGCCCTATATCAGCTTCCGCAACCTTCCCAGCAACAATTCCACGGTCTCCGGAAGAGTGGGTTACAACCTTTCCGGGAATACGGATTTGGTGGGACGCTATAGCGAGATCTACACAGATGCCAATGGTGATGGGAAGATTCGTGGCAAGAATGAGAGAATCACATCTTTTGCCTTTGGAGTGGAATTCAGTTTTTAGCGTTTTAACGTTTTAGCGTTTTAACGTTTTAACGTTTTAACGTTTTAGCGTTTTAGCGTTTTAACGTTTTAACGTTTTAACGTTTTAGCGTTTTAGCGTTTTAACGCAGAGCTGGACACAATGTCCAGCTCTTTTCTAATAATCTGCGGAATCTGTGTGATCTGTGAGAGACCCTTACTATCAAGGCCTCCAGCCTTAGTGGACGCGAGACGCATCCAATCCAGCACCCCGCCAATCCAGCACCCCGCCAATCCAGCCCCTTTTACCCAACAATCTGCGGAATCTGTGTGATCTGTGAGAGACCCTTACTATCAAGGCCTCCAGCCTTAGTGGACGCGAGACGCATCCAATCCAGCACCCCGCCAATCCAGCAACGCGCAAATCCAGCCCCTTTTACCCAACAATCTGCGGAATCTGCGAGATCTGCGCGCGACTTTTCTGAGTTTAAGAGCTAATAATCGCCGAAATCAGGTTCTTCTCATCGAGCTGGATCAGCATGATATTGATGGCAGAGGTGATCGGCACAGCCAGTACCATGCCCACTATGCCCCAGACCCAGCCCCAAAAGATCAAGGATACCAGGACCATGATCGGGCTTAGATTCAGCCTGGACCCCTGCATTTTGGGCTCGATGATATTGCCGAAAAGCATCTGTGTGCCTATGATCAAGAGGCCAAAAACGATGGTCCTGAAATCCAGCCCGCTTTGTAAAAAACTAATCAAAACCGGCACTCCACTGGCGATGATGCTGCCAATATTGGGGATGAAATTCAGCACAAAGAGCAGGATACCACAGACCAGGACAAAATCCACCCCGAAGAGCAGCATCAGGATCATTCCCACCACGGCGGTGCTAAGGCTGATCACGGTTTTGGTAAGCAGGTATTTCTGGATCTGGCTTTGAATATTGCGCATGGCACTGATAGTACGCTGTTGATCATCAGGTTTCAGCACATCCTTGAGCTTCGTGATGAGGCGCCCATCCTGAGCCACGATAAACATCAGAAAGATCATAATCAGCATGAAATTCCAACCCACTCCCATGGTGGTGGTAGCGACGTTTGAGATCGCTTTGGAGATCGAGAAGCTACCCGTAGAAAGCATTTGGCTGATGTCAAATTGGGGATAACGCTCAATAGTGAGGGCAAATCTATCCGAAATCTCGGAGAACCTGCCCACCCAATTCTGCATACGCAGCATGAGATTGACCTGATAGCGAGGAAATCCGGTAACCAGTGAATTGGTCGCCGCCGTGAGCAGCATGGTGGATGAGACCATCAAAAGCACGATAATCACCAACATGATAGCCATTACCAAGCTAATGTGCACGTTTTTCTTGCGCAGGAACTTATTTAAGGGAGCAAAGACGAAGCTGAGGAAAACGGCAAAGACCAAGGGGATAAATATGGACTTTAAAGTCCTGAAAATAATGACCACTACCGGTATTGCGATAATGGTGAGTAAGATGCGTATCCAACGCAGTTCTTTGGAGCTATCTGCCATCTGATTCCTTCCTTGATAATGTTTTTGAGCTTTAGACCCTGAGTAGTTGGGGCACATCCGTGAGTCAATGTCACGAATGTGCCAATCCAGCTATTTTTGTCAAGGCCAATCTGGCCTGTTTATTATCTGCGGATCAATCCTTCTTTTTCCAGAAGGTGATTTCGAGCAACCTGCTTTCATTCAGGCGTTTACTTTGGCGGATATCCTGCCTGATTTCACAGGGTTCGCCGATTTGTTCAAAGTCCTTGTGCAGCGCATCCTTCAGCCAATCCAGGCCGCGATAGGGCTCGCCGTCTTTGCGAATACCGGCAGGAGGATTCTTGGTCTTCCAGAGATAGCTATCCGCTATGATCAGGATGCCACCTGGGTTCATGCGCTGAGGAATCGTCTTCAAAAAGGCCTCAGGATCGAAGGCTTCTTCCAGGGTATTGACCGCAAACACAGCATCATAACCGGTGAATTTCGTGAGCAGATTGGAGGCATCGGCCTGCCAGAATTCTACTTTTTCAGCCAGATGTTCCAGCTTCTTCTCTGCCAGACTCTGTTCTTTGGTCTGAATGATCTCTCCCTCATCCTTTTGCGTATAGCGAATGAAGCCTGATTCCTTCATCTTCACAGCCATCTGGATGATGCGGGTAGTAAAGTCCAAACCGGTGACTTTTTCAAAAGTTTTGGCAAGCTCGAAGCTGAGCCGTCCGGTTTTGCAGCCCATATTAAGGGCGTGTTTCCCGCTGAGCTCGATCCCGGATTCCTGGATGGTTTTGAGCAGATCTACGGCAAAGTCGCTCTCCCAATCCAGATCGCACCAGGTCACCACATCGGGATTGTCTTCATAGAGATTGTCCTCTACTTTCAGTTCGGCTTCACTGCTGATATAGCGAAAGCCTGCGTGTTGGTAGAAATGCCGGCGGAAGGCATAACGCGCATGGCGGGTGGCCTCATTGCCGGTGGAGATGAAGCTGCCACCTTTGATGATATTGTGACGTGTATCGAAGGTGGGAACGCTGAAATCATCGTAATAGGGATGCGTTTTGAAGCCTGGGAAGGCGGAAATCGGGGTCTCTGTCCACTGCCAGACGTTGCCGATGACATCATAAAACTCCCCGAAGGCAAAGCGGTCTACTGGACAGGCCGAAGTCCAATATTCCAGATTGATATTACCCGGAGCCTTGGCCCAATACGGTTGATCGGTATCCAGATTTCTATCCCGGAAGAGCTGCCATTCCGCTTCGGTAGGCATGCGGATTTTCTTGCCGGTGAGCTTCGCTTTCCAATTGCAGAAGGCCTTGGCCTCCAGATAGTTCACTTCCGCAGGATGGTTCCAGGGCATGAGTATGCGCTCTGCGATCAAACGCAGCCAATACTCACCCTTTTCATTGATGAACCAAAACCGGGGATGCTCTGCTTTCGCGTAGTTCTTCCAGGCCCAGCCTTCGGGAGTCCAATACTCCTCTTTGTGATAGCCACCAGCATCCACGAACTCACGGAATTCCCTATTGGAGACCAGATAGCGGGAAGCTTCAAAATCTTGTACATCAAAGCGTTGCTTGCCGTATTCCAGATCCCAGCCATAGATGGGGTCAGCGAAATCTTTGCCCAGGATGATCGTGCCACCTTTCACGGGCAAAAGCTCGTTTGGAGGAGCTGCACCATGGTGCTGACAGGGGTTCCAGTGATCCATGGCTTTCACCTTGTAGAGGGGCAATTGCCGGATGAGCACCGAAGAGGTTTCCACATGAATACGCTCATGTTCGATGCCCATCATGATCGCCCACCAGGGGCTGTCCCAGGTAACTCCGCCTTCAGGAGCAGGCAGGGTGTCGATGAGCTTATTCACATGCTGGCGCACCAGAGCACGATACTCCAAAACCTGGGCCACAGGCGGCCAATCGTAATGTGCTTCATTCAGATCATCCCAGCTCATTTCATCCACGCCCACGGCAAACATCGATTCATATTCAGGATTGATGCGCTGGTGGCTGATGCCGGCGATATTGAACTTATTTATGAAAAAAACTGCGGTGTGCCCAAGGTAGAAAATTAAGGGATGCCGCAGAGGATCCGGACGCAGGTAAAAGGCGGCTTCATCAGCCAGCAATTCGTATAGCTTCTCATTTATGGTAAAAGTTTGGTCAAAATACTCACGTATCTCTTGCCTCAGCTCTTCGCCAGAGCCGCGGTTCAAGATCAAAGTCTTGGTTTTATTCAACTGATTGCTCATTTCAATCTCCTTTGGACGTATATATTAATTCTCGAATTAAAAGATAATCCAAAAAACAGAATTTGCGAAAATAGATTGACGATTTCCCATGGATCTGTAGAGTGATCTCCAGAAGATATTTAGAGAATAAAAGGAGAAACCTGCAGCAGATGACACACGCAAGACACCACTGGTTCAAACAAATTGGCAGAAGGCTCTTTTACCTCTTCCGCTCCAAAGAAGAGGCGGAACTGGGCTACTGGAAAAAGTGCTTCCGCAAAGAGGGCAAAAGCTTCCAGAATGAGCACTATCAGAAACTGCTTTTGGCAATGGCAGGCGAAACTGATGATGGCTTTCTGAGAGGTCTAAAGATTGCCGATTTTGGCTGTGGACCCAGGGGCAGTCTGTCTTGGGTGCATTCTACTGATACGAAGATCGGGATAGATCTTTTGGCAACAGCGTATTTACGCCATTTCCCGGCTGTAATGAAAACGCAGGGCATGATCTATGTGAATTCCACCGAAAAGCTGATCCCCATTCCCGATGCCTATCTGGACACAATCTTCACCCTCAACGCCTTTGACCATGTGGCGGATATTGAGCTGATGGCAGATGAGATCCGGCGCATCCTGAAACCAGGCGGAGAGCTGATCGGCAGCTTCAATCTGAATGAGGCCAGGACCAAGGCGGAGCCGCATTCTCTCTGCGAGACCTGGCTGCGGGAGAGCTTTTTTGCCGGTTATGAGATCAGTTCCTGGCGAGTAAGCGCAAAACCGCAGAGTGGGTATTTGTATCAACCCTTTTTGGTTGATGAACTGATACCGGTAGATGATGGAGCGGCAATCCTTTGGGTGAGGGCACGGAAGTTGTAGGCCGATATATTTGGCAGCATACTCCAATAAACTTTAAGCAGAGCTGTGGTGGAACAGATTTTGCCACTAGGTTAAACCTTCTAAACTTTCTAGACTTCTTAGACTCTCTAAACTCAGAGATAGAGCTGCAGGCGGAACAGGCGTCCGCCACTACGGTATGCTCATTCTCCTTTGATCCCTATTTGTTATCGTGAATATGCTGTGCAGATAGCAGGAATAAATACTCCTATCTACACGTCATCTCCACGACATCCTATGCAGAGAGAGCGCTGCAGGTCATGGGACAAATGCGCTAGAACCATTATAATTCAATAAGTTCCAGATAGAGCTGAAGGCGGAACGGGAGTCCGCCACTACATTAAACCCTCTATACTTTCTAAACTTTCTAAACTCAGAAATATAGCTGTAGGCGGAACAGGCGTCCGCCACTACGATAAAACCCCAAAACCACTTTTAATCCAATAAATCCATCCCATCCGCCCGATCCGCGTTCTATTAAAAACAGCACCGTAAAAAGCCTTGACACAGAACGCCATCCGATTATACTGTCTTTAGATCTTTGAAGTATATAGGGGGTGAAATGGTTTCGACAGGGAATCAGTGTGGTAAAGAGGCACGTCGGAGATGCTATCTCCTCCGTTATCAAGTAGCAAATGCAAATTAACTGCAAACGATAACTTACTCTTAGCTGCCTAAGCGCAGCTAACGTTCAACCCTTCCGTGCCATCGGGAAGGGCTTGGGCGTCGAAACAGTATGGCTGCTCGCGTTTTGACTGCTAATATTAATGCGATAAGACTATTGGCTAAGCTCTTACGGGTCTGATTGTCTTTGCCGTAAGCGCCGACAACTAAAGACAACTAAGCGTGTAGAATCTTTATGGTGCTGTTCTTTGGACGCGGGTTCGATCCCCGCCACCTCCACCATTTCGGGTACTTTCAGGATTGGATGCGTCTCGCGTCCAGTAAGGTCGTAGGGCTTGTAATAAACACGAACAGCTTCGCTTCAAGGAAGCAAACTTTTAAAAACTAACAGACTTGTTTCAAAGAGAGCACTTTCGTGCTCTGCAGGCGAGACGCCTGCAATCCTGTAGTAACTGGATTGGATGCGTCTCGCGTCCAGTAAGGTCGCAGGGCTTGTAATAAACACGAACAGCTTCGCTTCAAGGAAGCAAACTTTTAAAAACTAACAGACTTGTTTCAAAGAGAGCACTTTCGTGCTCTGCAGGCGAGACGCCTGCAATCCTGTAGCTTTTGCCAAAAGATTAAAAAACTGGACAGATTCCAGCTACTCAAAAGAATGACCTCATAATAGCGGCACAAGCTGATAGCATATCGTATCGGCAGGCCAATCATCAGGCTAGAGCCTGGACAAACCACATCATCTGGGAGGATGAATGCCTTTAACACCTGAGGCCAAAACGGCTATCATGGCAGAGTTTAGACTCCATGAATCAGACACTGGTTCCCCTGAAGTGCAGGTCGCGATGCTTTCCAAACGCATCAAAGACATTACTATGCACCTCAAAGAACATCCCAAGGATTTCTCTACGCGTAGGGGACTATTGAAACTGATCGGGCAGCGCAGGCGCTTGCTTGATTATATGAAGTCGAAAGACATCAATCGCTATCGCGAAATCATCAAAGCGCTTGGCATCAGAAAGTAATAAACCAGCCAAGATAATATGAATCATGGAAAGTGGATGCCTGCGCAAAAGGGGTCCACTTTTCTTTGTTTTAGGACTAAATAACGATGTACCGGGGAGTAATTAGCAATAAGCACAGGGGCCACAAGGCTCTTATGCCTATTGCTTCTTCTCCCCAGATACACAGTGCAAGGAGACAAAATGCATAATTTCAACATTACCCGTCGTGAAATGGACTTTCACGGACGCAAGCTCATCGTCGAGACCGGAAAGATGGCCAAGCAAGCAAATGGCAGCGTCTTTATCAAGCTCGGCGATACCGCAGTTCTGGTAACTGCCACCATGAGCAAAGAAGCCTCTGAGAATCAGGACTTCTTCCCACTCACAGTAGATTTCATCGAAAAGATGTATGCCGCGGGCAAGATCCCCGGCGGATTCTTCAAACGCGAAGCCAAGCCTTCCACCGATGCCACATTGCAGGCGCGCGTGATCGATCGCTCGATCCGTCCGCTTTTTCCAGATGGATTCCGCAATCAGGTACACGTGGTGCTCAACGTTCTATCCTATGATGGCGAAGTAGATCCGGCCAATCTGGGCGTCTTTGGTGCCTCACTGGCGCTTTCGATCTCGGATATTCCGTTCCATGGCCCCATCGCCGGTCTTACTGTGGGATATATTGACGACAAATTTGTGATCAATCCCGATATCCTTCAGATAAAGACAGAATCCAAGCTGAACCTCACTGTAGCCGGCTCGGCCACCAGTGTGGTGATGATCGAATCCGCTGCCAGCGAACTCTCCGAAGAGATCATGCTGGATGCGGTCTATACCGGTCATGAAGCGGTGAAAGCCCTCTGCGCATTGCAAGAAGATTTCATCAAAGCTTGCGGCAAAGAAAAAGTAGAAGTCAAGCTTCTGGGTTTCCCCGACAACATGCTTACCGAAATGAAAGCCAGCTATGGCCAGCGCATCGCTGATTCCGCTGTGATCATGGGTAAACAGGAACGTCAGGATGCCTTCGACGCACTCGAAGCAGAGATGCTGGCCGCTCATCTTGAAAAAGATGGCCAGGAACTTTACGACGAGACCGAAAAGACTTACAAACAGGCCTTTGAAGAATTGATCCGCCAATTTGTGCGCGCCTCGATTTTGGACAAGCATTTCCGTGTGGATGGCCGCGGTCTGGACGATGTTCGCGATATCACTTGCGAAATCGACCTTCTGCCTCGCGTGCATGGCTCAGCCCTCTTTACCAGAGGCGAGACCCAATCCCTGGGTACAGTAACCCTGGGTGGCGGCAGTGACGAACAGATCATCGACACCTTGGAAGAAGAATATAAAAAGAGCTTCTACCTGCATTACAATTTCCCACCCTACAGCGTGGGCGAAGCAGGACGTATGGGGCCCACCGGCCGCAGAGAACTGGGTCATGGCAATCTGGCCGAACGCGCCCTCAAAGCCGTGCTTCCAGACAATGAATCCTTCCCCTATACCATGCGTATCGTATCCGATATCCTGGAATCAAACGGTTCCTCATCCATGGCCTCTGTCTGCAGTGGCTGCCTGGCTATGATGGCCGCCGGCGTACCGATCAAGGCTCCTGTAGCTGGTATCGCCAATGGCCTCATCATGGAAGGCGATAAGTATGTGGTACTCACAGACATCGTGGGACTGGAAGATCACCTGGGCGACATGGATTTCAAGTGTGCCGGTACCAAAGACGGCATCACCGCCATGCAGATGGATATCAAGATCGAAGGCATCACCAAAGACATCATGCGCATCGCTCTGGAAAAGGCTAAAGCCGCCCGCATGCACATCCTGGGTGAAATGGCCAAATGCATCAGCGTGCCCAGAGAAGATCTGGCTCCCACAGCACCCAGAATCGAAAGCTTCAAGGTGCCCATCGACAAGATTGGCGAGATCATAGGGCCGGCTGGCAAGATGATCAAATCCATCATCGAAAGCTGTCAGGTGGGTATTGATATTCAAGACGACGGCACCGTGAGAATCCTTTCTCCGGACAAAGCCTCGATCGAAAAAGCCAAAAATATCATCAAAGGCATCGCGATCGATCCTGAACCAGGCCAAGAATTTGAAGGCCCCGTCACCCGCATCGAAGACTACGGAGTATTTGTAAAAGTGCTCGGTGGGGCCAAAGAAGGTATGGTACACGTATCTCAGATGCACACTTCCAGGGTGGGACATCCGAGCGATATGGTCAAGCTTGGCGACATCGTGAAAGTAAAAGCTTTGGGCATGGATAAGGGCAAACTGTCTCTCACCATGAAAGGCATTCCCGGCAATCCAGAGCCCGATCCCAATGCTCCTGAAAGACCTGCTCCTCCCCGTAGAGATGATCGCGGTGGCAGAGATGGTGGACGTGACAACAGAGGCGGAAGCAGAGACCGCTTTCGCAGATAAAACCTAAAAATACTAAACATTAATATAGAGGGCGCAGTTCAGATCTTGGACTGCGCTCTAATTTGATAGCCAAGAGGATACAATGGATTACAAAATCAAAGATCTTTCCCTGGCAGCCTTTGGGCACAAGGAAATAGAGCTGGCCGAGATCGAAATGCCCGGACTGATGGCACTGCGTGATCGTTATGCCCAGGCCCAACCTTTGGCAGGTGCCCAGATCACCGGAAGCCTGCATATGACTATTCAAACCGCCGTCCTGATGAAGACCCTGATGGCGCTGGGAGCAGAGCTCAGATGGGCAAGCTGCAATATCTTCAGCACTCAGGACCATGCAGCAGCCGCAATGGTGGATGAAGGCGTTCCCGTCTTTGCCTGGAAGGGCGAAAACCTACAGGAATATTGGGAATGCACTTTTCAGGCCATGAATTGGCCCCAGGGAGCTTGCGATCTCATCGTCGATGATGGTGGAGACGCCACTTTGATGGTGCACGAAGGCTACCGCCTGGAAAAGCTTTATCAAGAAGAGGGCAAACTGCCGGAAGCGGAATCTGATAACGAAGAATTTCGCCTCGTGCAAGAGCTCTTGATCTCCCATCTTGCGGAAGATCCCACCCGCTGGCAACGCACTGTAAAGAACCTCAAAGGCGCCAGCGAAGAAACCACCACCGGAGTGCACAGATTGTATCAGATGATGCAAAAAGGCGAACTCCTCTTCCCCGCTATCAACGTGAATGACAGCGTGACCAAAAGCAAATTTGACAACCTCTACGGCTGTAGAGAATCCCTGGCAGATGGCATCAAGCGCGGCACGGATGTGATGATCGCCGGCAAGATCGTAATGGTCTGCGGATACGGCGATGTAGGCAAAGGCTGTGCCCAATCCATGCGCAATTTTGGTGCCCGAGTGGTGATCAGCGAAATAGATCCCATCTGCGCTTTGCAAGCCGCCATGGAAGGCTATGAAGTGCTGCCTTTGGACGACATGGTGGAGACTGCGGATATCTTTGTGACCGCCACTGGCAATTGCGATGTGATCCGCGTGGACCACATGATGAAGATGAAAAACAACGCCATCGTCTGCAATATCGGCCATTTTGACAACGAAATCCAAGTGAATAAACTCTATGAACTGGATGGCGTGGAAAAGGTGAATATCAAGCCCCAAGTGGACCAGATTATGCTGCCCAATGACAGAGCCATCATCCTGCTTTCTGAAGGCAGATTGGTGAATCTGGGTAATGCCACCGGGCATCCATCCTTTGTGATGAGCTGCTCCTTTGCGAATCAGGTTCTGGCCCAGATCGAACTCTGGCAAAACGAGCATGAGATCGGGGTCTATACCCTGCCCAAACATCTGGATGAAGATGTGGCGCGCCTGCACCTGCCCAAACTGGGTGTGCAACTTACACGTCTCACTGTGCGCCAGGCCGAATACATCGGAGTGCCTATCGAAGGGCCATACAAATCCGATCTATATCGCTACTAAAACTTGAGGTAAAGCTTGGCCACACATAAACCTGTAATCATCAACGAACTCTTTGGCGAACTGATAGTTCCGCCCGAACACCAGCGCTGGACTGTGGTGCGTACGAAGCCCCGGGCCGAGAAAAAGCTGGCGGATTATGCCAGTAAAAGCTTGATCCAGTACTATTTACCCCAAATCAAGCACGAAAGAAAGTATCAGAGACGCAAGGTGGTGACCACTGTCCCCATGTTTTCCGGATACATCTTTATGGTGCTTTCAGCGGCCGAAAAGCAAACTATCGCAGTCACCGGCATGGCCGTGCAGTTCCTTTATGTAAGCCATCAACAGGAACTCTTGAACGATCTTGGGCGCCTCTTTGGCGTCACCAAGAAAGAAGTGCCCATAGAAAACGTCTTGTGGCTGTCCAAAGGTCTGGAAGTCGAGATCATTTCCGGGCCGCTAATCGGCACCCGCGGCATTATCGAAAGCCATGATAAAGCTTCCGAAGTCCGCTTGCAAGTGGAAATGCTGCGACAGGCAGTGATGGTCAAGGTCGATCCCAAAGATGTGAAAATAATCGGCGAATATGAAGTGGTAGAGGAATAAAAATGAAGATACTGATCACCGGAGCCGCAGGCTTTATCGCCTCCCATCTGGCAGATGCCTGCATCGCTGCAGGACACGAAGTTGTAATTTTGGACAATCTCAGAACCGGCTACAAGCGCAATCTGAATCCCCAGGCCAGGTTCTATAATATCGATATTTGCGATCCCGCTGTAGAAGAGATTTTTGCGAAAGAAAAGCCTGATATTGTGGATCATCATGCTGCGCAAATCTCAGTACCGCTTTCTATCGAAGACCCGCTTACCGATGCTGAAATCAACGTGAAAGGTCTGATCAACATCCTGCAAGCTGCCAGCAAACATAAGGTCCGGAAAGTGGTCTATATCTCCTCGGGTGGAGCCATGTATGGCGAAGCGGATGAGTATCCCACTTCCGAGACTTACAATCCCCGCCCCTTATCTGTCTATGCCATCAACAAAATGGTGGGCGAGGATTATCTCTACTTTTACAACCAGCAGTACGGCCTGGATTTCACAGTGCTCCGCTATGCCAATGTCTTTGGCCCCAGACAGGTCTCTCATGGCGAAGCGGGAGTGGTCTCCATCTTTGTGGAGAAACTGCTGGCCAATGAGACCCCCACCCTCAATCTTTATTCCGGAGAACCCCAAGGCATGATCCGGGATTATGTCTTTGTGAAAGACGTGATCAAAGCCAATCTTACCGCCTTCACCAAAGGCAGCGGGCAGGCCTTCAATATCGGCACCTGCATTCCCACCACCACCCGGGCTCTGTATAATGAGATCGCGCGTCAATTGGGCAAAGACATCCAGCCCCTGGAGGCTCCGGCCCGTAAAGGAGACCTGAAGCGGTCCATGCTCAATATCGACAAAGCCAGGCGTGATCTGGGCTGGGAACCTCAGTACGGCCTCAGTGAAGGCATCGCTGAAGTGATAGATTATTACAAGAAGTTTTTAGGAGAAAAGCTATGAACCTGGCAGTAATCGGCTCCGGATATGTGGGCCTCACCAGTGGCGCCTGTTTTGCAGATATGGGCAATAACGTGATCTGCGTGGACAACGACGCCTCCAAGATCAAACAGCTCAAAGAAGGCAAAGTCCCCATCTATGAGCCCGGCCTCCAGGCCATGGTTTGCCGTAATGTAGAGGAAGGCCGTTTGAGCTTTTCCACGGACCTGGCCACTGCCGTGCAGGAATCCCTGATCCTCTTTATCGCCGTGGGCACGCCTCCCGAAGAAGACGGCTCGGCAGATCTCTCCCATGTACTCACTGCAGCTCGCCAGATCGCCCAGCACATCAATGAATACAGGATTATCGTGGACAAATCCACCGTCCCCGTAGGCACTGCAGATCTGGTGAAAGCCCAGATCCAGGAAGTCCTGGATGCCAGAGGAGTAGAGGTGGAATTCGATGTCGTCTCCAACCCGGAATTTCTCAAGGAAGGCGCTGCTATCGAGGACTTTATGAAGCCGGATCGTGTGGTGATCGGCACCGATAGCGAAAAAGCCGCCCAGCACATGCACACACTGTATTCCCCCTTTTGCCGCACCAACGATCGTGTGATCAGGATGAGCATCCGTTCCGCGGAAATGACCAAGTATGCCGCCAATTCTTTCCTGGCCACCAAGATCTCCTTTATCAACGAAATCTCTCGCCTTTGCGACGCCTATGGTGCTGATGTGGAAGAAGTTCGCAGTGGCATCGGCAGCGACAGCCGCATCGGCTACAAATTCATCTATCCCGGAGTGGGCTATGGTGGAAGCTGTTTCCCCAAAGACATCAAAGCCTTGATTCATATGTCTTCCCAGGTGGGTTTTGACAGCCGCATTCTGAAAGCTGTGGAAGCCGTGAATACAGATCAAAAAAGACTCTTGATCGATAAGGTGATTTCGCACTTTGGTGAGGACTTGACTGGCCTGAATCTGGCCATTTGGGGACTCTCTTTCAAGCCCCAAACCGATGATATGCGCGAAGCACCCTCGATCGTGATTATCAATGCCCTTTTGGAAGCCGGAGCCAGGATCAAAGCCTTCGATCCCATAGCTATGGATCAGGCCCGCAAGATCTTTGGCGATAGAGCCGGACTCACCCTCTGCGCCAGCGAATATGACGCCCTCAATGAAAGCGATGCCATGCTCCTGATCACCGAATGGCGGCAATTCCGCTATCCGGATTTTGAGCGCATGATCAAGCTGATGAAACAGCCCGTGATCTTTGATGGACGCAATCAGTATGATCCGCCTCAGGTCAGAGGATTGGGCTTTACTTATTACGGAATTGGCAGGCCGTAAGGACAGTTCTTTTTAGCAGTCCGCTTATCAGCGCCGCTTAAAACTCACCCACTTACCCAAAGCATCGATAGACAGGCTGTCTGCCCTGCCCAAAGCTCTGGGATAAAAGAGATAACCCTGCTTGGTAGCAGAAGGGAGCAATTCCCCAAAGCTGAAGTAATTCGCCAGCAGTTCATAGTACTCATCCCGCAGCTTTTGGCGCTCATCCACCACGGTGGGCGGCTCATGAAAGGGATCCTGCCACTGATTAAAGTACATCCGGTCCCGGGCATCATCCAGCACATAAGACAGCGGAATATGATCAAATTGCCGGCCTTCGGTCACGATGGCAAAAGCGGTGCTGGGGATCACCAGCATCTTCCCGCTGATATTCTTGATCTGCAAATAGATAGCAAAGAATTCCGAACCCTGACCCTGGCGGGAACCCCGATAGGTCTCCGGACGCAGGGCAATCTGCAGACTATCTGTCCTCAGCACGATATACCCTTCTTCCTGATGATAATCCCCCGGCACAGGCTGCCACGCCTTCATAGCGCAGGCAGCCAGTACCAGAAGGAGTAGACTACTCGTCAGTATCTTCAGTGTCTTCAGCAGATTCCTGATCGTTGTCATCGTCCATATCTTCGTCAAAGTCTCCGATCATGTCTTCTTCATAGTCATCATCGTCTTCGACTTCTTTATTAGTTTTGAGTTTAGTCAGATCGAGCTTGGGAGCTTTCTTGATCGCTTCCACTTCTTTATCCAGAGTTGCATCATCGGGCTCTTCCGGGGGAACGCAAGTGATATCATGCACTCTGTCTCCCTTGGAGAGATTGATCAGGCGCACGCCCTGTGTATTGCGGCTGATTACGGAGATGTCCTTCACGGCCTGACGGATGATCATACCGTCATGGGTGATAATCATCAGATCATCTTCATCGGTCACCAGGAGCAAGGAAGCCAGATGGCCGTTGCGTTTACTGGTCTTCAGAGTGATCACGCCCTTGGAACCGCGCTTCGTGGTGGGATAGCTGGCGATATCGGTGCGCTTGCCATAGCCATGTTCGCTCACTGCCAGGATGGTGGCGGGATTGGGATCCTCATTTTCCATCATCTGCTCAGCGGTTACCAGGGCCATGGAGATCACATAATCCCCTTCTCTGAGGCTGATGCCTTTCACGCCACGGGCTACTCTGCCCAGGCTGCGGATATTCTCTTCGCTGAAGCGATTGCAGTAGCCATTGTGGGTGGCCAGCAGGATGTCGTCTGTGCCTTCAGAGATTCTGGCATCGATGAGTTCATCGCCTTCCATCAGTCTGATAGCACGGATACCGCTTTTGCGCGGACGGGAATAAGCCGTAAGATCTGTCTTCTTGATGAGACCGCGTCTGGTGCACATCACGATCTTTTGATCTTCCAGGAAGTCTTTCAGGGTCACAAAGGCTTTAATCTTCTCACCTTCGGCAAAATTCACCAGATTCACTATCGCTTTACCGCGGGCGGTGCGGCTGGCTTCTGGGATCTCATAGACCTTGAGCCAGTGACACATACCGTGATCGGTAAAGAGCAGAATATAGGAATGTGCGGAGGCCACAAAGAGATACTGAATAAAGTCAGCATCCTTCAAGTTTGTGGAGTTCAGTCCTTTTCCACCCCGCATTTGTACTTTGTAAGTATCGACCGGCAGACGCTTTACATAGCCGTCGTGCGTGATGGTAACCACCATCATTTCATCGGCAATAAGGTCTTCCATATTAAAGCTGCCGCCCTGGCCTTCCATGATGGTGGTGCGGCGGGCATCTCCAAACTTATCCTTGATTTCCTGAGTCTCTTCTTTCACCACGCGCATACGTTCGTCGCGGCTGGCAACCAGGCTCTTTAGATAATCGATGAGTTTCTTGAGTTCATTGTATTCGGTTTCGATCTTTTCCAGTTCCATGCCGGTGAGGCGTTGCAGCCTCATATCCAGGATAGCTTTGGCCTGAATCTCGGAGAAGCCGAATTTCGCTTGCAACTGCTCATTGGCCTCGGCAGGAGTATTGGAGCCGCGGATGGTGGCGATCACTTCGTCCAGATGATCCAGAGCGATGCGGAAGCCTTCCAAGATGTGCATCCTGGCCTCAGCATTGCGTAGCTCGAATTCGCTGCGTCTGAGCACTACGTCATGGCGGAATTCGATGAAGTTTGTGACCATGTCTTTCATGTTCACTACCTGCGGAATACCGTCTATCAGGCAGAGGTTGATCACGCCAAAGGTGGATTGCAATTGCGAATACTTATAGAGCAGATTCAGCACCACGTGGGCAGAGTGGTTGCGCTTCACAATGATCACCACGCGCATGCCATCCCGTCCGGATTCATCACGAATATCGCTGATGCCTTCGATCTTTTTGTTTTTGACCAGTTCCACCATGCGGGCGATCAGCAGCGATGTGCTTACCTGATAAGGGATGGAGCGGATGATGATGTGTTCACTTTCGTTCGGCATCACCTCTATATCTGCTTCACCGCGCACCAGAAGTCTTCCACGTCCGGTCTCAAAATAGTCGTGGATGCCGTCTGTACCCAGGACTACGCCTCCCATGGGGAAGTCCGGACCCTTGATATATTGCAGAAGGTCCAAAGGCTGCAGCTCTGGATTGTCGATCAGCGCGATGATGGCATCGGAGATCTCGGAGAGATTGTGCGGCGCCATATTGGTGGCCATACCCACTGCGATACCGGAAGAACCATTGATCAGTAGATTGGGAATCCGGCTGGGAAACACCACTGGCTCTTTGCGGGTATCATCATAGTTCTGTTTGAAATCTACGGTATCTTTTTCCAGCTCAGCCATCAGCTCCAGGGTCACCTTTTGCATGCGGGCTTCGGTATAACGCATGGCTGCAGGTGGATCGCCATCGATGGAACCAAAGTTTCCCTGGCCATCGATCAGTTGATAGCGCATATTCCAGGGCTGGGCCAAACGCACGAGGGTGGGATACACCACCTGTTCACCGTGGGGGTGATAGTTTCCAGAGGTGTCACCGGCGATCTTGGCGCACTTTCTGAAGTGGCCGCCGGGGGTGAGATTCAGCTCGTGCATTGCGAATATAATGCGTCTTTGAGAAGGTTTCAGCCCGTCTCTGATATCCGGTAGGGCGCGCGCTACGATCACGCTCATGGAATAGTCCAGATAGGCCTGTTTAAGGTGTTCTTCGATTTGAGTGGGGATTATTCTATTATGATTATCAGACATTTAATACTCCATTATACATCAAGGTTTTTTACATAGCGGGCATTCGCCTGGATAAATTCACGACGAGGTTCTACTTCATCACCCATCAGGATGGTAAACATGCGGTCTGCTTCGATGGCGTCGTCCAATCTCACTGCGATCATTTGCCGGTATTCGGGATCCATGGTGGTTTCCCACAATTGATCGGCATTCATCTCGCCAAGACCTTTATAGCGTTGCACGATCACGCCCTTTTCCCCAAAATCGAGGATGGCTTGATTGCGCTCTTCTTCAGTATAGACATACTGTTTTTGCTTGCCTTTGCGCACCAGGAAAAGAGGCGGCATGGCAATATACAGATGCCCTTCTTCGATCACAGGGCGCATATAGCGGTAGAAGAAAGTCATCAGCAGTGTGCTGATATGAGCGCCATCCACGTCCGCGTCCGCCATGATGATGACTTTGTGATAACGCAATTTAGACACGTCAAAATCCTGACCCACACCGGCTCCCAGAGCCAGGATGATGGGCTGGATCTTGTCGTTATTCAGCACTTTATCCACGCGGGCTTTTTCGGTGTTCAGCATCTTGCCCCAAAGTGGGAGAATGGCCTGGTAAGAGCGGTCCCGTCCCTGTTTGGCAGAGCCTCCTGCAGAGTCTCCCTCCACCAGGAATACTTCGGTCTGAGCGGGATCGCTGATGCTGCAATCTGCCAGTTTTCCAGGTAGTGAGCCACTTTCCAATACGGACTTTCTGCGGGTGAGATCACGCGCTTTGCGGGCGGCTTCCCGGCTGCGGGCAGCCATCACGCTTTTGAGGGCGATGTTTTTCGCGACAGCGGGATTCTCTTCGAAGAAGACGGTGAGGTTTTCATACACGGCAGAGCTCACCACGCCTTCCACATCGGAATTTTGCAGCTTGGTCTTGGTCTGTCCCTCAAACTGAGGGTTGATCAGCTTTACAGAGATCACAGCGGTGAGTCCTTCGCGGATATCTTCTCCGGAAGGGTTGATCTTCTCATTTTTGAGTAGATCATGGGCTTTGATATAAGCATTTACCGCAGTGGTAAGGCCGCGTTTGAAGCCCGAAAGGTGGGTGCCACCCTCGATGGTGTTGATATTATTGGCAAAGCTGAAGATGTTTTCCTGATAGCCTTCATTGTACTGAACAGCCACTTCCACTTCCATGTCTTCTTTGATGGATTCCACATGGATCGGCGTAGGATAAATCGGCTTTTTGTTTTGATTCAGATATTCTACAAAGCTGCTGATGCCGCCGTCGTATTTAAAATCATGCACCCGGTCTGTCCGTTCGTCTCTCAGCACGATGCGCACTCCCCTATTCAGGAAGGCCAGCTCTCTGAGCCGGGTGGTGAGGTAGTCAAAGCTGAAATTGGTGGTCTCAAAAATGGTGGAATCCGGGCAAAAACTGATCACAGTTCCCCGGCGTTTGGAATCGCCCAAAATCTGCAGTCCGGAAACCGGGATACCCTTTTCAAAACGCATCATATATTCTTTGCCGTTCATATGCACGCGGGCTTCCAGCCATTCGGACAGGGCATTTACCACAGATACGCCCACGCCATGCAGACCGCCGGATACCTTGTAAGAATTCTGATCGAATTTTCCGCCGGCATGCAGCACGGTGAGCACCACCTGCAAAGCCGGCACTCCCATCTCTTTTTGAATGTCAACGGGGATTCCGCGGCCATTGTCGTCCACTTCAATATTACCGGCGTTGGTGATGGTCACTTTGATCAGATCGCATTCTCCGGCCAGTGCTTCGTCGATAGAGTTATCAACTACTTCATAGACAAGGTGATGAAGACCACGTTCACTGGTCCCCCCGATATACATCGCGGGGCGTTTACGAACTGCCTCCAGACCTTTGAGTACCTTAATATTACTCGCAGTATAAGTGTTGTTTGACATAATCTATTGTCTCCTATATGTTTAAAACCTATATATGTCGGGGCTTTCACCCCAGTTACTTGGAAGCTCTTATTAGCCTCCTTATCTTGTTACCAGTTAAAATCATAGCCCTATCTTGTCAAGAACTTTCTATAAATAATTTGGGCTTCTAAATGCTTGCAAATCAAGTGATTGCTGATTCGCCCAAAAAATACTTTTTACAGGCTTTAAAATGCTCCCACCCACGCACTTTAAAACTCCCCCACTCCGGCATCCCAAACCTCCCAAAACCAAGAACTCCCCCACCCCAAAAATCCAATCTGTGAAATCTGTGAAATCTGTGAGAGCCCTCCCCCAAAAACCAAGAACTCCCCCACTAAGAACTCAAGCACCTCTGCACCAAGAACTTTCAACTTCTATTACTTGATGCTTGCCAAATATCTCAGTTCGCTTATATTTATATAAAAGACATTATTACCTATATCCTGGAGGAATAATATGGCGAAATATCTTATAGTTGGCGGAGTAGCGGGTGGAGCCACCACCGCAGCCCGGCTCAGACGTTTGGACGAACATGCCGAAATCATCATGTTCGAACGCGGAAAATACATCTCTTATGCAAATTGCGGTTTGCCCTATTACATAGGCGGAGTAATCGAAGATCGGGATCGCCTCTTTGTGCAGACCCCGGAAAGTTTCAAGGCCCGCCTCAATATCGATGTGCGCATCCAGGAAGAAGTGATGAGCATAGACCGCACTGCCAAAACAGTCCTGGTACACAAGGCAGACGGTACAGAGTATTACGAAGACTACGATAAACTGGTGCTTTCCCCTGGCGCAGAGCCGCTCAGACCCCCCATTCCAGGCATTCAGGATGAAGTGATTTTCACCATGAGAAATGTGCCGGATACGGACAAGATCAAAGACTATGTGGACAAACACCTGGTCAAGCATGCCGTGATCGTGGGCGCTGGATTCATCGGTCTGGAGATGGCGGAAAACCTGCACCATCTGGGCATCAAAGTCACCATCGTGGAGATGGCAGAGCAGGTCATGACTCCTCTGGATTATGAAATGGCCGCGGCTGTGCATCAGCACCTCAAGACCAAGAATGTAGAATTTTATCTCAAAGATGGAGTGGGCTCTTTTGTCCGCGAGAAAAACGGCCTGCAGGTACGCCTGAAAAGTGGGCGCTCCTTGCCCACCGATATGGTGATCCTCTCCATTGGCGTACGTCCGGATAGCAAACTGGCTGAAGAAGCAGGCCTGGATTTGGGCCTCAATAAAGGCATCCGGGTCAATGAATATTTGCAGACCAGCGATGAAGATATCTACGCGCTGGGCGATGCCATAGTTTTTCCCAGCCCCATCACAGGCGAGGAAAGCCTTACCTATCTGGCCGGTCCTGCCAACAAACAAGGCAGGATAGTGGCAGATAACATCGTAGGCGGCAATGTGCGCAAATACAAGGGCAGCATCGCCACCGCTATCGCCAAGGTCTTTGACATCACCGTGGGCGCCACCGGAATCTCGGAGAAAGTGCTTAAAAAATCCAATATCCCCTATATCTCATCCATTATTTCTGCCGGCTCCCATGCCGGATACTATCCCAATGCCCTGCCCATGACCATCAAGATCGTTTTCGCCCCTGATACCGGCAAGCTTTTGGGCGCGCAGGTAGTGGGCTTCGACGGTGTGGACAAACGCACAGATATGCTGGCACACATCATCAAACACGGCGAGACCATCTACGAAATGCAGGAGATCGAACACGCCTATGCCCCACCTTATTCCAGCGCCAAGGACCCAGTCCAGGTAGCCGGATTGGTGGCAGAAAACATCCTGAAAGGCGTGGTGAAGATCGTGCACTGGGATGAGATCCGTCAGCTCAATCTGAAAGACATGGTCTTACTGGATGTGAGAACCCCTGATGAAGTGGCTCTTGGCAGCATCGAAGGCTATGTGAATATAGAGGTGGATGAGATTCGTGCCCACCTGGATGAGATCCCCAAAGACAAGAAGATCATCGTCTTCTGCGGCACCGGCGCTCGCTCCTATATAGCTGCGCGCATCCTCATGCAACATGGCTTTGATGAAGTTTACAATCTCAGCGGCGGCTACATCACCTATGAAACCGCCACCCAAAAGCAGAGCAATGAAGACATCTTCGCCGGTGACTATGTGGGCAAGGACGACCATATTTATCAAGGTAAAGACCCCTGCGCACCTCTCTCCCAGGCTACAATAATTGATGTGGATGCCTGCGGACTACAGTGCCCCGGGCCCATCATGCGTCTCAAACAGGAAATGGATAAGATCCAGGATGGTGATGTCCTGGTGATTGCAGCCACAGATCCCGGCTTTGCCAAAGACGTGCAATCCTGGTGCAACATGACCAAGAGCAGACTCCTGGACCTCAAGACTGAAGACAAAAAGATCGTTGCCACCATCCAAAAATGTGCCTGCGATAAAAAGCAGAAGATCATGGAAAGCGTCGGGATCAAAAACAAGACCCTGATCGTCTTCAGCGATGATCTGGATCGCGCCCTGGCCTCTTTTGTGATCGCCAATGGCGCCGCAGCCACGGGCAGTAAAGTAACCATGTTCTTCACCTTCTGGGGACTCAATGTGATCAAGAAACCCGGAGTGCCTTTGGCGGATAAAGACCTCATGGGCAAGATGTTTGGCATGATGATGCCCAAGAACTCCCAAGGCCTGGGCCTCTCCAAGATCAATTTCGGTGGAATAGGCGGAGCCATGATGCGTAAACGTATGAAAGATAAGAATGTGGACTCCCTGGAAAGCATGATCATGCAAGCCAAGCGAGCTGGAGTTCAGATGATCGCTTGTCAGATGAGTATGGATATCATGGGCGTGGATGCCAGTGAACTCCTGGATGGTGTAACCATCGGTGGAGTGGCGACTTATCTGGAAGAAGCAGAGAAGAGTAATGTGAATCTGTTTATTTGAGTTACGAGTTACAAGTTACGAGTTGTTAGTGCTGGATTGGATACGTCTCGTGTCCAGTGAAGCCTACGAGTTACGAGTTACAAGTTACGAGTTACGAGTTGTCAGTGCTGGATTGGATACGTCTCGTGTCCAGTGAAGCCTACAAGTTACGAGTTACGAGTTACGAGTTACGAGTTACGAGTTACGAGTTACGAGTTACGAGTTACGAGTTACGAGTTACGAGTTACGAGTTACGAGTTGTCGGTGCTGGATTGGATACGTCTCGTGTCCAGTGAAGCCTACGAGTTACGAGTTACGAGTTACAAGTTACGAGTTGTTAGTGCTGGATTGGATACGTCTCGTGTCCAGTGCAGCCTACGAGTTACGAGTTACGAGTTACAAGTTACGAGTTACGAGTTGTCGGTGCTGGATTGGATACGTCTCGTGTCCAGTGAAGCCTACAAGTTACGAGTTACGAGTTACGAGTTACGAGTTACGAGTTGTCGGTGCTGGATTGGATACGTCTCGTGTCCAGTGAAGCCTACAAGTTAAGAGTTAAACGTTAAAAGTTGAAGCGCGGATTTGCATCCGCGCTTTTTCGTTGTAGCGGAAGGCTGTTCCGCCAACACTTGGATTCAGGAAGTTTTGACGTTTTAGAGTTTTAGGGTTTTTCGTAGGTATCGTGTCCAATTACGCCAAACACGAGTTGGATGTCTTCTGGTTTTAAATTGGGCTAGACATTGTTCTGAGCAAACCTTGGTAGGAAGCTTTCAAGTTTTAAAGGCTTTATCACAAGGCCGGATCCCGTTTGGCTAAACACGAATTAGATGTCTTCTGGCTTTTGATTGGGCTAAACATTGTTCTGAGCAAACGCCGAAAACAATGCCTCTATCTCCCATCTTCCTTGAAAGAAGAAAGATAGTTTGCGAAATAACGCTGATTTAACCAATATCTGCCTTGAAAGACTTTAGGTGGCGGTTTTAACCGCCACACCACGAGCTATCACCCGTGATAAGACGTTTTCTGGCCTTTTAAGGCCAGGCACCCGTAGCTCTATGAACACATTTACCAGAGCTCTCAGCAGCGCGTTCCAGGCTGAAAACTCATCTGGTCATATGCCAGCCTCTAAAGCAACGTAAACCCTACTCTGTCATATTGATAGACTATCTTTTGCGATGTGGGTGGATTGATATTTTATGGAAGAAAGAATTTGGCTGGGGTGTAAATTCTTGACCTCTGCCAAAGCAGGATAAATCGTGGGATAAAAGCTTGAGCTGCGTTGTGCCCGGCCTTAAAAGACCGGGAAAACGTCTTGGCTGGATAATGCCTTGTGACACCACGGCTAAAGCCTCGGCCTATAGTCTTTCAAGGAAGGTTTGAACTATGATGGCATGTCTCGGGCTGGCTGATAAATCGTGCACTGAGACAGGGTGGAATTGTGGGGAAAGCTCAATTTATGATCGCGCACATTCTACAATCTCCATGTCTTTGGGCAGGCTGTAAATCTTGCTTGGGAGATTGCAGATTTACAATCCCTCTATTTTCGCTTGGATGCCAACTCATGTTAGATAGCGCATCTTTGGCTGAGATGTCAACTTTGCTTAGGACGATTCGGCCCCATTTCCCCGTCAAGCCTTGGACTTGGCTTTAACGAGTCTTCGACTCGAGTTCACTTGAGATTTCGAGTCATCTCGAGTCAAAGACGCGTTAAAACCGAATTGGGAGCTTCGGCAAGGGCTATGCTTTTATCCGGGAAAGCTGGAATATAACTGTAGGCGGAACGGAGTCCGCCACTACGAAAAAACCCGCACTCCAGAACTTCAGCACCCTCTAAACTACCTAAACCTTCTAAACCCTCTAAACCCTCTCAACCCTCTAAACCCTCTCAACCCTCTAAACCCTCTCAACCCTCTAAACCCTCTCAACCCGGCAAAATCGGCGTGATGCCGTATTACAACGAGACCTCTCAACCCTCTCAACCCTCTAAACCCTCTCAACCTTCTAAACTATCTAAACCTGATCACCTTACGGCTCAGTGCTTTCCCGCCTTGCTCGGCCCGGATCAAATATATCCCGCTACTCACAGCCTGGCCTTTCTCATTCCGGCCATCCCAATTGTACACAGGGAGGGATTTACCTTGATGCAGACTCTGCACCAACTGGCCTTTGAGGTTATAGACTTTCACCGTGATTTCAGAGGCTGGATCGGCTCCCTTCACCTCTATTTGGGTGCTTTGACGGAAGGGATTGGGATAAGCGGAACCCATGCTCATCATCGCTGGCACATTGTTTTGGGAATCGTCATTGGAGAGCGGTTCATTAAAGACATTGTGGAAAACATAATTGGTCAAAGCGGTGGCTTGGTCGGTTTTGATATGATACAAAGGCACGCTGGTCACGAAGCTTTTACCGGCTCCATATTCAGCATAAACGCCTACGGGCATACCGTTTAGCAATCCCTGTCCGGTGTCGGAGGCAAAATCGGACGCAAAATGATAGATATCTGTGCCGTATGTGGAAGCAGAAATGCTTTCCACTTTGAGGATATGGCCATCAAAAGCCGGAAAGGTCTTGTCTGGATCTACTTCGAGGAGTGGATAGGCAGCGAGCTGAGGATTGGCGGCTTTGAAGCGGGTGGCAGAGCCATAATCAGCAGCGCCTATTCCCAAAACCTGAGTCAGAAAATCATCGTTTGCAAAATTGGCCGGATAGCCGCTATTCAGCCCCCAGGCTTTGGAGGGGAAATAGCCGGTGTAGAAGAGCTTTCCACCCAACTGGATATAGCTTTGGAACTGCTCGCGCAGTACATAGGGAGCCGTGGTTTCGGAAGGATCCATACCATGCCAGAGGATCGAGGAATAAATGCCGATATCAGAAAGGCGCAAACCCTCGGTGGTAGTGGCTAAATCGAGCTCATGGACGCTAAAATCAGTCATGATGCCGGCAAAAAAGCTATCTACCATTTCATCAGTTGGTTGGAAGGGATTGCTGCCGGCAAAATCTGCACTTTCATCCACGATCAGGACACCGCAATTCAGACTCACAGGACGGGATCTGATCACCTGGGTGCTTTCACTGAGATTGCCATCTGTATCAATGGCTGCTACCCGGTAGTAATAATAGTTACCAATCTCGCCCACCACGTCTGCATCCGAAAACTGCGTAGCGGTAAGAATGTCATTATTAAGCTGAGCGCCGGTTTCACCTAAAGCATTGCTACGGTAGATGATATAGCCCTGCAGATCAAGCTCGGTATTTGCCTGCCAGGAGAGCGCGATGTGATCCAGTTCCGGCATCACAGAAAAGCCTTGGGGCATACGGGGAAGATTCCGGGAACTGCCAGTGGCAGAGACCTGATAGCTTTCATGGCCCTCTGCATCCACGCTGCTTACGGCAAGCTGATACTGGATTCCTTCGCTTAAGTTTTGCAGAATGTACTGGTTGGCATTCAACTGAATAGGGGGATTCTCGCCCAAGCTATTCACTCCATGATAAACCAGATAGTGATCGATATCAGGATCCGTCAAGGCATCCCAGGAAAGCTGCAAGGCGCTGCCAGTGCCCAGATCGCAAACCTGAAGATTTTGCGGCGCAGAGGGCATATTGGCAAAGCTAACCGCGGTGGCCAGCGAGGCGCGAATCACTTGGGCACAATAAGCGGGATCAAGATTGACCACCAGATCTTGATCGCTGTGATAGACGGGGCTAAAATCGGTTTCAAAGAAATAGATCGTGGGAAATGCACGGCTCCAATAAGCAAAAGAATCGCTGCTCCGGCTATTGGAATCGCCAAAAATAGCCTCCAAATCCGAATATAAAGACGTCATATTCAATGCATGGAGAGTTTCCTCCCAACAGCCGTCATAAGGCATCAGACGCACTGTGGTGGTGCCCGGATTCTGGTTGGCGATCATATCGTGATTTATCATCAGACGGATGTTTGTGCCTGCATTCACAGACTGCTGGGCGTTGAAATTTGAGCCATGCAGACCAAATTCTTCCGCGGCAAAGGTCACAAAACGGATGCTGCATTTGGGCTGATAATTCGCCGCTTGCAGGACCCGGGCAATCTCCAAGGCAGCCGTCGCACCAGAGGCATTGTCATCTGCTCCAGGGGCCAGGACATAAGGCGTAGTGTAGGTGATGGAATCATGATGCCCGCCGATCACGATATATTGATCAGGGTACTGAGTTCCGGTGATCTCGGCGACCACATTGTATTGAGAAGTGCCATTCCAGGTAAATTCCTGTAAGTGGGCGTTGCCAATACCAAAACGGGCAAAGGTATCCTTGATCCAGGTGGCCACGGTCAGGCGATTGTCTGCCAAAGCATAACGGGTGCCCATATCTTGCAAGGACTGGATGAAAAAGAGGATGCTATCCGCGGAGACTTGCGATACTAATTGCCCGATATCCTGCCTGGTCTGAGCCAGATAGTCCGGCATCAAACTCCCGCTAAGGAGGCTGAGGGGACGCTTCAGTTCTACAAAGGAAGACTTGCAGATGGCTCTCAGGCCTACTTCGTCCAAGCTGCTGGCATAGAGTAGATCGGAGCCCATTTGCTGCAGACAGCGGCCTTTTGCTTTCAGCGCAGGCAGTTCCTGAGGCAATACGTCTGCAAGCAGATACAGCCTTTCCTGGCCTTTGGGCTGATCTATCGGGCTGAAGCCCGTGTGTTTGGCAGAGTCTATCCGCGCCAGGATGTAGTCTGCATTATAATAGTATATTTCCGCGCCAAGATCCGCCAGGCGCAAAACCTCAGCGTGTCTATCGGCTGCTGCCGGAGCAGCTTTCACCGCCAAGGGCAGGCTTGCCGAAAGCAAAAGCGCAAAGCCAGCTAAAAGGCTAATGATCAGTAAGGTCTTTTTCATAGTAAGCTCCATTTCTTATTGGATAGCTATTTATCATGCAAGTCATATTCCATATTACAGCTTATTATTATGCTTTGGCCAGATCTGGGCTGGCGGGGTCTGGTGAGGGCGCGCCGGCTCTTGCTTCAGGCTCTACCATCTATTCTTCATATACAGCCATATCAAAATGATATGATTCCAAAGATGGTGGTGAAATGCTCTATTCGTATCTAACTGGCTATGTGCAACTTATGTTAATTTCTGGGATTGGCACAGGGATTGCATTACTATCAGGCAATCGACAGACAAAAAATAAAGGAGAAACCGATGAAAAAGTTTACGTATATCTTACTCGTTCTTGTGGCTTTCAGCCTCACGCTGACTGCGCAGGAAGCAACAAATGCAGAAATGAGGGGATCCATCGCAAAAGACGCGGACACCCCGATGTTGATCAATGAAAGCATCCTTGGTGAGTCCGACGATGCCGCCTATTTTGGCTTGTATCTCGAAGATCTCACCTTTCCCAAAGCTCAGGAACTCAGCTATCCCCACACCTATGGCGTGCTGATTACCGGAGTGGTAAAAGACTCCCCCAGTTGGCATTACCGTCTGCGTCAAGATGACATCATCATGCAAATCGGTGGCAGGCAGACCACAAATAACGCCACCATGGATAAGATTCTACAAAGCTTCAGAGCAGGTGATCAGGTCTCTATCGCCATCTTCCGGGATGGCAAGGTGGAAAGCCTGGATATGACCCTGGGCTCCCGCAGCTCTAGCATCACCACATCCACTTCTCCGATCAAAGTCCAAAAGAAAAAACTGAGCCCTGGCTATGGCGGCGGCTCCTGGATTCCCATGTGGGTGCACCTGGATATGGTTGATATCAATGACTTAATCACAGATTCTACCCTGGGCTTTAACAAGACCAGAGAAAATGGCGTGCTTCAACAAGGCTTGGGCGGCAAACTTTCCATTGGGAAGGGTTTCTTCCTGGGTGGACAGGTGACCACTTACAGCGATATCAAAAAGAAAACCAATGCCTCCGATGGCACCTATCATATCTGGTTGAAACAGCAAAATATGATGGGAGGGGTGACCCTGGACCGTCGCATCCCGATTACCCAAAACTTCATCAGCAGTGTGGGACTGATGGTAGGTGGAGCAAATCATGAACTGGAGTTTTTGAATACAGATTCAAATTATGATTGGAACGACCTCCCCAATACCATTGCAAGCTCAAACAACACCCATTTCCGGCTGAAGAAAAACTACCTCGTAGTTCAGCCCAGAGTGGAACTGATGTACCGGTTTCTGCCCTGGCTGGGCCTGAGAGCAGAAGCGGGCTATGCCTATGGCTACCCCCTCACTCAGGATTGGCGTGTGCAAGGCCTGGAAAATGAGAGCTACGAAGTCACCAATTCACCCGATACGAAGTATGAAGGCCTGACCCTCAGCATTGGCCCCTGGTTCGGCTTCTAAATAAGATTTCCCAAAAAGCAAACTCCCTAAACATCCAGGCCCCTTCTATCCGATAGAAGGGGCCTTTTTATGAAGGCATGTAGCGCAGGACGCCGTTCCTGCGGAACGCTGATATTCTTGCACTGATGTTCTTGCACTGATATTCTTTCGCAGGAACGGCGTCCTGCGCTACAATGAGGGCTTAATTTCTCAAAAGACTTTCGTCAAAGTCCCGGCCTATCAGCCGCAGCCAATCAGGATTGGAGATTTCCATATCGTCGTTGGTCACGTAAATCAGGCGGAAGTTGTTGCTCATCTGCTGGTCCAGAAAGACGTAAACGGATCTGTTGCCGGTACGGTATTTCCAGATCTGGTAATCTTTGCGTACAAAACGGGTGTCGTCTGAAGTCTGGTCTTTTTCAATCTCGGCAGGAGCGCCATTGCGGATGTAGATGCGGCCCATATCACTGAGCCAGCCCGGGCTCTGAGAGGAAAAGTAGCGGTTGGCATACTCCACCCTTTCGTGGATGAGATCCAGGATGCCTTGTTCGGACATCCGGGTGCTGAGCGCCATACTGCTCCAGAAATTGCTGACATAGCGGCGTTTGGCGTCTTCGCTGAGGGTCTCCCAATTGGACAAAGCCCGGCTAGTCATGAAACAGCGCATGAGCTTGTATTCATCATCGAGATCTGGAAACAGGCTCAGCAGGGTCTCTTGTTCTTCGGAGAGCACAAATTCGAAGTCCCGACTTTGCAGGTTGTCACCGGCTTGCAGGCTGACTGTGCCCTGATATTTACCGGCTTTCAGGTCAGTCAGGGGAATCTTCAGAGTGATGGCTTCTGTACCACTCGATACCGCGGTATCCATGTATTCATCCATCACCAGTTGTCCATCTTGTTCCAGACTGAGCATCAGCAGTTGGAGCTCCTGCAGTTCGGCCTGAGGGGTATAAAGCTCCAGATACAGAATCGCCTGTTCGTGATATTGCCGGTTCAGGATTATCGAAGGCACAGGCTCGTAAACCAAGTCGCCCCGGCGAAACTTCTTCAGGAAGGCACTGCTATCGGCATAAACTCTGCTATTGAGCTCAAGATCGCTGATGCGGCTGCCAGCAGGCAATGGAGAGACCTTAAACTCCCAGTTAAAGACCTTCTCCGAATTCAGATCGGTGGCGGAAAAGCGGACCTCGTAGTCCTCTTCCTGCATCTGGAAACTGAGGCGGTTCAGATAAGACTTTTGCTGTGATAAAGCGTCGTATTTGCTGCTGATTCCGATGTTGTCCGTCACGGTGTGTGAGTAAACCACAGAGTCTTGATTCGCGATCTCCAGCAGGACCTCCACCTGGGCAAAATAGGCCCCGCTCTGCGCCAAAAAGATCAGGCTGCGATAGGGAATCTGATAGTCCAGCAGCACGATGGTCTTGCCCTTGGCATCCAAAAACCGGCTGTGATCCAAATGCATATTCAGAGTTTCCTGAGCCACAAGAGAGGCCAGCATCCCCAGGCAAAAAAGGGTGATAAGCAGCCGTCTATAAATCGTAGTATTCTTCATCTTTGTTCCTCAAAGTATATTGGCCGAAGCCACGTTCATCCGCAAAGACGAAGACCCGGTTCAGCCTGAAGTAATGCCAGCTGATGCTGGGTGCGCGTCCGATAGGAAATGCTTCCGTGGTGATCTGATCCGGATCGCCAAACTTGATATAGATGCGCCCGCGATCGGACTTCCAGCCCTGTAGGCGTTTGTGGAGAGTAAACTTTTCATCGGCCTGCAGCACCCTTTGATTGAAGAGCTCACGGTTTTCATTGCGGATCGTGCCGGGGGTGGGGTCATTGGCCTGCCAAAAGCTCTCTATGGCATTGTGGTATTTGTTCTTGGGCACTCTGCTGAGCACCCTCCAATCGTTCTGGCTGGCGACATAGCGCAACTGATTCAATTGATCTTTGAGCGAGTAGCGTGTGCCAAAGGAAAACCAGGGCCTATATAAAAGCGGCTCCAACTGATAGCGGATATTCATTTCGGTGAGGGCAATGTTCAGGTCCTCGATAGTATCCCGCTGAGCAAGTTCCTTGAGGTCTATCTCAAAGGGGCTTTCCAGTAGGTCAAAATCGTTCCGGCTGCCATCGATAGTCAGTCTCAGGCTCTGGACATCCACGGCGAAGCTGATCCTGAGCAACAGGCTCTGCAGTTTGTCCAGTGCCATGGTACTAGGAATATAGTGGAAGCCTTCACGCTCTGCGATCAGATAGGCCTGTCCGATTTCGGTGGCCTGCGAACCTACATTGAAGCTGCGCTCGTAATTCTGTTTATCACCCAGTTTGCGGTTCCGCAGGGTGACATTCAAGGTATAGCTTCCAGTTGGCAGATTGTGGGTCTGCTGGACCGGGATGGCAGCATCCTGAAGCCAATCCCGCTTCGGGATCTCCAAAGTCTGTTCATTCACCGCTACCTGCTTGCCTCGGGAGTCTTTGATCTGAGTGGAAACCTGATATTCGGCACCTGCATCTTCCGCGCCAAAAAGGATCAGCTCGTAAGGCAGGATAATCCAGATATCGATCCCGCTTTCATAGCGCTCGAAGATGATCTCCTGCGCCAGCAGCGGCAGCAGGAACAGCCCCCAAAGCAGCAGGCTAAATAGTTTCTTCGCCATTGTTATTGTAATCAATTCTAAAGTCCACAGCCTGACTGTCGAGCCAGGCCAAAGCAGCATTGTCCGGGAAGATGCCGGCCTTGGTTTCCAATTGGTATTTCTCCAGATCCGTGGCCTCTACTTCCAATTGCAGTACTATATTTCCCGGTAGCTTTTTGCCCCAGGAAGCAATTTCTGCCAGGAGCTCCTTTTTGACCTGATTCGCTTTGAGCGTGATCCGCAGGCGCCCTTTCAGCACCCGGGGCAGATCTTCCAAGGCAATCAGAGCATTGGGCATGATCCTGAGGATGCCATCGTCATTACCATTGTATTGACTTCGGCTGCCCAAAATCAGATAGACGCCCCCGATATGCAGACTTGCGATGTATTTGGCAAAATCACGGTTAAAAAGCGGTACTTCGAATCTCCCGCTGGTATCTTCCATCTCCACAAAAGCGATGGGGTTGCCTTTGGAATCCTTCTTCCGGGAGATATTGGCCACAATGCCCACCATGGCAATGTCAGAAGTCTTGTTCTTGCCCGTTCTGGAATCAGCATTTGTCAGATGCCTCATCAAGGCGCGATACTCAAACAGAGGATGCCCGCTCATGTAAAAGCCCAGTACAGCCTTTTCCTGGTCCAATTTATACAGATAGCTCCAGTCTTCCACAGCAGGCAGAGGCGGGAAAAAGTCGTCATCATCTTCATCTGAAATCAGATCAAAGAGGGAAGTCTGCCCCCGTTTACGGTCTCGCTGGTCACCGGAAGAAAGCGCCAAAGCCTGTTCGATCACTTCCCATTTTTGGGCCCGGCTGCCTTCCATCTCGTCCATGGCGCCGGCTGCGATCAGGCTTTCCAATACGGTCTTATTCACTGAAGAGCTGTCCAGACGAGAGCAGAAATTGAAGATATTATTATAGATGCCGTTTTGCTCGCGGTCTTCGATGATGGCCCGCATAGCGGCTTCTCCTAAGTTTTTGATGGCCCGCAGTCCAAACAGCACATCGCGGCCATGCACGCTAAATTCGGCATCACTGCGATTGATATTGGGCGGGATGATATTGATACCCATGTTTTTACACACTTCAATCTTGTTTGGGATAGCGCTGGAATCATCTTCCAGAGAGAGCAGCGCGGCCATAAATTCTACCGGGTAATGCGCCTTCAGCCAGGCGGTCTGATAGGCCACCAGAGCGTAGCAGGTAGCATGACTCTTATTGAAAGCATATTCGGCAAACTTCAGCCAATCCTGCCAGATCTTATCGATCGTAGCCCGCGGCACCTGGTTTTTGGAAGCTCCTTCGATGATCTTCTCTTGGAACTTCATCATCAGCGAGGTCTTCTTCTTACTGATAGCCTTACGCAGGGTATCTGCCTCGCCACCGGAAAGTCCGCCCAGTTCACGAGATATGCGCATCACCTGCTCTTGATAAACGGTGACCCCATAGGTTTCCTTCAGGGCATTTTCTACCAGAGGATGGTCATACTGCACTTTTTCCCGACCATGTTTGCGCGCGATGAAACTATCGATAAACTGCATGGGGCCGGGCCGGTAAAGCGCCACCATGGCGATGAGGTCTTCAAAGATATTCGGCTTTAGATCGATGAGATATTTGCGCATGCCATCGCTTTCAAACTGGAAAACTCCATCCGTTTCTCCCTTGCTAAGCAGGGTAAAAACCTTCCTGTCATCCAGGGGGATGGTGTCAATATCGAGGTCCACATTGTGGCTCCGTTTTACCAGTTCGATGGTCTTCTTTATTAAGGTAAGGGTTTTCAGGCCCAGGATATCCATTTTGAGCATTTTGAGCTCGTCCAGCCACTTACCTTCATACTGAACGAGGATCACCTTTTCACCATCTTTTTGCCCGCTGCAAGCCAGAGGCACATAGTCTGTGAGATCTCCGGGGGCTATCACCACTCCGGCGGCATGAATACCGGTCTGGCGGATCAAGCCTTCCAGAACAATGGAGTGTTTGAGGATGCTTTTGTAAAGCTCGTTTTGGTTGATCAGTTTGGCAAATTCGGGGAACTGCTTGAGGGCATCTTCCAGGCTTTTCACCACTCCGGGAATGGTCTTGGTGATGGCATTGGCATCCGAGGCAGGCAGGGAAAGCACGCGCGCCACATCTTTGATCACACTTTTTGCACCCAGGGTGCCGAAGGTGATGATCTGGGTAACGCTCTCACGATTGTATCTTTGTACCATGTAATCTATTACTTTACCGCGATCGTGCGCGCAGAAGTCGATGTCAATATCCGGCATGCTGATGCGATCCGGATTCAGGAATCTTTCAAAAAGAAGGCCGTATTTCAGAGGGTCAATCTTGGTAATATCCAGCAGATAGGCGATGATGCTGCCGGCTGCAGAACCGCGTCCCGGCCCCACTGCCACATCCTGTTTACGGGCATTATCGATGATGTCCTTCACCACCAAAAAATAGCCATCAAAGCCCATCCGTCCGATCACATCAAGTTCGTATTCGATGCGCTCCCGCACCTTGTCGCCAAAGTCCGGATACTTCTTCTGGGCCGCCTCATAGCAGAGATGCTTCAGATATGCGCCCATGCTGCTAAACTCTGGCGGGGTCTCAACTTCCGGCAGCAGGAAGCTGTCATAAGAAAGCTCCAGATTGATGCGATCGGCTATTTTCAGCGTGTTTTCATAGGCCTCGGGCACTTCGGGGAAGATTTCTTTCATCTCCTCGGAGGTCTTAAAATACAGCTGTGTGGTATTATAGCGCATGCGTCCGGGATCGTTGAGCAGCTTTCCGGTTTGGATGCAGAGCAGGATATCGTGAGCCTCATGATCTTCCTGATGCAGATAGTGGCAGTCATTGGTCAACACCAGCGGGACTTCACATTCTTTGGCCAGAGCGATCACTTGGGGCATCGCCGTTTTTTCCATGTCAAGACCGTGATTTTGAATCTCCAGATAGTAGCGATCCCCAAAAAGCTCCTTGTACCAGAGCACAGCCTCTTTGGCCTGCTGCTCACGCCCGGCCAGCAGCAGAGAGGGAATCTCGCCTTTCACACAGGCGGAAAGACAGATCAGCCCTTCATTATACTCCGCGAGCATAGCCTTCGAGATGCGGGGCTTGTAATAAAATCCATTGATATAAGATGCCGAAGATAGCTTCATCAGGTTCTTGTAACCCTGATAATTCTGAGCCAGCAGCACGAGGTGGTAGCGGGTGTCATTTTTGCTGAATTCAGAGCCGATATCACCATTGATGATATACGCCTCAATGCCGACTATAGGCTTGATGCCGGCTTTTTTGGCCGCATGATAAAAATCTATCACGCCAAAGAGATTGCCATGATCCGTGATTGCCACGGCAGGCATAGATAGCTCTTTGGCCAATTTCACCATGCGATCAACCCGGCAAGCGCCGTCTAACAAACTGTATTGCGTGTGATTGTGTAAATGTACAAAGGGCATCTTTTTCTCCATCGTTATCTTGCAGTTCATGATTTGAAACAGCAGATATGTGTCAACTACAATTCCGCAAAACCTTGCAATTTCCACAGTTCTTTTTTGGGGCATATTCTCTGACAAATACCGTGATCACCCCATACAAAAATCAAGCAATTCAAGTCTCTGCTTGACAGCATTGCAAGAACGATTATCTTGCCTCTACTAAGTTGAAGGATAGGCATATGAATTACGAAGAAGAACAATATCCAGATTACAGCTCTTGTGAGGATCACGATCTCAAAAGGCTCTTTGAGCAAGCAGAAACCGATAGCGAGGCTTACAGCGCCATCATGCTGGAGCTGACCCACCGCGGCTATGATTTTGAGCCGGAGTCCGATCTCCTGATTACCGAATCTCCGAAAATAAAAAAGCGCAGCACAATCCGCTTGTGGAATCTGCTCGGCGTTGTCATCGGCATCGCCTTGACTATTTTCTATTTGCAGATTCATGCCAAATTTTATCAGATTCAGTCTTCCACTATCATCATGATCTGGGGAGCCTTTGCCTTGATCATCTCCATGCTCTACGTTGGAAACGGCATCCGCGCCATCATCCAGTTCAAGGATCCCGAATACCAGGTGCCTGTGCTGCCGGAATTTGAGTATTGGTTTCTTGCCATATTCTGGTTTGCAGCCTCGGCTTTTGAAATGTATTCGGCCATCAGAGCTTTGCTATTTTTCATGCAAAACGAAGCCGGCGTCATGTTTTCAATGTACGGCATCCTGCCCTCGCTAGCCATGGGCGCTTTTGCCTTATTCTTGGCTCTTGCCTTCCTTTATATAGCCCTGGAAATAAACAAGGCTTTTAGAAGGGTTGAAAATGAATAGCTTTCAGATGCGCGCCGAAGCCCGTAGATTGATGAACACGCAGATGGGCATGCTGATTCTCGTGCTGTTTGTGTATGGCATCATGATGTCTTTTGCGAATTCGGTCGTAGTCATTGGAACATTACTGCTCTCTGGACCGCTGTCTTTGGGCTTGGCCAAAGTCTTATTAAAGGTATTGGATGAAGAAAAGATCGGCATTGAGATGCTCTTTTCTGGTTTTGAGGACTTTTCACGCAGCTTTGTTGCCGGATTGCTCATCAGTCTATATGTCTTTCTCTGGAGCTTGTTACTCATCATACCCGGCATCATCGCAGCTTTCTCCTATAGTATGACCTTCTATATTATGGAAGAGAATCCCCAATTTTCCGCCCAGGAAGCCATGGAGGCCAGCAAGCGGATGATGTATGGGCATAAATGGAGATTGTTTGATCTGTGGTTTAGCTTCATCGGCTGGTTTATCCTGTGTTTGCTCAGTTTCGGGATCGCACTGATCTATGTGACGCCCTATTTCTCTACAGCGCTCACGGTCTTCTATGCAGATCTGAAACAGTTGCAGTCCAGCCCTCTTTCGTAGCCCAAATTGGGAAGTTGCAAGCTTCTGTGCTATAATGGCATGAAGCAATATGTCTGCCAGCCAGGCAACACCCTGCCCTTGCCTGTGCCATCGACTTGTCTCTAACGAAGTTTAGACTCGAGTTCACTTGAGAATTCAAGTCAACTCGAGTTAAAAGCCCGTTGACAGCGCAGTGAACGATAAAGCAAGAGTCAAGGTATCATTTGGCGGTTGACTCAATGCTGCGGCTCAAACCCAGGATTTGTGATTAGTCTCTTTCACATTTTCCCAAAAGAAGCAATAAATTATTTTTAGCCCAAATATTCATAGACAAGCAGATATCCTAATCACCTAGTACAGGAAGAAATGCATCACTGAAGTGTTTCACACTAAAGCTATCATTTCGCTTATCTCGAAGGACTATTATGACATCAAATCGAGTATTGTAGTTGTCAAATTGAGGATTCTGCCTACAATATTCTAGTGCGACTCTAGTGATGTGGACCTGTTTTCGATAATTCACGTTGGCCAGAGCGCTAACTATAGAGTGATAAGATCGTGTTTTTACTTCAACAAATATTAGCTGTTGATTCTTTTCCACAATCAGATCAATTTCGCCTTGTTTGACGCGGAAGTTCCTGCAAACGACACTATAGCCATCGGTTACCAGATAGCTTGCAGCAACGTTTTCTCCCATACGGGCTAAATCTTGTTTTGATATTTGAACCATGCCGCAAGAAAAAGCTTGACGGATTATTTGTCAACGATATTAATGGAATCATGAATTATGAAAAATCACACCGAAAGGTGGAGGGAAGTATGAAAAAAGTTATTTTAAGTGTAATCGTTGTTGTAGCGATGTTCGGATTGCTGGATGCTGCGCCATTCCAGACTCTGGGTATGCTACGCACCCCGGATGCCTATGTGCTACCACATATGGCTGCCGAATTTATGTTAGTTGGATATTACAGAGACGTTGCCAAACCAGTTCAGTACGATGGCTTCACGCCTTATTTGATGGCTGGAGTTGGCATTATGGACAGAGTCGAATTAGGCCTGTTTCTCGGCGACAAAATCGAAGACGAGCCCTTGGTTTATTTTTTGAATGTAAAAGGAAAAATCCTGCAGGAGACTCTCTTTCTCCCGCAATTAACAGTCGGTGTAGATAATATCCTGTCCCCATTGGCCAAGACCAGTATAGAAGATTTGGAACCCGGAGATGATTTCTACAATCATCCTGATAAAGCAGCTTACGAGATGCTTTCTCCCTATGCTGTAGCCTCCAAACAGGCTGTGATCGCTGGTATGCCCTTTATGTTTAATCTGGGTTTTGGTGCTCATCGCTTCACCGGTCAGGTTGGCCGCTCCCGTATCTTTAATGGCCTGTTCACCTCTGCCGAACTTTCACCTCTCCGCGATTTAGCGATTCAGGTGGAATTTGACGGTCATGAATTTAACTCCGGCATCAAATACAGCTGGAAAAACTGGGGCTTCAAAGTGGGCGCGCAAGCCATAGAAGACCTGGCCAAAGATAACGGATATGAAGACAACCTCAGAGTAGCCTTTGGTATCTCTTATTTGCTGGATAAGTACGCAGAAACAAAGCGTCGTCCAGACCTCGGCCTCTATGCCAAAGACCACCACATGGACGATCCTTACGTTGTTGACTTGGGCACAGGTCCCGATGAAGATGGCGTGATGATCCCACCTACCGATACCAGTGGACCTCAAGTCGTGGTAGTACCTCCTACAGGAGGCTCCACCAGCACGACTATCGAGACCCCTGGCCTTACCGGAAGCGGATCCAGTGCTTCTCAAGCTCAGCTCTCTCCAGACGTAAGAGACCTCTTGGAAGAGTTGCGTGCGCTTAGAACTGAACGCGAAAAAGCCCAGAAATCACTTGATGATCTGCGTATCTGGATCGACCAGCTTAAAAGCAAGAAGAATTAAGATCGCAGTATCTTAGATAGTGAAGTTTAAGAATCATACCTTCCTTTATATAAAAGTAGTGAGCCAGGATGCAACGACATCCTGGCCATCCTACTAATGAAAAAAAATGAAATAGTGACTAATTATACAAGAGAGAAAGAGTCTAAAGTGAGCGGTGTTATGAAAAAGTATTTATTTTTGGTTTTGCTCGTGGTCTTTTCGATAACTTGCATATCCAACCTTGTTGCCCAGGCCGTTAGTGCGGAAGAGCAACTTGTTATTGAGCAGTATAAGGAAGACATCCGCGTCCAGAAGAGGCTAATCAGAGAAGCTGCAAAAGAATTTCTGGTGGACGAATTGCCTGCCCTTATCGAGCTGGATCCCCAGGAAGCGAACAATCAATTACAGTTATTTAGCAGCATTATAAACTCTATGGGGGAAGACGACATATCTTACCTTTTGGGGCACATGTATGCCAGGATCGGCGAAGACGACAGGGCTATACCTATATTTGACTCGCTGCTCAGAACCAGCCTCAACGCAGATGCGCGTAAGATGCTTAATCTTGTCCTGTATCACAGACTCGCCAATATGCTTGAGTCTGGAGATCGCAAATCGGCAAGAGATTTTTTAAAACATATAGTTTTTGAATATTACAATACCGGAGAGTACTTCCCTTCCTTCCTTTATCTTTACTCTGATCTGAGCGCGGATAACAGGAACTATGAAGATGTCCTGAACCTGATTTACACCTACAATTTGAACCGAGAGCTGGTGCTAAACACCCTGCTTCCGGCCAAACAACAGGTTTTACGAGGCTTGGACAACCTTAATTTGGCTTCCTATTTTGAAAATCCCACAGACAGCGAATATAAAGTTCTAATCTCTAGTATAAACCAGATTATGACCGACCTTACGATGATCAATAGCGAAATTGCCTCAATGCAAGGCATGCTGTTTTTGGATTCCATCGTAGAGGCCCATGACTATGAGATGAAAAAACTGAACGAGCTCAAGGATTCCCTCACCGCCTTTTCCAATACCAGCCTTACAGTGCGCGATGAACTCGGACCTGCCTTAGAAATGATCAAAGGCGTTAGAGCGAATATCGCCTATTATGATAGAGTATTACAGAATTTTGACAATCTCTTGCAGCAAAACTTCCTGCGTCTGAGCAGTGAAGGCGCTGGAGGCGAAGCGGTATATACTGCAGACCTGTTTTTGGATAGGATCTACCAGACCGATCGCACCATCGCCATTTATGAAGAAATGCTTTATGACATCGATGGCCTGTTGGCCAGCGGTGAATATACTGACCAAACCCAGCGCTTGAATGAAGAACGCAATTGGATCATGCAGCAAAAAGCTGAAACTGAGCTTGTGAGAGCGAAGTATATGTCGGACCTGCAGTACACCAATGCGGCGGATCAAGAGCAGTTGCTGGCTATTTTGGCTGAATACGATGAGCTCCTGAAGGACAGTAAGGATCTCACTCACTTGACGGATGAGATTGACGACTATGTGCGCACCGAAATCCGCACCATGGTTAGTGAAGAGCAAGAAAACAAAATCCTTGCCGACGTTTCAACTAGTGTCAGCGACCTTCGCGGTGCAAATGGTCGCATCCAAGACATCACCAGCGGTTATGGCAGCTACCTTTCCCATATAGACTTCATCAGCCTGCACCTCAGTTATCGTGATTTGATGGCTCAATACAATGAATACCTTGATACCCAGGCCACGCTTACCGATGATGAGCGCTTAGCTGCACAACAGAGTTACAGACAGAAACAGCTTGCCATGATCTCTGACATCGAAGGCTTCCTTGCCGATAATCCCAGCTTTAATGCCTTTGAACAGCCGGGTGGCAGCAATCTCGTAGGTTCTGCAGACCTGTACTATAAACTGGGAGAATTGCAGTATTATGCATATCCCGCAGACCTTCGGCCGGCCCTCATCAGCTATCGCAGAGCTATTGCTCTGGACGCTGATCTGCCGGAACGAGACCTGGCCTTATATAATGTAGCCTTCATCACCAGTGATCTCAAACGCGTGGAGCTCGACCAAAACAAGATCAATTTCCTGGCAACAGCCAGATCAGCAGATGAGCCTCCCGCCAATAGCCTTTATTCCGAAGCGAATTTCCGCGAGACCCTGGATGCTCTGAATGAGATCGTAAGTGAATACCCAGATTCCAAAATGCATGAGGAAGCCGTATATCGCTTGGGACTCTTATACTTCAGCTTTGCAGATGATTCCTCTACCCCTGCCCAATACCATGCTATGGCTATTGAGCAGTTTAATCAGATCGTTGCCAGACCTGAAAGTCCCTTATATTATGAGGCGCTTTATCAGAGAGGCTGGGTACGCTTGAACAGCTTTGATGAAACCGAACTGAAACAGGCGATGAGCGACTTTTTGGAAATCCTGATAGCTTCAGATTCCGGGAAGATCTCGGATCCGCAATTGGCACAAGACTACAAAACCGATGCCATCGATAACATAGCCTATTGCCTTATTGCCCTGGACGGAACGAACTTCAATACGCTCTCCCGTGGTGTGGCAGCAGTAGATGTTGTCTTTGAAGATTATAATAACGAAGACGTCATTCGTCAGGTTGTGGACAAAGCAATCCAGCATAAGCTGGATATGGGTGTCTCGGTCCAGGCTGCTGACTTCTTAAATTATCGTATTCAGAGCTTTCCTATGGCTTTGATAAACCCCATCCTGCAAGATTCAATCTTGGTGCTTTACCACAATTCCGGTCAGAAACTCAGAGAAGGTGCTGACCTGGATGAGATTACCCAAGAGATGTATCAGAAGATCATCGTGGATTATAACCACGAATCCAGATGGTACAAGACAAACAGCAACAGTGACATCACTAAACAGATGCAAATCGTGGATAATGCCTATGAGCAAAGAAGAATCAGACTGTATAACAACTTTGCCCGCGAGGTAAACCTTGATAATCTGACTGCGTACCAAGCTTATATGCAAGATTATGATGCCTTTGCCAAAGTACATAATGATAATTACGCAGCCTTCAGCGCAACTGCAGATAGCGTATTGGTAGATAACTATATAGTATTGGCAGACCAAAGCCGGACTGTGGAAAACTATAAAAGCGCTATCAATAAGATCTATAGCTACAATGATAGCCATCCCACCAATGCTCAATACTTTGATCTCGAGCAACGTGCGATGATCTATGCCAGAAACGTGTACGCCTCTTTGACGGAAACGTCAGAAGAGCAACCAGAAGGATCTGCCGGCTCCGGGGACGCAGCATATGCCATCCTCAAAGCCAGCGCAGACCGCTTTATTCTGGTCTCAAATAAAGAACCTTACAGCACTCCTGAAAGACAGCGTGAAGCCTTAAACATCCAACTGCTCTTAGCGGACATCCAGATGGATAGGAAGAAATACCCCGAAGCCATCCAGTTGTACACCGATGCACTTCAGAAAGAAGATCTGCTCTCTAATACAGACAAATACGAGACCTATCTCAAGCTGGCCAATATGAACATTTCCCAGGGCCAGAATAGCGAAGGCGAACAGTGGCTCCGCAAAGCCCTTCCCCTGGCCACTTCAGCCAGTGAAAAAGCCAGCATCCAACAAGATGTCCTGGTACAGATTCAGACTAGCTATGAAGGTGCAGCCGCTGGTGGAGATTACACCACCGAGGCCACTGAACGGCTCCGTCTGGCAGCAGAGCTTGATCCTTCCAAAAGTGCCGATATCCTGGGTCATCGCGTCGCCGCTGTGCAGGCTTATATCAATGCCCGCGCTTATCAAGAAGCGATAGACCTCCTCATGGAAATAGCCAAGACAGATACCAATATCGATGCCATCTACGCGCGCTACAAACAAGCAATAGACATAGCGGGCAAACCTGATATGATGAACAACACCAAATTGGCAGATAGCATTGAAACGGAATTTACCGATAAATATCCGGCCAGCAACTATACCTTCCTGCTCAGATTGGCCAAGACCAACGGTCTCGCAGCAAGCAATCCTGCCGCTGCCGCTGAAGGTTACCTGGGTCTCTTTGAAGAAGTCCGCACCTCCAAAATTGATGCTGGCGAAGTAAAAGCTTCTGCCCTCTTGGCTGACGCCATTCTGATGTATGCCAAGACTTCAAACACCAGCAAGGAATACGAACTGCGTAACCGCTTTATTGAGCTTTATCCGCAGCATGAGAATGTGATCCCTTATATGGAATACATGGCCAAAGGTCATCTGGATCGCAAAGAAATGGATGAGTACACAGAGCTCGCTCGCAGAATTATGAAGCTCAGCCCTGATAAAAGTACTTATTACCAATATGTAGCAGATACCCAGCTGCAGAAGATTGCGGGAGATTTTGATAGCGCATACCTCAATGAAGACTGGACTGAAGCCTTTAAAGTGCGTGATAACTACAATACAGTAGAGGCTGGATACAAAAAAGAAGGCCTGAAATTTGAAAACCAGAAAGTGCATGAAGTGTTCATTGCTGTTCAGAAAGAATACGACAACATCCAACGTGGTAAAGCCTATGTGACAGCCTATGACAAACGTCTGGATGCACTGAACAAATCCAATGTCTTCACCAGTTCACCAGCCCAGCAGATCAGGGTGAATTCCGCTACTACCTGGGACAGACACCTTAATGCCGGCGAACGCAGAATCCCCAAATACGAAGGCGTCGTCACAGCAGAAGTGAACAAAGTCCTGGCTTTGGTAAAAGAATCCAATGAAAGCGGATTCTATATAGATAATGACAGAAGAACACGCGCCATGGACCTGATCGCCAGGCTTTATGCCCGCGGAGCAGTGGTGGTAGGCGTTCAGCTCGAAAGATACTTCCGTGATACCAATGAAGCTGCGTTCTACAGACAGGAATACAAGGGTGATGCTCTTGAAAACCTGATCGCTCAATTTACTTTCCAGCAGACTGGCTTCTATCTGAACAATGAAGTCTCCTGGCAATATGAGATATTCCGCCAGTATCATCTGGCCGGATATCAAAATGCCTACAGCATGGCTGCCCGTAATGCTTTGGAAACCCGGGGACTCCTCTCCGAATACCGCAAGAAGGATTACATCCTGAATAAGGATTGGCAGCAAGTGCTACAGCCTTCCGGACAGACCTTGAGTTTCTCCACTAAACAGAGTCCGCAAGGACAGAAACTGGGCAGTGCAGCAATTCCTGCTGGCAACACCCTGCGTGTGAGCCGTGTGGTAAATGCTGATATGGCCCCTGATTTTGCTTACTTGCAGGTGATGTATCCCCTGGATATGCAAGTCACGCTCAATGGCAGCCTGGTAAAATCGGCCTGGGTGCCTATAGACAGCCTGGAAGCCGGTAAAGCGATGACCACGAGATACAGCTTCATGATCCCTGGAGAACTCTTTACCGAAGGCGACAACAGCGTAGAGATTGAATTTACCAACGACAGTTCGAACGAAATGCAAATGGCAATGAATCTCCAGCTCCTGACCAGCCTTCAGCGTCTTCAGGCAAATGTCCCGCCCGTGATTACCACTCTGCGCAGCGGCACCGGATGGAAGATCGTCAAAATCGATCCCAATACAAAAGAAGAGATCAGCTCTTCTGCCACTCAGGCTAACGAGTGGAACATCCCCTGGAAAAGCATTGAAGACATGGACGAAAATACAGCTCGCCCAATCTGGACTTCCGAGCTTGAAGGGCCTGTTAAAGATATGATATTTGAAACAGAGTTTGTCTTGGATACAGAATTCAGAGAAGGCATGATAAATCTTGTCGCACCGGAATCCGTAACCGTTTACCTGAATGGAACCAGCATCGGAAGCGTTGACTTCGATTATGATGCTGAGCCCTTCATGGTCTATCCCGGCCAGATTCCTATCCCCGCACAAAACGTCGTTATGGGTAGAAACGTCCTCCGTTTCGTAGTAAACAACAATTCAGCCTATCGCGGCTTTCTGGCTACAATCGTCTATGCAAAGGCCGGTAAGGAGGAAATCCGATGAAAAAGAACATCATTATCCTATGTACTTTACTGCTGCTGGCTTCCGCACTGTTTGCCCAGCAAGCGCAACAGACCACAATCAGACCCCGGGTAAATACCCAGGGAGTCTATGTGGACGAAGATGTAATTGAGATCGAAGTACGGTCTATGGCTCCGGTATCGGGGATCTACAAATCCAAATCAGATACTTTTATGGCATCCGGCAAATACCGTTTTATCCTGGATGCAAAAATCATAGAAGACAACAGTGAATTACTATTAAATAAATGGCTTAAGGAGTCAAAATGAAAAGCAAACATAGCATACTCGTTGTGATCGCCCTGTTAATCAGTGTAGGGTTTCTCTTCGCGCAGGAGGCGGTAGCGACTGCGACAACAGCTCCTACTTCCGGTGGAGGAGTAAATTTAATTGAGGTGTTCTCAACTAGCGGGTTCTTTGCCTACTTGATATTAGCAAACCTGCTGATCGGTCTGGCATTGGCCGTAGTCCGTTACATTCAGCTATTTGTCCGTGAGAAAATCGATGCCGAGAAGTTTTTCTTCAAGCTCAAAAACTTTGTGAAAAACGACCAAATCGATGAAGCCACAAAAATCGCTGACCAATTCAAGGGCACTACCATGGGCTTTATTTTTTGGAGCGGCATGACCGTGTACAAAGACGTTCGTAAATCCGGAAAGAAAGGCGAAGAAGGCCGTATTGCGGTACAAAACGCTTTTGACGAAGCAGTGCTACAGACCGTGCACAAACTTGACGGTGGCCTGTTCTGGTTCGATACCTTAGCTCAGATCTCCACATACCTTGGTCTTCTGGGAACTATTTTTGGCTTGATCCAAGCCTTCGGAGCTCTCGGTGGACTCACCGGTGCAGCTCAGCAAAAAGCGCTTACCGATGGTATCTATGTAGCTATCGGAACCACCGCTCTTGGTTTGATGGGTGCTATCCCTCTCACCTTGATCAAAGGTGGTCTCTATACACGTGCTACTACCCTGATTAGCAATATCGATGAGTATAGTGTAAAATTGGTAAATCATATCAACAACTTTATCAAGGAATAAGAACATGGCAGTATATCGGCCTTCCCAAGCGAGGCAACAGAAGTCACAAACTGCTCCTGAGGAACCAAACCTGGTTCCCATCATGAACTTGTTTGTCACGATTATCCCATTCTTAATGCTGATGGTCGTGGTCTCACAGGTAGCACTTGTGGCTTTGAATTTTACCTCGGCCGGAGGTCCAAGTGCAGCCGGTGCTGGCGGAGGCGGTGGTGAATCTGCAAAACAAATCGAGATTCATCTAATGCTTCGCGACAAACCAGAAGCCGGACTGTTTCAGGGCATGGAAATACGCGATATTGACGGTACTAAAACCCAGCTACCCGTACTCCAAGAGATGATCTATGATTTTCCCAGACTGAATAGAATTCTGGTGGATCTGAAGAAAAATCATCCCGACACCTCTGAAATAGCTGTGATTGTGCACCCCGAAGTTGTGTATGATACCTTGATCCGCACGATTGACCTCTGCAAGCAAAATGGATTCCCCACAGTGCATTATAAAAACCCCAGAAACGTCTACTTTTATTAGGATTTGGGGAGGAAAAAATGAGTTATAATTTGAATAATAGCAGGAAGAAAGGAAGAAGAGTTGTCCGTAAAAAAGACGAAGAACAGAAAGGACTCTCCATCACTTCTCTTTTGGACGTGCTTACAATTATCTTGGTGTTTCTAATGAAGAATGTCTCCATGGAAGCAGTGAAAATTAACGAATTGCCGGATATGAGATATCCAACCACGATGACCAAAGATGCCTTGATGGAAAATCCGATGGTAACACCCGTAAAGCTTTATACAGACCGTGTTTTATTGGGAGTGGACAATCTATACCTGGGTTCACCTCAGGACCTGATTGAAAACGTTAACAAGCGCCAAATGATGCAAGAATTCTTCCGCAATGAGTGGAGCGGAATCCCTGAAAGTAAATGGGATGATGCCTGCTTGATAGTTCAAGCAGATGGCAACTTACCCTGTGGTTTTATCACTGAGATTGTTCGGGTAGGCACAAACACCGGTTACCAAAATATTTACTTTGCAACCATAGAAGATGCAGACTGGCTGAAATCATACAGTTCTGCTGCAGGTAGGTAAATGGAGATATTATGGCGAAAATATTAAGTCTCAGATTGAACTACAAAGGCAAGTTTCTTGACTACGCCAAAGAAGGCAAGGAAATCAAGAGAAAGTTTGTAATCGGTTCAAATAAATTCTTACAATGGCAGATCCTTGAGCCCGAATTTCCTGATAAGCACACGCTTATCAAACAGAAAGGCGGCGAATATGTATTGGAATTGCCACCCGATTCACAGGTCGTCTGTGAACGAGGCAATGAAACTCTGGATTCACAGTATCTAAGACAAAACAACCTTCTTTCCGGCAACGAGCTGGTACTCAAAGAAGATATCAAAGGCACCGTCACTCTGGCCCCAAACTGGAGTGTGGACTTTGACTTCCGCGAACCTTGGGTGGCAGTATTGACTCCTGAAGAAAAAGCGATCGTTGCCCAATATGCCAGAAGGTCCAAACCGGACTCAGTCACGAAATTTAACCGTACGGTAATCTGGATTGTAATCATTTTGACAGTCCTCTTCTTAGCTATCTTTGACCTGGCCCTGAAACCTGAATACAAAAGTATTCAAACTGTGGAAGAAATTCTGCAGAGTCAGCAAAGTGAAGCTCAGAAAGTATTGCCGGATATAGCTCCCGGAGCAGCGGCATTTGCTGAGCCAGATAAGCCTGCCGAAAAGGCCACCGAAGGTACGGCCACAGGTCGTCCCGGCGGCACTGGTAAGGCCACTGGATCATCCAGCCTCACTTCAGCTCTGCAAGGTTTTGATGCAGGCGCAGTTGGTACTGCTCCAGCCCTTCAAATAGCCACAGTAGCAGAAGGATTCTCTGCAGGTCGCCCCGGCGGCGGCGGAGGAGCAGGTCCTGGAATCGGTGGTGCAGGTATTGGAGGCGGCGCTGGCGCTGGTTCTTCATACAACCCCGCTCTCACCCCTTCCTTTGGAGACGTAGCCTCAGTGGTAGGCAAAGGCCCATCCACAGGTGGTTATGCCCAAGCACCAGCAGGCGCACAAGGCGTACATGTACTGGGTGATGCCAGCAAACTCGCACCCAGCGGCAAAGCCTGGGGCGACGTAAGCAAGCAAAAACAGATTGCAGCTTCTTACAGTGCCAGAGGAATCAGCACTGTCTCTGAAGGCAGCATCGGTAGCATGGACGAAGGCTCCAGAGCCAAATTCACTACTGTCCGTGAACAGATCCAAGCTCGCCAAAGCCAAATCGAGCAAGCCTATAGAGAAAGTCAAATTACCCAAAAAGTCAGCTTTACCATCACAGTGTATATCTCAGCCAATGGTTCTGTAAGAGAATCCATGGTTGTGCCGAATGGCAGTTATCCCGGCAGCTTTGTTGCCAGGATCAAGAGCATCGTGGATGGCTGGACTTTCAACGTAAAAGAAGAATTGGCCTATCAATTTAAGATAAGAGCCGGTTAAGTAAAATAATCACAAATCATATATGAAAAGCCCCAGTTCGCTGGGGCTTTTCTTTATTGTAGGTTTTGCATTATGCAGATTCTGGCCAGTCCTTTCCTTACCGTTAGAACATCATGACCATAGCCGAATTGTTCAGTCTTAGAAAACCCTTTTGCTGTTCAGAAAATTTAGTTACCAGCTCAGCTCTCCCCCACTTTTGATCTCCCGCCCCGGATTCCTCTCCCTTTACCCCTGAACTTGCTTTTGATGCGCTTCCGACACGAGATGACTCAGGCGCTCGAGTCATCTCGAGTTCAACGCCCGTTAGTAGCATGTTGAACTATCAAGGAAGGACCGAGAATCGAGAACCCAGAATGATGAAGCAAACATGGGAAAGCTTTGCCCACCCCATCTTCCCCTGCATTACCTGATATATTTTCAAACACTTTCTATGTTATGGCGCAAAACTTGCATGTTACAATAAACACATGAGATAATATTTCTTGCACCCAAAGTGCTATGCTTTTTAATTGACTCAAGCTTGGAACTGGTCTTTATTCGCAGAGAACTCAAGAACTTAACGCCTTGCGATATTTGGCAGCAGGGAAATAGCACACCCGAACATCTAAGATCATTAGGAGTGACTACCATGAAAAGGATGATCCTGTTTACCTTGCTCCTTGCTTTTGTCTTGGGAGCAATCTCTACGCTTGATGCCCAGATCACCGTGACCATCGGTCGTGGTACTGCGGCAAACAACCCCACCGGGGCGCCCACCCCCTACGGCACCTGGTATAAGAATTTCCGCCAACAGTATCTCTTTCGCGCCAGCGAAATCGTGGATGCAGGTGGCTCCTCCGGCAATATCAATTCGCTCGCTTTCCATGTTCAGGCAGTAAATAACTGTAATGAGATGCCGAACTTTAGGATTCTGCTCAAACACACCGATCAGTCGGAGCTGAGCACAGTATTTGAAACTGGCACCTACCAGGAAGTATTCGTTGCAAACGGGTTCCTCCCGGTTAACGGGTGGAATACTCACACGTTCAACACGCCCTTCGCGTGGAATGGTGTAGAGAATATCCTCGTCGAGATCGTAATCGGTATGATCCCCGGGAACTTCTCCCAGAATGCTTCTACATATTATACGCCTACCACATTTAATAGCTCATTGCGCTGCCAGAGAGATAGTTATAATGTGCCTGATACCTCTGGCTACCAGTCCTTGCACCGGGCCAATATCCGCTTTAATATAACTGAATCTGTGCTTACGGATCCCCCCAATCCGGCAGCATTGCTCTCCCCTGCCAATGTAGCCACGCAGATATCGCCACTCACCTCACTTTCCTGGACTTCCGGAGGTGGAGTGCCCGCTGGCTTCAAGCTGAATTTTGGCACGAACTATCCGCCCTCCAATATCGAAAACAACCTGGATTTGGGCTATGCCACCAGCTATACTCCGGATCCCGCCTTGGATTATAATACCACCTACTATTGGCAGCTAATCCCCTATAACGCCAGCGGAGACGCCCAGGCCTGTCCGGTCTGGAGCTTCACCACCGGCAACAACATGTTTTTCACCATCGGTGAGGGTGATGAATATGAACGCGTACCCTGGGATTTTTTCTATCGAAACAGCCTGTATCAGGGGCTGTATTATCAGGACGAAATGAGGATACAGGGGAGCATCACTGCGCTGAGCTTTTACAGCGACTTCGCTATCCCCTTGGTGAATACGCCGATCCGGATCTGGCTGGGCAGCACCACTCAGGAAGACCTTTCCGCTGGCTGGATCGATCCCGGCACCCTGACCCTGGTGTTCGATGGATTTATGAATTTCCCCTTGGGAGCCAGCACCATCCTGATCCCGCTACAGACGCTATATCCTTATACCGGTGGCAATCTGGTGCTTTACACAAATCATCCGATGGCTTCAAGTTCGCATAATTACGATGACAGATTTCTGGTGCAGTCTTCTGTACAATACCGTGCCCGCAAGCTGCAAAGCAACAGCGTATTGTATAACTTCATGAGCCCTCAGGAGCCAGGAACCCTGTTTTCCACCTTCCCCAAGACCACGTTCCACATAGCTCCGTTCACTGCTGAACCACTGTTTGCGGTTACACCGGCTGATTATGATTTTGGCACGGTGCTGGTCTCTGCTCCCGCGCATCAGGATTTCTCTATCGCCAATGCAGGGGGTGGAATACTCGGCATTTAGAGTATCTCCATCACCGGAGATGCCGCTTTCAGCTTCACGAATGTCCCGGACTTGCCCGCAAGCCTTGCCTCCGGAGATATCCTGGTCTTCGGCCTGGATTTTAGCCCCAGTGCTGATGGTACGCACACTGCTCAAATTCTAGTAACCGATAATATCACGCGTGTAGTTCACACCATAAACGTTTCTGGTACAGGCCATAACACCACTATCTACAGCTTGCCATACCTGGAAAATTGGGATGCTGCCATAGTGCCAATTTTTCCTACAGGATGGTCGTATCTAAACAGCAACGGGCCCAATACCTGGTACCCAAGGGTCTCTGCCATGTGGCCTTACAGCTCACCAAACTGCGTGGAGATGCAGATTCCCAGTGAGACTCCTGCTGTATTGACTATCATTTCACCCAAGATTGGCGATGCGATAGACCTGAATACCCTGCGTATCAAGCTGATGATGAAAGGTGGACAGAATAATCAGATTCAGATCGGAACCATCGTAGATCCCCTAAATGCCAGCACATTCGAGCTATTTGAAACCGTCTATGTACCACAGGGATGGGCCCAGTACACCGTGAATCTTGCTGCGCATACAGGGCTGGGAAGACACATCGCCATCCGGCGACTTCCTCTATATATGGGCAGCCATATCTACATAGATGACGTCATCTTTGAAGAGATCGCTCCAAATGATTTGGCGGCAAGCTCCATAGCTGGCAGCACGACCCCGAATCTCAACCTTCCCTCGGATTACGCGGTGACTGTGTTAAATAACGGCACCGCCACCCAAGCAGACTATCAGATCCAGATCGTGGATAATGCAGGCATGATCCTGGCCTCAGCCCCAGGAACAAGCATAGCTGCCGGTGATTCCCTGGTTGTGACGCTTACCTTCACCCCCACTACCGAAGGTTTCCAGACGATCACAGGTAAAGTGCTGCTGACAGGTGATATCAATGGTATGAATGACACGACAATGCCCCTGAATATCTTGATCTTATCTGAAGACACAGTGGCTGTGACCGTCGGTGACGGTGTGCAAGACAGGCTCGTTCCCTGGGATTTCTCATTTAAGAATAGTCTGTTCCAAACCCTGTACTATCCTGATGAAATCGGTGCCTTTGGGCAGATCACCGGCCTGTCCTTCTATACCTACTTTGCAGATGAGCTGGAGGATAAACCCATTACACTCTGGCTGGGCAGTACTACCGAGCCAGATCTTAGTGCAGCTTGGATCGATCCTGCCACTCTCACCCTGGTCTATGACGGCACGATGAGTTTTCCGGCCGGGCGCAATACCATCACCATCTTTTTGACCGAGCCCTTTGACTACTTTAGTGGCAATCTGGTGCTCTATGCGAGCCGTCCCATGGACACGCAGCACTATAGCTTCAGAAACGTCTTTTTGGCGCAGACTGTAGGCACAAACCGCTCTCGCAACAGACAAACTGATAGTAACGCCTTCGATCCGATGGCTCCTCCGAGCTACGGAAACCCAACCGGTACCTTCCCCAAAACGACTTTCTTTATCAATGAGGTCAGAGCTGGGTCACTCTCCGGCACCGTGACTACCGGCAGCAATAATGCCCCTCTGGAAGGCGCAACAGTAGAGTTCGAAGGCCTGAACTATACGACCACCACCAATGCATCCGGCGAATATCTAATCCCCTATATTCTGCCGAATACCTATAATGTGCTTTTCAGCAAACATGGATACATCTCTCAGACAGTGGAACTTGTACTGGTAGATGCTGAACAAGCGGTGATCAACGTGAATATGCAGCCGATGTCTGAAGCTGCTTATCCCCCTCGCAATGTAGTGGTAGAAGTCAATTCCTCAAACACCGCTGCAGTGCTGCAGTGGGAAGCTCCGTATCAAGATACGAGCGGAATCCGCAGGAGCATCGAGGATGAGCCTCAGAATTGGTCTCAAAGCATTTCAAATAACGGCGTGAAATCTGCCGCCTTATCAAGAAACCGTGATGACAGAGCTCTATTGGGATACAAGATCTATCGCTTTAGTTCCAATCAGGAGGAGGATGAGGCAAGCTGGACCTTGCTCAATAGCGCGCTGATCAACACTCTGACCTACGAAGACCAGGCCTGGCAAACCTTGTACGGCGGCATCTACCGTTGGGGTGTAAAGGCTGTTTACACCGATGACGTCAGCTCTCCCGCTGCGCTGTCCAATATTATATTGATAGGTCCTCCCATCGGATCTATCGTCGGCATCGTCCGCAGTCAGGACGGCAATGGTCTCCCAAACGCCACAGTAGCTGTTGCAGATCATGTTGCTCTCACGGATGTCACGGGTGCATATTCTCTGGAGCTGCTCTGGGGGATATACACCGTTTCCGCCTCAGCCCCGGGTGCTATCACCGTCACAATCGAGAACGTAGGTGTCTCGGCTTACCAGACTACCACGCTTGATATCACCCTGTGGGAATCCGCCAACGAAGACCAGAATAGCCCTGTAGTAGCAACTGCACTGAGAGGCAACAGCCCGAACCCCTTCAATCCCACCACCACGATCTACTATGAGATCCTGGAGCCCTGCAATGTACGCCTGGATGTGTATAACGTCAAAGGGCAAAAGGTGCGCAGCCTGCTGAATGAAGCCAGGAGCAGTGGGCATCACAGCGTCGTATTTGAGGCTCGTGACGAGAGCGGTAAACAGCTCAGCAGCGGCGTATATATCTACCGTTTTACCGCAGGTAGATACAATGCCACCAAGAAGATGCTGCTCATGGAATAGGACATAATTAATGGAATAAGCCCCGGATTTGCTCCGGGGCTTGTTTATTCTACCCACTTTTTTCACATCGACATCTGAGATCTTGCGAATAAAAGCAGACAATTAGCCCTCGTTATCAATTTTCTTTTTGCGCTGTCAGCCTGTTTCAAATATGAGCTTGCCGATTTTCCGAACTTCATTTACGAGCGTTAAAGAAAGTCCTCCTTGACAGAAAGCTAAGTACCTATTTTGATGCAAATAGAGTCCTGTTTGCGACTTTACAGATATCGCACTGAGGTTCGTATCTGACTATAATATAAGTATTTATTGATATGATATAATCAAGGAGTTGCCATGTTTTCCTTAATCCGAAAACGAAACGGACAGATAGTAGATTTTGATCAAAGTAAGATCACGCGCGCCATTGAAAAAGCCGCCTCTGCCAGCGGAGAGTTTGGTTGCGAGATGGCCGCAAAATTATGTTTGCGGGTGATAAACCTTGCCTTGCAGACCATCAGCGAAGATACCCCCGATGTGGAAAAGATTCAGGACCTGGTGGAAGATGTTCTACTGGCCTCACCCTATAAACAAACTGCCAAGGCCTTCATTATATATAGAGACCAACATGCCCGCATGCGGGAGATGGTCTCCAAAGCCGGCGTAAAGCTGATCGATCAGTATCTGGACAAGCTGGATTGGCAGGTGAATGAGAATTCGAACATGGCCTATTCGCTGCAAGGACTGAACAATTATATCGCCTCGGAAGTGAGTAAAACCTATTGGCTCAATAAGATCTATCCCCCGGAGATTCGTGAGGCACACGTATCCGGAGATCTGCATATTCACGATCTGGGACAGCTCAGCGTTTATTGTGTGGGTTGGGATCTGATGGACCTTCTGCAGACCGGTTTTTGCGGAGCCGAAGGCAAAGTGGAAAGTGCGCCGGCAAAGCATTTCCGCAGCGCTTTGGGGCAGATCGTTAATTTCTTTTACACCCTGCAAGGTGAAGCAGCCGGAGCGCAGGCTTTTTCCAGTTTTGATACCTTGCTCGCGCCCTTTATCCATTTTGACCAGCTTTCTTACGCGGAAGTCAAGCAGGCCCTGCAAGAGTTTGTCTTTAATATCAATGTGCCTACGCGGGTGGGTTTTCAGACTCCCTTTACGAATATCACCATCGATCTGTTTCCGCCCAAGCTCTACAAAGACCAGCCGGTGATCATCGGTGGCAAGCCGCAAGACAAGTGCTATGCAGACTTTCAGGCCGAAATGGATATGCTGAACAAGGCCTTTTTGGAAGTGATGATCGAAGGGGACGCCAAGGGCCGGGTCTTCACCTTCCCCATCCCGACCTATAATATCACCAAGGATTTTGACTGGGAAAACCCCACCATCGCATACCTTTGGGAAGCCACAGCAAAATACGGCATTCCTTATTTTTCCAATTTCGTAAATAGCGATATGGATCCCAACGACGCGCGCAGCATGTGTTGCCGTCTGCGTTTGGATACCCGCAAGCTCCAAGCCAGAGGGGGCGGTCTCTTTGGGGCGAATCCCCTCACCGGCTCGATCGGAGTGGTGACGCTCAATCTGCCTAGGGTAGGCTATCTGGCCGAAAACGAAGAGGACTTCTTTGCCCGTATTGAAAGAATCCTGAATCTGGCCATGTCCTCTTTGGAGATCAAGCGCAAAGTGCTGGAAACTTATACTAATAGCGGCCTTTATCCTTATACCCGCTTTTATCTGAAGAGCGTCAAAGCGCGCTTTGATAAGTTTTGGGAAAACCACTTTTCCACCATCGGAATCATCGGCATGAACGAAGCCTGTGAAAACTTCCTGGGTGTGAACGTGGGCTCGCAAAAGGGACGCGAATTTGCCCTGAGAGTGATGGACTATCTGCGCGGCCGTCTCATCGAATTTCAAACGCTCACCAATAACAACTATAACCTGGAAGCCACTCCAGCAGAGGGAACCAGCTATCGGCTTGCCCTTCTGGACCGGCAGAGCTTCCCCGGCATCAAAAGTGCAAACAGCAAAGAGGAAACTCCCTTTTATACCAATAGCAGCCAATTGCCGGTAAATTTTTCCGATGACGTCTTTGAAGTGCTGGATTTGCAGGATGAATTGCAGACGAAATATACCGGAGGCACTGTCCTGCATATCTTTGGCGGCGAACGCCTGGAGCATTCTGAAAGCGTAAAAAACCTGGTGAAGAGCGTTTGTTCGAACTACCGCTTGCCGTATTTCACCTTTTCGCCCACCTTCAGCATCTGCCCAGAGCATGGCTATCTGGTTGGCGAACAGGCGCTCTGCCCTACTTGCAAAAAGAATTGCGAAATCTTCTCCCGCATCGTGGGCTATTTGCGCCCAGTCTCGCAATGGAACGAAGGGAAGAAAGCAGAATTCAAGCTGCGTACCACCTTCGATACCAAAAAAGAATATCATCAGACCAAGCACCAGGACCTCTCTTTAGCATGAAGATCGGCGGCTTTCAGAAGTTTTCTCTGCTGGACTATCCGGGAGAGCTTTCTGCCATCGTCTTTACCCAAGGCTGCAATTTTCGCTGCCCCTATTGTCATAATCCCGAATTAGTCCGGCCTGAGCTGTACTCTCCTTTACTCAACACCGAAAAGGTGCTGCGCTTTCTCTACCGCCGCCGCAAGAAACTCAGTGCGGTGGTAGTCACAGGAGGAGAACCCACTCTGCAAGAAGATCTTCTGCCCTTTTTGAAGATTCTCAAGGCCATGCGCTATAAGGTGAAATTGGATACCAACGGTGCGCATCCCGATGTGCTGGCCCAGGTGATCTATGCCGGAGCGGCGGATTACATAGCCATGGATATCAAAGCACCACTGCCCCTTTACAAGAAGCTGACCCGCAGCAAAGTAAGGAAAGAAGACATCATCCGCAGCATGGAACTGATCCGGCTCAGCGGTCTTGACTATGAATTCCGCACCACAGTGGCCCCGGAAATCCTCTTTGGCGATGACCTTTTTGATATCCATCAGCTCTTAAATCAAGGGGATCGCTACTACATCCAGCCCTGCCACTATACCACCACTTTGGATGATCTGAAAGGGCATGAATTGCCTGAAACAGACCTGAAACAGAACAGGGAATATCTGAAGTTGCAGGATTGGGGCCAGAAGCATAGGGTGAAGATCGAGCTGAGGGGTTAATTAATGGAGAATTGAGAATGGAGAATGGAGAATTATGGGTTGGGCAGAGCCATGGATGATTGGATTTAGGATTTTACAAAGCACAAATCGGGGTGGCATTGTACGGGTTCATCGGATTCCCACGGGAAAAAGAAGCTGCCAAGTCTTCACTTTTCTCCATCCACTATTCCCCAATCTTGCACCAGCTCCTCTACCTCAAAACTTCCTGCATAATTCTCAATTCTCCATTCTCAACTCTTAATTCGCCATGTTATTTTGATGCAAACAAATAAAAGGCTTTACAAAATACCGCAGTCCCAAATTGTGGAATCTGAAATGTAGTTAGGAGTTACTTATGTCAGACATGGTGCGAGAAACCAGCAGCAAGGCTGCTTTAAAAGAAATGAAAGAAGATTATCTTCGTATGCTCGAGGAATCCTTTCAGAACACAGCAGAAATTAAGAAAGGCGATGTAGTCGAAGCGCCGGTGGTTAGTATTACGGACAATTATTTGATCCTAAACCTCGGTGGCAAATTCGATGCCTATGCTGAGATCAGCGAATATTCCGATGATAAAGGCATCCTCAATCTCGCGGTTGGGGACACACTCAAAGGCTACGTGATTGATCAAAATGATCAAGGCTTCGTGGTCGGCAAAAGCCTCACTAAGCAACACGTGGACAAAGAGTCCATCCGTGATGCATTCGAAAAGAAGATTCCGGTCCAAGGCAAGGTATATTCGGTAACCAAAGGTGGATTCAACGTCGATATCCTTGGCGCACGAGCGTTTTGCCCGGTATCGCAGATTTCGGCAAGGCCGGTCGATGACACTACCAAGTTCATCGGTCAGACCCTGGATTTTATAGTGATAGAGTGTTCGGAAAATTGTCGCAGGATCGTAGTTTCCCACCGACAATTAGCAGAGCAAGATGCTCTTGAGAAGAAAGTTGAGGCTTTGTCCAAGCTTTCCGAAGGGGACGTAGTTCCCGGCAAAGTAATGCGTATGACCTCTTTTGGCGCGTTTATTGATATAGGCGGAGTCGAAGGCCTGATGCACGTTTCCGAGATTTCCTGGCAACACGTGATCAAGCCTCAGGATGTGCTGAAGTCTGGACAGGAATTGGATGTGAAAATCCTTTCCATCAAAGAAGACAAGGTAGCCTTATCACTGAAAGCCCTGCAGGATAACCCCTTTATCTCCGCGATGAGCGAGATCAAAGAAGGCGATGAAGTAAATTGCCGCGTCCTGCGTTTGCACAATTTTGGCGCTTTTGCCGAGCTCAAACCCGGAGTCGAGGGACTGATCCCCGTTTCCGAGATGAGCCGCAGCCGCAATATTGCTCACCCTCGTGAAATCCTCAAAGAAGGAGATTACGTGCAGGTGCAGGTCATCAGAATAGATTCTGATACTCAGAAGATATCCCTTTCTCTGAAGGCTTTACAGCCTGATCCATGGGACAATATCTCCGATCTCATCAAGATCGAAGAACCCTTTGAAGGCATTGTGGAATCCTCCACAAACTTCGGAGTTTTCGTCACAATAAACAAAGGCATCACAGGCCTGCTTCCCCGCTCCAGAATGCGCATGACAGATAATTTCAAAAGTGGCGACACTGTGCAATTGATGGTTACAGCCATCGATCGCGAAAGTCATCGCATTACTTTGGATTACACAGACCGCACTCCGGAAGAGATAGCTGCAGCCAGCCGTCCGCGTTCGCAAGATCGTGGTGGTGGCGGTGGTCCTAGAGATGCCAGCAGTGGTGGTGGCCGTGATGGCGGTTATCGCGATCGTGACCGTGATGGTTATGGTGGTGGTGGACGTCGTGGTGGACGCCGTGACGAAGAATGGCGCAAATATGCCAATGAAAAGAGCGCTGTGGTCGAGGACAATCCTTTTAAAGACCTGTAAACCATAATGTCCGAAAATCAATTTATCAAGCTCCGTAAAGAGAAGCTGGCCAGGATTCGTGCCCTCGGCATCGATCCCTATCCAGTGAAAAGCGAACGTAGCCACAAGATTGCCGAAGTCTTAGCCGATCAAGCTGACTTCGTGGAAAATGCCACAATAGTCATCGTGGCAGGCCGTCTGGTGGCTATGCGGCGTCAGGGTAAGATCGGCTTTGGCAATATCGAAGATGATAGCGGCAGAATCCAGCTTTACGTCTCCAAAGCAGAATTGGGCGAGGAGAACTACGAACTCTTCAAGCTCTGTGATGCCGGAGACTTTGTGCAGGCCACAGGGATTGCCTTTTTCACCAATACCGGTGAATATTCCCTGAGATGCTCCTCTATCAAGCTCTTGACAAAGAACATCCGGCCTTTGCCCGCGGTGAAAGAGAAGATCGAGGATGGCAAAACCATCCGTTACGATGAATTCTCCGATATCGAGCTGCGCTATCGCAAACGCTATCTGGACCTTCTGCTGAACCCTGATCATCGCAAAGTCTTTGCCACCAGATCGCGGATTATCTCCGCCATCCGCAAATTCCTGGATGAGCGGGATTATATCGAAGTGGAAACCCCAATCCTGCAAAGCCTGTATGGCGGGGCCAATGCCCGGCCCTTCATCACCCATCACAATACTCTGGATGTGGATCTATACCTCAGAATCGCCGTCGAGCTGTATCTGAAGCGTTTGATCGTGGGTGGATTTGAGCGGGTTTATGAGATCGGGAAAAACTTCCGCAATGAAGGGATGGACCGCACGCACAATCCGGAATTCACCATGCTGGAATCCTACGAAGCCTATTCGGATTTGGAAGGCATGATGGACTTGGTGGAAGCCATGATCAAGCATCTGGCCACAGAAGTGATCGGCAAAGACGTTTATAAATACCACGGTCATGAAGTGAATCTCACACTGCCCTGGCGCCGGGCTGCTATGGCAGACCTCGTGCAGGAAGCTACGGGAGTCGATGTGATGGAAGCTACGGCTGAACAGCTCACCGCATTCTGCAAAGAACACGAGCTGGAAATCCCTCCGGGCAGTGCCAAAGGCAAGCTCATCGCGATCATCTACGAACGCTTTGTAGAGCATACCTTGATTCAACCCACCTTTGTCTGCGATTTCCCCAAGGAGATTTCCCCCCTGGCCAAAGCCAAGCCCGGCAATCCGCTCCTGGCAGACCGCTTTGAACTCATCATTGCCGGAGGTGAATTTGCCAATGCTTTCAGCGAGCTCAATGATCCCTTGGATCAACGCGAGCGTTTGGAAGCTCAGGCCAGATTGCGCGAACTGGGCGATGACGAAGCCAATGTGGTGGATGAAGACTTTCTCGAAGCTCTCGAATATGGCATGCCGCCAATGGGAGGGCAGGGTATCGGCATCGACCGCTTGGTAATGCTGCTCACCGAGAATGACTCCATCAAAGAAGTAATACTATTTCCCCAAATGAAACCTGGAAACTGATTCCGGGTTTTTTGCGCTACGGATCCAGGTCTCAGAGCTTGTTTTTCTCAAAGTATACAGACCTCTCCTTCCCCAGAATACCAATACTATAGTTAGCAGATTTGAACGCCCTTCACCCGATAATGCGCCGCTTGGCAAATATAATCCTTGACCAGATCCCCTCAGCAAGAACATTACCCTATCGACAGCATGAGGAAACTTAAAACATGACGATATTACAGATTATAAACTTCTTCGGAGGCCTGGCTCTGTTCATCTTTGGGATGAACAAGATGACCGATAACCTTCAGGCTGTGGCCGGCAGTGAAATGCGCCGCATTATGAAGAAGCTGACCGATACCCGGCTGAAGGGTGTGATCGTAGGCATGTCCGTCACCGCTTTGATCCAGAGTTCCTCCGCTACCACGGTGATGCTGATCGGCTTTGTAAATGCGGGAATTCTCACCCTTAGTCAGGCTGTGGGTGTGATCATGGGGGCCAATATCGGCTCCACCATCACCGCTCAATTGATTGCCTTTAATATCGGTCAATATGCCTTTGCCTTCATCATCGTGGGGGTGATCTTACTACTGATCCGCAGAAGTCGTAAGATGGAGCGCTGGAGCCTGATCATCATTGGTTTTGGCCTGATCTTTATCGGACTGGGCCAGATGACCAATGCCGTGGTACCCTTGCGCGACTCGCAGATGGCGAAAGACTTCCTGGTGCATATTTCCACAAATCCGCTTTTGGGTATTCTGGTAGGAACCATCTTTACCATGATGATCCAGAGCTCCGCGGCTTCGGTGGGAATCGTCATCGTGCTGGCTACCAATGGCTTGATACCTTTTGAAGGTGCCCTGTATCTGGTTTTTGGAGATAATATCGGCACCACCATCACCGCCTGGTTAGCTTCGGTGGGCTCGAACTATGCCGCCCGCAGAGTAGCCTTGGTGCACACTCTGTTCAATTCCTTCGGCACTCTCCTCTTTGGCATTTTGACCTATCTGGGAGTGTACACTT
>JAJBAW010000040.1 GCA_020532545.1 Candidatus Cloacimonadota bacterium | reverse complement strand
ACGGTGACGTGGGAAAGTATTGCCCCCGGGTCCATTATGCCATATTCTTTGTTTAAAATGGCTCTCATATAGCGGTCTGTGGAGAGCAGACCCTTCATCAGAAAGTCTCCCTCACCGGCATTGATCAAATCCACCGCTTTGTCAGCAGCGTCTATGTCGTTATCGACATGGACGATAGTAAAATTGGCCGGATCGATATCGTGCTCTTTGCACACTGTTTTTATTATGTTTTCGTCTCCTACCAGGATGCCTTGGACAATGTTCATTTTCACGGCTTCATATACTGCCATAATGGTATGAGCGTCGATCGCCCATGCTGCAATAAGACGTTTTTTGTCACGGGTTTTCAGGACTTCAAACATCTCGTCTAATTTTCGAATCTCCACTGTTACTCCATTTATTTCATTTTACTTTTTAAAAACACCAGGCGTTGATTAGATTGGGCTGATTGGGTCTTACCATCAGCGTGCGCTCTTCACTATAGAGCAGATATCCGGATGCGGAATAGTATTCCAGGCGGATCGTATTTTGGCCGGGAGAGACTGGGATTTCGGCGATCAAAGCGGCTCCGGGAAAGAATTGGGAAAGCCTGAGATCGGCATTTTCACTGATGAATATCGCCGCATCCATCGCCAGACTGAGTAGTGAGGCTGCAAGATCGGAAGTCTCTTTTTCACTTCTGGACTTGGCCTCTTCTCCCGCCACGCCTTTGAGTACGCTGCGGGTGATGCTTTTCAGCATGATCATGGGCTCTTTGGCCTCATAACTGCGCTTTGCCACCAGATTAAAATCTTCCAGCTTTTGCAGCGTATGGCGCTTCCCATCAGGGCTCACAGCTACCACTCGCCCTACCCGGGCATTGCGCTCCACCAGATAAGGCAGAGCAAATTTGAAATAGTAGCCTTTGGGAATGCCGGGCCAGGGAATGGGGTTTATGTCGATATCTTTATCCATACTACCCACCAAAAGCAAGTTCTCCGAGGTGTGGATGTGCATCTCCCGAGCCCGTTTATAAGGGCTGCGATTGATGAAACTCAGCACCCGGACCACGTTTCCAGATTGCGCCTTTTGGGGAGGAATGATATCGGGCGGCGAAAAGGGATACAAATCCGGCTGGCTGCTAAAGGCAAACTGGATATTCTCATAATCGATCCTGGCGTCATCTTCCTGGCGGGAAGCCTCATACATCATCATGCTCAGATACCGTGCCAGAGCAGAGGAATGAAAGCGGCTTTTGCCGGCCTTGACCTCCATCTTGCCCTTGTTGTCTTTGGCCATCTCTTTGGCTATTTTGGCATATTTTTGTTCCAGATAGCCCAGTTTCTCGTCCAGACGGCGAATTTCCACAAACGCGGCATCCCGATCCTTCAGATTCAGATAGTTCAAGGCTTTGAAGATATTGATATAGACATCTTCATAATCCTCACCGGAATACTCCAAAGTATTATCATTGAGCAGCATGGAGCCCGCACCGCGGGCCAGGCTTTTGGTTTCCAGCTCCTGGATCGCGTTTTCCGCCAGCTCCAAAAGCTCGTTGCTACGCTCCCAATCCCCATTGTAATGATGCAGCATTCCGGCATCCAGATAGTAGAGCAGACGCTCTTTATTGTTGTAGTACTTGGGATTTTCCACGATCTTTAGCGCGGCAGCAATATCCCTGGCAGCCAAAGCGCTATCCAGGTTTTTGACTATCTTTTGGCTATGAATAGCCGAGGCACAGGAGCTTAGCAGTACTGCCAAAAGCAGTAGCAGCAAGCCCGCTGTGATCCTGACAGAGATTGCTCTGTGCCCGAAGATCTCGCTCATGTATCTTATTTAAAGCGTTTGGTTTCCACGATCTTCATAATTTGCTTGTTGCCAATCCAGACCTTTTCGCTGGTTTGCACATCCACGAGTTGCATATCGATCTGGTAGTATTTGGCTTTGGTGCGATCCACACCGTCCATGATGGTCTTCACCGAGCCTTGCAACATATAGTCCGCACCCAGTTCTGCAGCCATGCGCTTGGCAGTCTCTTCTGAGGCATAATATTGCTGATCAGCGCGTTCATCCCGCAGCTCATCCCGCTCTTCCTTGGAAGACACAAAACGAACCGTACTGCTGTTGATCAATTCACGGGAAATATCGGTGACGAAGGTGCCCATTTCGATGTGCTCGCTGGAAAGGTTGCGCATCATGCCTATCACCACCACCGGCGTACGTCCGGTTTCCTTGGAAAAGCTGCTCAGCCAGGGGCGGGAGACCACGTCCCGAATCATTTCTTCAGCCACCAAACGGCTGTCTGTGGCATTCCATTTTCCACTCAGGTCTGCAGTGGTTTCCGGGGAGACTCTTTTCACCTTTACGCTGGGTCCACAAGCCACAAGCAGTAAGGCAGTTACGGCCAGAACAATGATCAATACTCTCTTCATCTTTCCTCCATCCTTTCTCAGGACAATTATTAAGTTATTTATAATGTAATTCATTCTGCTACGGATACGAGATGCTTTAAAACTTAAAGGGGCAAAGCTGGTATTTTGTCAATGACTTTCTGCAATAAAGAGAATTTATGCTGAAACAATAGCGCAGAACGTAGTTCTACGAAATTGTATCTGATAGAATCTTCATTCTTTCGCAAGAGCAGCACTATGCGCCACTTTTACAGAAAGCACCAGGACAATATGCTCTCCCATGTGTCTTGGACTTGGCTTTAACGGGCCTTGGACTCGAGATAACTCAGAATCCCGAGTCAACTCGACTTGAAACTCCGCTAAAATCAAGCCCAGCCCAAAAGGAAGAGCCGGCCAAGGCTAAGGACTGAAAATAATATTTTACTTGCCAGAATCAAAGCAATCAGAGATATTGTAATAAAGACAAAAAGCTGGAGGTAAAAAATGGTATCTTTATATCTTGTAATGTTCTTCGCTGCCCTGGTAGTGATCATCATCGCCCGCGGCGTAATAGTAGTTCGTCAAGCCGAAGTAGTAATCATCGAACGTCTGGGAAAGTACTATAAGACCCTGCCCAGTGGACTTCACATCATCATTCCCATCTTTGATAAAACGCGCTCCATCCATTGGCGTTATAACAAAGCCGATTACCGTGGTCAGGTGGTGGTGGTACAAAAAGAGGAAAATCGCATCGATATGCGGGAAAACGTGTATGATTTCCCCCGTCAGAATGTGATTACAGCGGACAACGTGTCCATGAATATCAATGCACTCTTGTATTTCCAGATTACGGATCCCTACAAAGCCGTGTACGAAATCGGGAATCTGCCTGAGGCCATCGAAAAGCTGACGCAGACTTCGCTGCGTAACGTGATCGGTGAACTCTCGCTGGATCTCACCTTCACCTCCCGGGATTCGATCAATCACAAGCTGCGCCTGATTTTGGATGAAGCTACGGATAAATGGGGCGTGAAAGTGAACCGGGTAGAACTGCAAGAGATTCAACCGCCGGAAGAAATTCGCACCGCCATGGAAAAACAGATGCGGGCCGAGCGCGACAAACGTGCCAAAATCCTCACCGCTGATGGTGAAAAAGAATATCAGATCAGAGTGGCTGAAGGCGAACGCCAAGCCAGAATCGCCCGTGCCGATGGTGAAGCGCAATCCAGACTCCTGGTGGCCGAAGCCGAACGCAAATCCATCATGCTGATAGCTGAAGCGCTCAAAGATACTGGCGCCGATCCTGCCAAATATCAGATCGCCCTCAAATATATCGAGGCCTTCCATGATCTGGTGCAAAAAGGTGACAAGACCGTGGTGCTGCCTTATGAATCTTCCGCGCTTTTGGGCTCGGTAAAGACAATGGCCAATCTTTTTGATAGAGGGATATAAAGACCGCTAAATTCGACTGAACGATTTAACTGAAAAGAGAAGGGGAGTCTCGTGTGAGACTCCCCTTTTTCTGTCAATTTGTCTGAGTCGTTTTAGGCCTTGATGCCAAAGCTACACGCTGGCGTGCTGCTGGATTGGATGCGTCTCGCGTCCAACAAGGCCGCAGGCCTTGAAACAAGACGAGCAGCCTGATAAAGGGGAACATGCCCCAAAAAGGGGAGCAGGTGCCCTGCTCTGCAGACGAGACGTCTGCAATCCAGTAGCTCTCGCGTCGAATCCATTAGCCAGTGTTCTCTTGATCCGTGTCAATCCGTCTAATCCGTTCAATCCGTGTGACTATTCTTTTGTTTGCTGCACGCACCGTCTGAAGACAGTGCTACGGCCGGCTAAAGCCAGCGGAACAGCCGGATAAATCCAGCGTTACGGTAGCGGGCTGAACCATAGTTGCGATTTTCGGATGCAAGTGCTACTGCTCCATCTCGATGAGCGGAATATTCAGCTCTTCGGTGCCAGGGATCACAAAGCGTCCGTCTCTGATGATATCGGTTCTCGTGCCATCTGCATGCACAGCCGAGATCACTTTTAACATCTCATAGGGCAAAGTGATATCCAGATGCGCCATCAGATAGGCATTTATAGGGTCTGTTTTGCGGGTGGCGGAGTGCTCATTCTCCACAGCGATCATTTCTTTGCCATTCACGAAGCTGGGATGCGGGGCATCTTCTTCGTGACTGAAACAGGTATCACCAATGGCAAAATGCGGGCCCATCTTCTCGATAATGAGAATGGGCAAAAGCGACATAATATCGTGCTTTTTGGCGATCTGATAGGCAGTGGTATTGGTGCCTATGGCAAATTCTCCGATCGGCAGGGTTTTGTGCGGCAAGAGCAGATTTTCGTGCACGTAGTTCTTGGCTTCGATAGGATCGTCATAATTCGTGCAAGAATAATCCTTCACCCAGCCATCTTCAAAGTGGACGCGGAGGTTGAAGAATCTGAGGCCTTCCAGATAGATATCTTCCACATGCAGAGTGCCGGTGGTGCCTTCCAATACTGGAGAGGTAAAAACTTCTCCCACAGGGATATTGACGTCGGCAACGCAGTTTTCGAACAAGGTCTCAAGATTGGGGTTGGTCAGCTTGTGCATCTGCACCTTGATATCGGTGTCGTTGCCGGGTTTGCCCTGAACATGCACATAATCTGCGGTGTCCAGCACGTCGATGATATGCTGTTGAATCCTGGCATAGTGATTGCTATCCAAAAGGTTGATTTTGAGGGTGTCGGCAAAGATTTCCGGAAAGTTCTCCCCAATCTCAGTGGAAGGGAAGGCGATGATGGTAAAGCTGGCTTCATCGCGTTTGTAATATTTGTAATAGATCTGGCCAAAGCGTGCACCCTGCTCCTGGCTCAGCTTTTGTTGCTCTTCACTGAGCTTCAGGCAAGTGCTTTTGCTTTTCGGTGAAAAAGGAGTCTCACCAAAAAGCTCCACATACAAGGGGCCTGCCTGCAGGGCGATGAGGTCTTTCAGCTCTTCATAGCTGCCTTCCATGGCTTTCAAGGACTTCTCCATATACTCACGATCCAGATTGAGGGCGCTGTCATAACGGTGATCGTAAGGGTATTGACGATTGATGCCCATGGTGTGAGGGCGGGGAACCAGAGCCTGGATGCCGATGGCGGCAAGTTCATCGATGATGAGCCGGCCCAAAGCTTCCATACCCACCGGGATCATCAATGTGGCGTACTTTTTCTTGCTATAGTCCTTTTTGGCACGAACAAAGCCATCCACCCAGCTTTTCACCAGGAATTTAGCAATTGCAGCCAATTCCTGCGGCGGATAATTGCGGATAAAATCTGCCATCTTGATATCATGTTCATTGAGATACACGCCATAGCGGTACAGATAGCGGATGTCGTCCAGATCAGCATCGCGCACGATCTTGTAGAAATAATCCTGCTTGGGGGAAAAGCGGCTGATCAGAGATGCTTTGGACATGAATTCAAAATCCTTCTGCGTCTGCGCACGATAAATGGCCAACCAGGCTTCATAATCCGGAGTGTCCGCATTATCCAAAAGCCGGAAATAGAGATTCAGAGTGATTTCTATGCTTGCATAATCTCCCATCAACAGAAAGTGGCGGCTACTGTAGGCACGGCTAAAGGCCGCACTGAGAAAGGCGCCCATCTTGTCACCATAGAGCTTATCGGCATAATCCGGATTGGCCAGGCTATTCTCATAGCCTTTATCGGGATCCAGGGCAGCATAGTAATCAGCATTTATCTGGCGCAATTCTTTTAGGGGGATGTTTTTAAACAGGGGATCGACCTCGAGCTTCTGGGCAAAATTCCAGGCTTGCAAGACGATGAGGCGATAGGCATTGAAAAATTCATGATAAGGATTTTGCAGGGTGATCTCACCATCTCGCATCTGGGCAATAAGCTGTTCGCATCTGGGCCTGGCTGCGAGCAAGCGAGTTTGAATCTTCTCGTAATAGGTATCCATAGGTTTTTCCTCGTTGTGTTTTATTTTTTAAACTGTTTAATCACAGCCTGAACCACAGGATTTGCCAAATGCGGATGAATCCTAAGAGCAGAGCCTCAGATATCCTCCGAGGCTCCGCTTTACAGGCTGTTTGTCTTTATAATTATCCTTTGTACTGCTCTGCCAAACGTCTGGATAGCACTGCCAACGAGGCAAACATATCCACATACTCGACAATGATGTCCGGCGGAACGATGATCTTGTGAGGGGTGAAATTCCAGATAGCTTTGATGCCGGAATGCACCATGATATCTGCGATCAATTGGGAAGAATCCGGAGGCACTGTAATGATGCCAATGCGGATATCCTGCTGCAGGGCCATCGCGGTGAGATCCAAAGCGGAATAAACCGGAACACCATGGACCTGGGTGCCGATCTTAGCCGGATCGTTGTCAAAACCAGCCACAATGGACAGTCCCTTTTGAGAAAACTCCTGGTAGCCCAGCAATGCACTGCCCAGATGGCCTACTCCCACCAGTAAACTGGAAGAGGTATCCACCCAATTGAGCAATTTCTCGATCGCTTTTTGCAAAGGTTCCACTTCGTATCCGGTCTTGCTGGGGACCACTCCGGTGAAGGAGATATCCTTGCGCACCAAAGTCTGGTGGATATTGGAAAACACGGAGATCTTGGTGGCAGACGCCTCTTTGAGGCCTGCCTTTCTCAGCCTGATCAGCACTTCAATGTACTGAGGCAGCCGTTTTAGCGTAGAAGTGGGTATCTTATCCATAGCTCATCCTACTCCATGGGGAAGAGGTGTATAAAGCTGGAAATATGCATACTGGAAAGCACTGTCCCCACTACGATGCCCAAGATGATAAAGAGCTTGAAATAATCCTGAGCCTTCAACATACTTACCATATCGTGATTGCGGGAAAGATAGGCGCTGGCCGCATAGAACTCCTCGCCGATCAAGGTGTAATCACAGGTGGTGATAAAGAAGGGAATCTGGGTAACAGCGTCTGTAGCTGCGATCTGGATGGCACCTGCCTGGTTCCCGGTCTCGGTGAGCAGCAGGGCCTCCGCATTGAAAAAGCCCATATAGAATATGGTGGCTACGCGCTCGCGCACTGTGATGCCATTGACGCCGGCGCAGAAGGGGAATTGGTCGTAGCTGATAAAGAAGATATCATTCTGATTGTAAGAATCCGGACGGCCGACTTCGCTGTAAGAAGTGGAGATGATCTCCTGAGCCAGAGGCAAAACCATATAATCGCAATGAGGATTGATCAGACGGATGTCATATTCTGCGGTCTTTTTGGCCACCTGAGCCAGGATCATCAGCGAAGCAATGGTACATACATCGCCAAGACTGCCCCAGCCAGGGACAAACATCACGGGACGTCCCATCTCTGTAGCTCTGCCGATCGCATTGTCCAATTCCTGCAAACCGGCAATAGGACGAATATAGACTTCTTTTCTGCGGGTGATGATGATGGCATAAACCACCAGGAACAGCATCAGGAAGGTCGCTATCAAAGTAAGGGTCTTGCTCTTATCAAACCATTGGGAAATGGGGTGATACCAAGTGTTGCCATCGGCTTCGGCATGGATATCTGAGAGCTGAAAAGCGCTCTTTGTATCCGTAGCAATCAGTCTGTATTGATAACTGCGTTGAGCTTTTTCACGCCAGGACAGCATGACCTTGCGCCAGGCTTTGTCGCTGGTGGCAGCTTCGGCTTCTTTGTAGGCAGGATGATTGATGATAAAGTCATACTCTGCTTTTGCCGCCACAAGTTCCATTTGCAGCTCTTCATCGGGCTCAGTGAGCCCAGCAAGCTGAGCTTCCAGCTCCTGGATATTCGTCTGACGTTTCTGCATTTCCTCTTTAAATGATTCTCTATACAAGGGAACATCAAAGTATATGCCCCGCTCTACATCATTGGCAATGCCCAGACGGACATTAAACAGGAATCTGCCGCTTTCGGCATCATAACTGGAAATAGGCCGGAAAACCACGTCTTCAAAGGGTATGGTATGATCGTAAGTCCGGGTGAGGGCATTGGATCTCATCCCGGGGCTGAAGTCCCAGTCCATTTGGGATCTGTGCAAGACGTCGAAATGGAGCTTGCTGATATCCACTCCGTCCACGAAGGTGCTCTGAGGTTGATATCTACGGAAGTAGTCATTATACACCACTTCCTGGCTCACGAGCTCGGGCTCATAGGTCTTGCTGTGCAGTAGCATCACCGCTATTTCAGTGTGGATATGCTTGATCTTTTTATGCTTTTCCGGGATGGCCAGGTGAATCACTTTATCTACATAGTTCTCAGTGATACTGCCGATCTCTTCACCATCCTTGGTTTTGAAGATGAATCTGATCTTATCCACGGTGTAGTTTTCGTTTTCGGAGATATCGTAGTTCAGCTTGAGCTTATTATGCTTTTTGTTGGTGAATTCTGCCAAAGTGATATAGGCAAGGGGTTTGCCAAAAGACACCAGCATGTTGTCACCCTTGTCATTGGCTTTGTCCATCACCGTGAATTCCGGCAATTTGGGCAGAGCCGTTTGAGAGAGCTGGCGGAATGAATTAGCACTCACCGCAGCCATCTGTTCGGCATAATCCAGGTAGGACAATACGGCCGTGTATTCTGCAGGATCAAACTGCTCGCCAGGGAATTCTTCACTATGATAATACACTGAAGCTGCAGAGAGATTCGGGATTTCAAAGATCTGAACGGCTCTTTGGGCCCAATTTTCGGGCAACTGCTTGCCTTCCAGTAAAATCGCTTTGGGAATGATCCAGCCCTGCCAGAGACTGATATCAGAGGCACCCGTAGGTGGGTACCATTCAAAATTCATCTGCTTTAGCTCAGTGATATAGCTGGCATGGACGATGGCAGTGGCATCTGGAGGATTATCTACAGGAACAGCGCTCTGCACCTCAGTGGCAGCGAAAACTCCACCCCGTTCATTCACGGCAGCCACACTGTAGTAATAGGTAACGCCTTCTTGGGGAATAGCATAGATACCATCGAACTGAGTGAGTTTGAGGCCGGCAAAGCTTTTGTCTTCTTTCGTAATAGCCTTGGAGTGCTTGTGCAGATAAGCCGCTTTGGTGGTGGCAAAGATGGCGTAGCGATCCAGGACAGTGCTTAGCAGCTTTGCATCCAGCGGGAATTTCGCATATAGCGGGCTATTGGGCTCTTGATCCTTCTCTTTTTTGAGCTTCGAAGGAGAGCTCTCAAATTCTATCAGGGGTTGATCGCCTGAATCGTAATAATACAAATAGGGAGCCAATACTCCCAGTTTGGGATCCACTTCCAGATAGGTGAGCAAAAACAGAGAATCCGGGCTCACACCCCGATATATATTGTATTTGATCACGCGGTGTTCTTTGGGAAGTGGCTGCCATTTCAGGATAATTCCGCTCCCGTCGTCGTCAGGCATATCCGATGCGCTGAACTCCGATATCTTAACCACGGAACTGTTGGCAGAAAGGCAGGAAATGCCGGCTAGAGCCAGCAAGATCAGGATAGCGAAAATATATGTTCTTTTCATGTGTTCCCCATCATAAGGGTAGTAAAATGCCTGAGTAAAGCTTCTTAGCCATCTGGTTTACGAAAGCTGCCGGCGCAGCATGTACACACTGCGCCTTAAGCTTCATCTATACTATTTTAAAATACCTATGACGTCATTGACCAGGAACTGAATCCGCCCGATCAACAGGGAAATACGAGCCATCACGGTAAGACCGAATGAGGCTCCGAAACCTATCATCATATACCACTTTCCTACACCCACGAACTTCCCATAGACTCCGGTATGAGCCTTGGAGAAGAAGAAATACAGCAGCACCGCTATAGTTCCGACAAAGATCAGGAATAGATTCACGGTCTCAATCGGCACCATGGCCTGACGCATCTGCACCAGGATGGAGGCGTGGATACCCATGGGCACTCCCATACCTACTCCCATCATTGAGAAAGCTATGGGGTAGCGGGAAAGCCAGCCCAGCTTGCGCGAAAAACGCAGGAGATAGAGCATACCCATGATGGCGGGGATGATTAGCACAAATTGATGCTTGATGACAATGGTCTGCCACACATAGGGCACGAACACACGGTTGTAGGTATAAACCAGGCCATAGCCCAGAGAGATACCCACCAGCATCTGTTCTGCTGCCTGATAAAAGGGGTTATCTTTGTACAGGAAGGAGAAAATACACAGCGTGAAAAAAGCTCCCACCAAATTGCTAAACATTTCGAAACTCATTTCTTCCTCCTATTGATTCTTTGCCTGACGCATTTTTTGGATGAAGTATCCGATGTTACCCAGGATGATAAAGACGATGATCATGATATGGGCTACGCTTTGCGCATTCATACCGATGCGGGCAACTTTGAACTTATACAAGGTATTGCGCGTAAGGCGATTCAGCTCACGATACATGGTCTCCCCCATTTGGGTCCGCAGCTCGGGGGTGATGTTTGTAACATCAATGACCACCTGGCCGCTCACGTCTTGTTTGAGACTATTCAACAAGGCCATATTCTCAGGATACTTTGCACTAAATGCAAGGTATTCATCAGGACTAAACTCAGCTTTGGTCTGAGTGGTGATCCGGATGAGCTTCTTGACGGATTCATCTTCCAGGATCTCACGGCCAAAGGGACGTCCGGGCAGGATCTTATTGCCATCTTCATCGATTTTGATGCTGTAATCTCTGGTAGGATCACGGTAGGCTGCAAATACATCCACCAGCTTTTCATATTCGGCGGCGCCTTTGAGACCGGTAAGCATACCGATCAATTGGCCTGATTGCAGATAGGGATACATATCAGCGGCCATCACAGCGGTGACGCCCACGGCTACGTTGAGGCCATATTTGGGCCGAGCGTACACGATCCACATACCGCCAGCAGACGATCCGGAGAATTCCACAGCAAGATTCATCTCGCTGTAGTTATTGATCCCGCGCATGATGGGCAGGTTTTCCAGCTTACGTCCTTCGGCATCGGTGTTCATGGTATTGGCGATGTTATCACCCATACCCAAAACCATCGCAAAAGCCTGGGGTTTGTAACCGAAATTACAGTAATCTACGCCGCTCTGGATTTCCGGAAATTCTTCCTTCACCGAATTGATGGCGTAATCGATAATTGGTGCGCCGGCCGGGAACCAGGTGAGAGTGAAAACTTTCACGTTGCGTTCAAAGCAATGGCGCAGGATGGCCACTTCCATGGGGAACAGTTCCGGCATGGTAGCAGCATCATGATAAAAGCTCATCAGAATAGCGCGATCACTGCGCCCAGCGAAGCTATCGATCATCTGATACAGATTCTCTGTGGGCGGCGTGGTTACGTTATCCGAATTATAGGGAATCATCAGCGGGATGATAATCGCCAGGGCTACAACGATGTAGATCCAGCGACGATCCAGTTTTTGCATTCTTTCGAAAATATTCATATATACCTCAGCATGGATCAATCACCGCCCAGGTATGAGCGTTCGATTCCCAATAATATTTTAAGAGATGTAGCCACTGAGCCGAGACCCACGCCCAGCATAATTCCGCGTTTGGAGGCCAGATTTGGTACGTCCAGAATCCACTGCGAAATAGTGGGAAGATGCTTTGACAATTTCACTCCCAACGGAACCTGCGCCAGCATCACCACGATCGCAGCCACGAGTAGCACAGTGGCTTCGGGGCTACGGGCACGGAAAGCTTTGTAAGCGGCAGATGCCATATAGAAGGCCAAGAGCGAAAACATGGTTGCACTCATCGGCATTTGAACGTTTTCAAACATCCACATAAACAGTCCACCTTTCTGGATACCGCCGATAAATCCGGCCAGACAGGTGACTACGAAACTGCCAAAGAAGAAATAGCTATATTGCCATTTCGGCGCTTTCAGCTTGATTTTGTTGGAGTGCATCAGGGTAAGTGATAGCACACCCAGCAGCATCGCAAAGGGCGCTGAAGCATAGGCCCAAGGCAGGTAGAATTGATTATAGAATACTTCTTGGAGGACATAGTGCGGGCTGAAAGCCCAGACCACCCAGATTAGTCCTCCAACGATCACGATTAATAATGGAATTGTCTTCTTCATTCAAAAACCTCGTTTATTTCTCTGGCAGTAAAGTGGTTAATCCAGTAATTTCAAAGCTGGAAAGTACAGCCCCGATGATCACCACGATTAGGATGAATAACTTGAAATAATCCTGCGCTTTAAGGGTGCCCAAGAGCATCGGTTCACGATTCAGGTAGGCACTCGCGGCATATAATTCTTCTCCGATCAGGGTATAATCGCAAGTTGTGATGAAAAAAGGAATCTGCGTAACGGCGTCGGTTCCAGCAATCTGCATTGCTCCCACCGAGTTTCCGGTCTCTGTCATGAGCAGCGCTTCTGCTGAGAAATATCCCAGGAAGAAGTTGGTCGCCATCCGTTCCCGGACCATGATTCCATTTACGCCTGCCACATAGGCAAATTGCACGTTTGTAAGGTAAAACACATTGTTTCTGTCGTATGTATCCGGACGTCCCACCGCATAGTGAGCTTCGCGAACGATTTCCTGAGCGATCGGCATGATGATATAATCGTAACAGGGTACGATCAATTTTGTATCATACTCGGCGGCACGTCTGGCCACAAGGCTCAGGATACCCATCGAAGCGATGGTTGCCACATCTGATAAAGAGCCATGCCCCATACAATAGAGCATTGGGCGTCCCATCTCAGTGGCACGGCCGATGGCATTATCGATTTCCTGCAAGCCGGCGATAGGCCTGATATAAAAGCTCTTGCCGCGTTTGGACAGGGTCACGAAGATGACCACCACCAGACAGAATAAAAGTGTAGTAAACAGGGTTACGTATTTATTGTTGTCAAACCAGTTTGAAATAGGTTTGTGATACACTATTTGGCCATTGGCCAGTTCTGGTTCGGATTCCAAAAACAGACCCTTACCATCGGTCTTGACCACCTTGAAAGCCTGGCTACGCATAAAGTCGTCAAAAGCTCCCAAGACCAATTTCATCCTGTAACGGTTACTCTTGGTATTCAGCGCTTGCAGAACCACTTCATTTTTGGTGTAAGTATCCAGAATAGCCTGTCGGCGGGCGATCGAAGCATCGATCCCGACTATTTCTTCAGGCTCTGCGGTGCTCTTCATTGCGTTCAGTTCTACTATTTGAGCCTCAGCATCAGCAATGGTCTTGGCATGCATTTCCTGGGCGCGCTTTGCAAAGATACTGGTGGAAACCAATACTTCACGTTCGGTATCCCAAGTAAAATCCACTTCATGAGACATCAGGGTAACTGGAGACTTGCGTTCGCCAGACAGCAGTTTGCGGGCTTTGCGCTCCACTCCGCTGGGACCAGCGATATGCATGATCAGGGAATCCCCTTCAGCATAGCTGATGCCTTGCACCAGTTTTTGCACCTGTGCGCCATAGGGAATCACCACATCCAGCGAGTTGTCGAAGGATGTATTGCGCATCACCAGACGCCAGGCCGGGGAATGCATATATTTGCGGTAAACTACATTATAAATCTTAGACACATCCCGTTCATTGCGGTACAAGGCTTTGGCCGGAAGCAGCGCCATCATCCCAGCATCATATTTCAGATGCTGCTCGATCACGTAATCATCAGGAATTTCCGGCGTGCCGGTCATCGTGATTTGCACTTTCAGGCCTTTCTTAAAATCATAGCCCTTGGGCAAGTTCAGAATCATGATATCGTCCAGATAAAACTCTTTGAGCTTCGCGATCTGCTCTCCCGTTTCGGGATCTGAGAAGGTAAACCAGATCTTATCTACTGTCTGATTTTCGGTCTTATTGAGCTGATAGTTCACTCTGAGGCGGGAATTATCTTTATTTATCGAGGTGGTTTTAATCACGAAAACGATTGGATTGTCCCAACCCACTGTGAGTCTGTCACCTTTGTCATTGGGTTTATCTTCCACCCAATAGTTGGTGCAGGCAGGCAAGTCTTTTTCTGCGAGGAAGCGAGGGGTGGACTGTGGGGAAAGCGCTGATGCTCCATAAAAATCTATCAATTCCAGAACAAACACGGTATTTTGATAACTGGAGGCATCTCCCTTCATTCCGACTGTGGTATAATTTTCCAAATTGCCACTGCCGACGCGGCCTTTTGCGATCATGGTGCCCCGGCCGTTCACGGCTTCAGGGTTTGTACTCAGCTCGGTCCAGGCATCCTTGTCCATAGCAGGCATCTGCCAGATCCGGTAATTGCCAAGAGCATCTTTATAAAGGGGATATTCCCATTCAAAGCGCAGCTCGCCTGTGTCTTCCATCACCACACTATGTAAGGCTGGAGAAGGCTCCGGAGCGTTTGGCATGGGGGTTCCGGGTTGAACTTCGGCATGAGGGAGCAGCTTTTGACGTTCGTCCACTGCCACCACGGTGTAATAATAAGTTTCACCCGGTTTCAGCATCGCCATCACGGTCTGCTGATTTGCCTTGAGTCCAGCATAGCTTGTCATTTCTTCAGCTTCGGGATCTTCCATCACTTCCTGGCTCTTATGGTAAAAGTCGCCGCGTTTGGCAACCGATATGAGCTGGAATTTTTCCATTAAAGTGGCGGTGAATTTAAGATCACGGGGTGGCTCGCGGTACAGTATACCGTTATCCGGCTGGCCTTTCTCCCGTTTCATTTTAGCTGGGAAAGCTACATCAGAAACCTGGCTGGCAGAATTGTCATAATAAAACATTCGATCAGAAGCCACACCACTTTTGGGGTTCACTTCGATTGTTTCCAAGAAAAATAATTGGTCGGGCTGGATCCCACGGTACACTCGGTATTCGATGATTCTTTTGCTACGGTCCAGTGGTTTCCAGGAAAGCATGAGTCCCGTGCCGTCATCGGCGGGAACGTCTGCGACCTGAAAATCTGCGACTATATTATCATCCTTTACTTCCTGCTTTTGCGCGATTATCAGCGTGGCTGAGAGGATAAACAACGCAAGTAGGATCAGGATAAGGCGACGTCTGTCTAACCTCATACGTATCACTCCTATTTTATACATTACTAAATCTATATCTCTGTGTCTGTCCAACTGCTTTGAAAAGGCGTATTGTGTCAAACACTTTTTTGGGCAGAGCCCTTTAAACTTGTCTAATCAGGCCTCTTAAAGCCTATGAAGCTTGCGCTTGGGGGAAATAATCAATTTTTCTCGCAAGGCTAGGATTTTGCTATATTCTTCCTGATTAAATCTTGTGGGATGGAGCCTGCATTCCCGAGACCGACCCAGAAAAGAGAGCCTCTCATTGGAAGCGCAATTTCTGCTTGGGAAGGCTAATTCCAAGTCCTTTTTGCCTGAAGTGCACCCTAAATACAAGCAGGTCAGCGCAAGAGCACGACTCTGCACAGGGAACTTTCGGAGCCTGTGCTAAAACGGGCTAAATACACTCCTACAGCGAGTCTGCCCCCTGAGGCATCTCTACCGTTCCACTGTAACTCAAATTCGCCCCTGGCGCTACCAGACGTTCGATAAACGCACTGTCCTTTCAAGTTGTAAATCTTCAATTCATAATCCGTAGGGCTATCTTTGCCTTGTAAATGGAAAGTGGTAAGTTCCTTGAAGGGGTTTGGCAAAACGGACCTGATGCCGGGTGCTGATAAGAGATTGTTTGCATCGGATACTGAAGTTGAGATGATGTATTCGGCAATGCTGATCTGGCTGGGTAGCCAATCCAAATAATATGCTATGGCCTTCACCACAGTGCTTTCGCTAAGCAGAATCGGCCCTGTATAAGGCAACGAAGTCCGCTCTGGTTCCGAGCCATCCAGGGTGTAGTAGATTTGGGATCCGGTAGTGCTACTGAAGATCTGCAATACTATTGGATAAGAGTAGTGCCCGGGAAATGGGGTAAAAACAGGGGGTTCTACGAATTGGCTGATATTAAAGCTCACGATGGTAGTGGGGCTGGCCGGCCAGCCCTCCATAAAAGCCTTTGCCTTCAAAGTGCAGCTCTGAGTGAGGGTAAAGAGCCCTTCGTACAAAGTTGCTTCATCGGTGGGTTCACTGCCATCCATGGTGTAGCGGATATCGGTTCCGGCTGTGGCGCAAGTGATGCTTACCATCTGCGCATCGGTATAGAAGCCGCCAGCCGGACTTATCTGCGGAGCAGCGATCTGCCCGATGATTTGGTAGCTTGCGGAATTCGTCAGGCTGGGATACCAACTGCTGTTATCGCTAAAAGCCTTCGCTTTGATGACGGTAGTGGTATTCGTGGGCAGTGTGAATGCTCCGCTATAAATGGCGGAAGTGCTGCCGGGCATACTACCGTCTGTGGTATAGCGGATCTCTACGCCTGCAAGTTCGCAGCTAAGATTCACGAGCTGTGATGATGAATATGTTCCTGATAAAGGATCGATTGTGGGGCGAGGAATCTGTTGCAAGCTTCCTGCAAAATTTATCAGATAGGCATCTTGCGGAGCTGAACCCAAGCTGGTGCCCGGTTCTGAGAGCAAAGGATTCAAGGCTGACAAAATCTGTTGTTCGCTGAAATCCCATACTTTGAAAATTATCTCTTCTTCGCTATTTACGGTGTAAATCTGCATGGAGCAAAAGGGTATTCCCGAAAGCAATTGGACAAGGGCCTTGCCGCGTAGCTGTTCCTCATAATTCACCATTACCACAGCTGCAAGGACGTCAGAGGTCTGAGCATCAAGGTCGTTAATCAGCACTTCGGCCATCACGGTCATACTCTGTGGAAGAACAAGGACTTGCCCCCAGGGATCATCTGTGTTTTGGCCGCTTACTCCATTGATCTGGAACATGTTATCTGGAAAAGAACCTACGTTGCCATTGACCTCTGTGAGGAGTGTTTCATGGGCATCATAAGCTACTTGAGCATCCTCATCCCACACCCGGAAACGGATGGTCTCACCATTTGTCTCGCAGAATATCTGCAACAGAGCTCCGGTGATGTCTCCAGCCTCCATGATCGCTTGTTTGCCACGCAATTGTTCCGTGCCGTTTGCAAGCACAAATGCACCCAGCACATCGTTAGCGGCGGCAGGTGAGCCGTTGATGCTCACCTGCGCCATAACTACCATGCTGCCGGGGAATGACACCGGCTCTCCCCAGGGATCTGTGGCATGAATCATGCTTACTGCCAGGAGCATTCCCAGCAGAATCAGCAACCGCAGTTTCATCCTTGGAACTTCCTATTTGATCAACATCAGTTTGATGCTTTGCAGCGATCTGCCATTTTGCATGCGGCAGAAATACACTCCGGATGGCATCTGCTTTCCTTTCGCATCCATACCATCCCAGATAAGGTTGAGATTTCCGCTGGGCTGCTCGCCACTAAGCAGAGTTCTTATTTTCTGACCACGCAAATTGTAGATTCCCACTTCCAGATTTCCAGCATCCTTGCCCACACTCAGATTGATCTCAGCGCTGGTTTTAAACGGGTTTGGATAAGCCCCGCTAAGAGCGGTGATCAGCTCGGGAACTACTGTATAATCTTCTATGAATTTGTGATAATCGCCAGTGGCATAGTCCCCAACTATGCTTCCCGGATTAGTGCTGATGCCAGGTCCCAGGATCATGGTTTGCTTAGCGGTTTCCAGCTTGAAGGTCACCTGTTCGTTATCAGTATCAGTAAAGATCTGCAGCAGCGCAGCCAATTGACCGGATGCTTCTTTTACAAGGGTAATTCCGCGCAGTTCATCACCCACCCAGGCACTGATCAAATCACCGGGGCTGGCAAGACTGGAGAAGCCCAAAAGCACACTCTGGCTATTGGATTTCAGCACGGGGCTGTGGGGAAGGCTTTGGTTCGTATATTGGGCTGCGTCCCTGCTTATACCTTCAGGATAGACCAAATCTGTGTGACCACTCACATTGAACCAGTAGGATTCTCCCGGTTTCAATATATTCAAAGAGCTGAAGGGATTGCCGGGTTCATAGAGCCCTTCTTCGCCCTTCAATTGAATGAGCTGACTCGAGATGCCAGCCGTGGCGTGATAGGTTGGCATCTGCACTTGAGGATAATATGCCTTCAGATTCCAGCCCGGGTTTAGATGAATAGTATCTGTGATAGGGATGGGATATCCGCGCACAACAAGGCTTGCTGGAGCAGTCATATTGGCATAATATCCTTCTCCATCCTCAAGAAGGTGTAAGGTACTGAAGGGATTACCCGGTAAGTGCACACCATCTTTGGATTTTATTGCGCTGATGGCAGAGTAGTGTTCACCAAATATGCTGAGAATAAAGTTGTCGTAAGGGTGTACATTCAACGAGAACATGTTCCAGCCTGTGTGCAGTTCGATTTCCTGTTCGACGCTGCCGATGGCATGCAAAATAAAGGGATCGCTCAAGCTGCCCACGCTGCCATTTACAACGCTGAGCAGGCTCTCTTCTACGTCAAACACCTCATTGGTATCTTCCACCCACAGTTTGAAGTAAACGCCTTCATTGTTCATTTCTGTAAAGACCTGCATCAGGCAACCGGTGATTCCAGAGTGGGAGATCAGGGAAGCTTTGCCACGCATTTGAGGCTCACCTAGCACATCTACAAACGCTGCCAGCACATCGCCTTCAGAAGCAGGCTCGTCATCGATCATCACGGAGGCCATCAGAGACATACTGCTGCTAAGCACCAAGGGCTGACCAAAGGGATCGGTTGGGACATATTCAGCTTCCGGGAATATTATCTCAAGTTCGGCAAACATCACCTGGCCACCGTTGTTTGTGGGATGTGCGGGTGGGGTGAGGGCATTACTGCCCCAGGTGTAGTCGTTGAAGAACATCAGTCCCACGCGTCCGATCTTGTTTTCATCCTGCATACCCATGAATTTCACCTTGTCTGCGGGATACACCCACATCGGTTTGATATTGGTGAATTCGGTGGTTTCCACGCTGTTCAGCACGATCGGCTCACTCCAGGTATCTCCTTGATTGGCCGATACGCTGATGAAGATCTCTGGAACCTGCACATAGGGAAGATAGTCCGTACCGCCATCTTCGTTTGCCCACTTGGCGCGCTGGCTATCCTGCCAAACTGCCACCATCATTCCCTGTTCGTTGGGTTCGGAAATTTTGATGTTGTTGTAATGGCTCATCATGTTATTGCCATGCAATGTGGGATCCCAATGCGGGAAGGGAAATGTAGCCTCAGGTTGCAGAGCGAAAGTTTCGTCTTCCTGGAGGAAGTATTCTGGAACACCCCAAGGGGCCTGATTATCCCAAGGCGTCCAGGCTTGGTTTATATTGTCCGCAGGATCCTTTTGAGGATAAATTTCGGATATTGTGAAGTTGTTTATAGCAGGGTTATAGATGATGGATTTCACTACCTGATGCTCCGGCCAGTAATCTCCGGAAGCGCTTCTCAGCCCCCAAATACCGGGGATGATAATGCGGCCGTAGTTATCTGTAACTGCATTCAGATGCCCAGAATTGATCAGCCCCCAAAAGAGTTCTCCATCTGGATAAGGTATGCCACTGGAATTTGTAAAATACGGATTTCCGGCAGGTGTTGCTTGCGGGTTCCAGCTGGGAATGTGGCTGAATTCTGAAATCCGGCTCCAAGTTCCCTGTCCGTAGTTATTGCACACAAAGACGTCAAAATCCGGCTCCATGATAACCGCATTGGTTCCGGCCTGGACTGCAGTGTGATATCCAGCATAATAGAGATTACCCAGGTTATCCACGGAAAGCGCAAGCTGCGGGCTGCGCCAATCTGCATCGTGATTCCATTGATCCAGCTCCGGAATGCTTGTGGTACTCCACGCCAAGGGTGTGCCATCTTCGATCATGCTTCCATTGAAATCAGCATAGGAGATCAGCACGTTTTCACTGGCACCCATTGTGTGAGTAGTGGCGTTGCGAGTGAGGATGTATGCCCTGCGCATACCCGCCAGAGGTGAAGGGCCAATCTGAAGGCTGGGCCTGATAAACTGGTTGTCCAGAGAAGGCGCACCACCCGCAGGAGGATAAACCGGAAAGGGAGAATCAAACACGGTCTGAACAGGGTTGAAAAGCCCGGATATCCCAGTGATGAAGGCATCCGAAGTGAACTGTACTTCCAGCTCTGGATCCACGTCAATATTCTTTTGCCAAGCGTAAAGCGGTTTACCCGAAACGGGGTCTATCGCCAGCGCCGGAAAGCCTTCAGCCGTATTTGTGGAACTTATCTCGCGGAAAGAGCTGACCTCTCCAGTGGAATTTATATAAGCGTAAAACACGCGGCGGGGCCCCATGGCATTGCGCTGACCCTGATAGCTAAGGAAGTATCCTCCGCCTGCGGTGTCTGGAATCACCCGCAAAGGTTGATTGTGAAAACCTCCGATCATGTAGTCGTAATAGCTCGTCATCAAGCTTACCGGAGTAGCACTGAAGGTATAGCTGGGAGCTTCGCGGGTCTGATCCACGTTGCGTCCTTTGCTCGGGCTATTTAAGCTTTGAAACACCTCATTCTGTATCAACTCATTGGCATACGCCAAGGAAGCGATAAGACCAATACTAACGAAAAGCAATAAGAGCTTTTTCATCTTTCCTCCTGAATTCTTGTTTTATATTTATTTCTTGTTTTCTTGAGATTCAGTGAACATACAGCCCACTGAGCTAAGGTCACTTTCCTTCGGTACCTCACTCGAAATTTAGAACTTGCGCACCACTCTGAAACCATGAGAATCCGATCCTATAGTCGGCAATGTGTAGAACCTTTTGGCCACTGTGCAGTTGCTGGCATCTGTGCTAAAACATCCACCCCGCATTGCTCTGGTAAATCCGCTTTGGGGACCGGTGGGATTCTGGGTATCGGTCGTCGGGTATTCATGATGATAGATATCCCAACAGAACTCCCATAAGTTACCGCTCATATCGAACAGCCCCATTTCATTGGGCAGTTTTAATCCGGCGAGAGCTGGCCCGCTTGCGTTTCCGCTGTACCAGGCCACGCCGTCAATATCGCTGGAGCCGCTATAGATATAGTTGTTTGACACATTGCCGCCCCGTGCGGCATACATCCATTCCATCTCGGTAGGCAATCGGTAGCCATTGGCCTCCCAATTGCAGCTTACTTGCGAGTGATCCGTAAACCAATAAGCAGGCCAGTTAATCGGGCTTGTGCCGCTATTCCCGTAACTGTAGCAAGGCTCAAAGCCTTCCAGAATGCTCCGGTAGTTACAATAGCTGATAGTTTCCATCCAAGTCAAATCGCCTTTGGGCCTATCCGGTACAATCTCTTGCATATCCTGCATCACATACACCCATTCCAGTTCTGTAACTTCTCGTCTGCCAACATAATATGGAGAAAGCTGTACGTATGCCGAGCCGTTGAGGAAAGTGCCTCCGGGAAACAGTTGCATTTGATCTGCCAGGCTGATCACGTAGAAAGCCGATGCCACGGCGCTGGGTTGCCAGTTTTCCAGATATGCTCTGGCTTTCAGCAGTGTATTGGAGCTCACATTCAGGGCTCCCTGATAAAGCTCAGATTCCTCGGTGGGATCGCTGCCATCTCTGGTGTAGCGTATTACTGCTGAAGGATAGGGATGGCTGATGCTTACCATCTGCGGCATAACGTAATCGCCATCCTCCAGGTTAAATACCGGTAAAGGCAATTGAAAACTGAAAAAAGCTGAACTTACGAGGCTGGGGATCATCCCCTCGGCATAAGCGCGCGCCTTGATGGTTAAAGAGTTCGAGATCAGGATGGGGCGGATATAGCGATTCGAATTCTGGCCCGGATCGCTGCCATCCAGGGTGAAATAAATCTGTGCGTTCGGAGTGGAGCAGAAAAGACTAACTTCCTGCGCTCCGGGAAATGCTCCTCCCCTTGGAGAAATGACAACCGAATCCACCGCTGCAGAGCCGAACTGATAAGTCTGGCTCACAATCGCGCTGGAGATATAGCCATTCTTGAAGGCACGAGCTTTTAAAACCGTATTGCTGTTGATCTGGAGCAACGAGCTATAAAGGCTGGAGTTTGTGCCCGGATCACTGCCATCGGTTGTATAGTGAATGGTCGCGTCATAGTTAGGACAGTGAATCAATACCGAAACGGGCAGGTCGTAACTGCCACCGGGGGGTGTAATCACGGGATTTGCAATGGCTTTGTTATCTGCTGAGCTAACTTTTTCTCCGCAGGAAGACAGCATCACTGCCGCAATAACTATCAGAATTATCAAAATATGTTTGTTCATCACCATCCTCCTTTTGTTACAGCCTGTAGCCAATACTCAGCATGATTGATCTCAGCGTGAGGGCATCTCGGATGCCGCTGTTTCCCAGTTCGTTCATGCCGATGGTATAGCGAAAATCAAAGATAAACTCATCTTTTCCAATGCCGAATTGCAGGATGTCTTTCAAAGTAAACCCCGCCCCAATTACCAGATCGGTCTTGGTGGAAACAAAGCGGTCGCTGCCCACCTTCTGCTTTTGGGAACTGTAATAAGTAGCAGGATCAGAATCAGTTAAACTGTTTTCCACAAAGTTTTTGACATGCTGATCCATGGCACTGACGCCACCATATGAAGCCTGTTCTTGATTCAGCAGGAATGAAAGGGAGGGCCCCAGATACACAAAAGCGCCTTGAAAGCTTGTCGTTTTTTTCTCTTCAGATAGTTCCTGATGCAGGCTGAGCAGCACTGGAATGGTAATATAATCCACGGTCCCCTCGATTCTGCCCTTTAGGATATCCCCAAAAGTCTGGGCCAGCAATAAGCTGCTGGCGCTGGGAATGTCGTCTTTGAACTCATGATTGTACACATAGCGATGCCAGAGCAATTCTGAGCGCAATTTCAAAGAATCCTTCTTGCGAGACAGTAGCAGGGATGCGTAAACACCTGCATTTTGAGAAAAGCCACTCGAGTTTTCTTTGGAACGTATTATCACATACCCAGGGTTTACCGTAGAGGGAGTATGTTTGTATAGGTCGTAACGTAATTCATAGGCTTCAGAGCTACCATGCACATTAGAGCTACCCATGCCGTATTTCAGGCCCCAATCAAACTCGGTCGCGCCCAAAAACCCGAGTGATGCAAGTATTAAAATAGCGATCAATCTCGCTTTAAACATTACTACTCCTTTGCATAAAATGAACAGACGTCTAAGTATAACAAACTCGAACTGGATAATATTTAAATCACCAACTGTCTTGTTTACTTTTTAATTAACGCTTGAAATCCTGTCAAGAACTTTTTTCATTTGTTGATAATACATTACATGACTGTTCAATTCCTCTACCCAAGTCACGCTACTTTACACTTTAAGGTGAATAAGTGGCCAAAGCCTATTCCAATCCGTATTGCAATCCGTATTATCCAGACATAAAACCTGCAAAGCGAGAATGCAAAGCGAGAACGGGGTGCTATTTTAGACATCAACTTGGGATTAAGGGGCTTAGCTGCTTAGTTTGAAAGAGAGTCTTTTTCATCCATTTTTCATCCTGCGTGGCGTGTCACCCTTATAAGTATCCACCCTAAGGAGCTGGTTATAATGCCACAAAAAGATGTAAATAAGATGACGAGTTTGATTCAGAGCCTATTGCCTACATATGGGATAGCGGCAATTGAGCTTAGCAAGAAGGAGATCAAGTGTTTCAGTCAGGAGTTGTTAAATGAGGAATAAACTCAAAACCTCTTTGATGAAAGTATTTAATGGAGGTCATAGATCTATCAGATTATACAAGTCAGGTTGCCATAAGCCACAAAGAGTTTCTGGGATATCCAATAATGTTACGCTATATTTGCAGTGCATATATCAGCCAAAATGCTACTTGACAGTTGCTCAGGCATCTGCAAACGTGC
>JAJBAW010000136.1 GCA_020532545.1 Candidatus Cloacimonadota bacterium | reverse complement strand
GTCGTATAGCCTGTGCCTAAACGGTCACGATAGCTGGCCACGATAGTGTTGTTATTTCCTCTTTGGAAAGGAATCCACCAGCTTACGCTGCTGCTGGGAGTGCCGGGAATTTGGGGTCCTGAACCGTAACTTGTAACGGTAATCCAGTCACTAGTTGCAGCATCCCAAGGATTGTATTGATTGCTACCATTGAAAATGCGATAGCGGGCATCTTCTGAAGGATAATTCTCTACTTTTACCAAAACAGCACTCTCGTGCGTGGCATCAGCAAGACTGATCTGAGAAGGGCGAAGCAGGATTTCTGCATGGGGAGTGGTAGATACAGCTACGGTTCCAGTTACGGCCATATTCTGAGTAACGGCACCGCTGCTGTGGCTGATATTGCCAGAGAAGGTGCCTGCTGCGAGACCGGTAAGACGCACATAAACATCAGTTGCAGCCACAGTTCCGCCTACCCGGTTGAGTTGCAAGGTAGGTGTGTAAGTTCCTGCTTGGGTCAAGGATAACTCAAAACCGGCAGGGGCTGCAATCGCGATGTTTGCAGTCAGGTAAACACCTTCCACGCTGTAATGTTGCGCGGCGGAAGGAGTGCCAGGAGTGGTAGTAAACGCGTTCAAAGTACCGCTGAGGCTAATGGTGGGGGTGGGGGCAATTACGGTTCCGCTTACGGGCAGATTCACCGCCGTGGCACCAGTGCTGGTGTGGGCGATATTGCCGCTGAAAGTTCCTGCACTTGCGCCGCTGAGGCGAACGTAGATGGGGCCATTGAAAGTGCTGGGTACAGACTTTGTTTGAGCAAAAGCTGCGTTATCAGTGGAAACCTGGAATCCAGCCGGTGCGGTGATGCTGATATTACTGGTAAGAGCTGCGCCCGAAAGGCTGTAGCTTTGGGAAGCGGAAGGAGTTCCAGTGAAAGTTGCGAAATCCGTGAAAGTGCCTGTGGCAAAAATGGAGGGGGTAGTGCCACCAGCATAGTCAGTGAGCAAGATATCGTCGATGTTCAAGCGTCTGTTGCTGGTCCCTGTATCTGGTACCGAACTAATCTTGATGCGAACGTTTCCGGCTACATTTACCACTTCGGAGAAAGTCTGTACCTCTGCAGTACCAGTAAAATCTGCACCAATCTGATTCCAGGTGGCACCTGCATCGCTGCTGTATTCAGCTTTCCAGGCTACTTGGGCATCGGTGCTATAACTGCGATATGGGAAGCTGAGGGTACCAAGACCACCGGTTTTATCCTCTAGCATTGTCAAGGAAGAGGTGCCATAGCCACGCAAACGGGCAGAACGAAGACCATTCTTCCAATCGGCAGCGTCAGTTCCAATCAAGGCCTCGGTCATATCCCAATCAAGGCCGCTAAGGTTCACTGTGTCAGAGGCATAACTGGGCTTTTCTTCACCCTCGCCATCAAAATTGACCAAATAGCCATCTGTAGGCAGAGTTGTCGTAACGTTGCCACTGAGGGTCACTAATTGGGGACTTGCCGTACCTGACGTGATGTCGATGGTTTCATCATTGTAAGACCCAGCGCTAAGGCCGGCTATCATGCGTACATATATAGTGGTGGCATCTACTGTTCCAGCCACTTGGTCGATCTGAAGGCTGGTGACAAATCCACTACCACTGCTGGAGGAGATTTGATAGTTCATAGGAGCGGTAATGATTGCATTGCCGTCAAGATTGCTTCCGCTGATGCTGAAGCTTTGTTCGGTGGATGGTCCGCTGCCCTCTTCATAGGTAAAGCCGGTGAGGGTAGACGGTGCAACGGAAATTAAAGGAGTGGGAACTCCACCAGAATTATCAGTCACAAGGATATCGTGAACGTAAACTGCGGCAGATGCATTTGTAAGTCGAATTTGTGTAGCACTGGGGGTGTTTAAAGCATGGCTAAAAGTATCGCCTGTAGTGCCAATGCCGGAAATAGTGGTAATATCCTCCCAAGTTGCGCCATTGAGTTTTTGAAGCTTAAGGGTGCGGTTGGCACCTCCAGCAACAAGATTAAAACTAATCGTTCCAATTGAGCTTAGTTCAGGCAATTCCAAAATGCCAGTTGAGGCCTTTACTTGTACACGACCAGCAGTGGCAACGCCAGAGGCAGTCGCTCCTGGTTGCACCATACAATTGGCCATATTAACGGTGCCAGCTGCAATAGTTTGAGTATAAGTGCCATAGGAACCTTGTGTAGTCCAATTTTGGATGTTTTCATCCACGAGGTTTGCGCCCCAGGCCATGCCGACCAGCAGCAGGCTGAGCGTAAATAATAAAAATAGTTTCTTCATAATTCCTCCATGAATCATGTGGTTTGTCTTATCAATTTAGCTTATAAATATTGGGAGACAGGATAGTCCGTCGCCCGTCGTCTAAAGATTCAAATGATCTGTGTGTAACACTCTATATGCCTTTCTTGCAGCGGGTACTACTTGCGCAGCAAGAGCGATATTCACTAAATACAGTACATGAAAAAGCCGCTATTTCGTCAACTGATTTCTTCATCCCCAGGGCATCTGGAAAAGAGTAGTATCCGTCACAGGCTTGAGCTACTGCACCATTTTAAGCTTAGTCGATATATCTCCACAAGCAAAAAATATCTCGGCAGGCCCGGAATTCGAAACCGGCACTTTATCTACTCAATATAGCTGTGGGTGCGGGGAGGGGAAACTCCGGCAGTTCGCACAGAGAATCTTGCGCAGGAACGGCGTCCTGCGCTACGACAAGGTCCTGTACCCAAACTAAAAAGCGGGACACCGAAGCATCCCGCAGATTATTGATTTACTATTATTTAGGGTAGGGCGATCACTCTGAAGAACTTCTGGGTGTCTGTAGCAGAAATACTGATATTAGTATTAACCGTAATGTTGCCTATCTGGGTGAAGGTTCCATAGGGATCGTCTGAGGATTCTATGCGGTAGCTACTGGCGCCGGTGATGGCAATCCAGCTTAGTTCTACATTGTTCCCATTATGCAAGATGGTGACTATGGGGGTGTCCAGATCGTCACCGGAATTGAAACTGTGTGTACCCAGATCGCTGAAGTAATTCACGGGCATCACAATCCATTCGCTGTCATTGGCATCGGTGCCGGCAGAGCTGGTCCAGTTTGTATTGCCTTGGATTACTGAGGGTTTGCGGATCAGGGTATGATCTTTGGTAGCAGTTGCTACACCGGCCACAGGCCATCCAGCACCTGGATCTACACCCTGTACCCCGATAGCATCAATCAGTGTACTGCCATAGAACAGGCCGATCGCATCATTACCATTGTGGTTGAGATTGCTTGCGGTTTGATCTGCAAGGGCCAAAATCGCTGCACTTGCGCCGGAATTTGCCAATACATAAACTCCGTGATTGGCCAGAGTTCCGGTCAAGGCAATGCCCGTAGTACTCCAAGCACCGCCATTTGTTGCTAACTTCACAGAGAATTGGCTGAGCTCTATTTCCGCACCGGAGGCGTTGAAGATTTCGATAGCCTTGTCGTTGCCGACGTTGCCTTCGATGTATTCGCTGATGAACAATTCTGGTGCGATCACCGCTTCTGTCACGCTGCCACTGCAGGAGACGCTCTTATTGGGACTTACGCCAGGGCTGGCAATCACGATCTGTTCGTTAGCATAGTCACCGACGGCCAGATTGACTTTGAGGCGGA
>JAJBAW010000002.1 GCA_020532545.1 Candidatus Cloacimonadota bacterium | reverse complement strand
TTTACACTACTTCGGCCTCACATTACTGTAAAATAATCTCTAACATACCACTTGTCTCAAACAAGGCAAATTCGCCTGATAGGGACAGTACGTCAAATCCCCGGCTGGTTTTTCATGTAAACTCCATATTAACGGCTTTTTGGAGTTCAAGCCGGCTAAACAAACTATGCATTTACGGTTAATTATACAGCCGGTTTGGACTTCAAACAGCAGGAGCATCGGCTTGCTTCATATGAAGTCCAAAGAGCCCCGAAGCCAGTGGATATTTCGAAGCTATGAAAGGCTCTTTGAACTCCATACGGCAGGAATCAAACAGCAGAAGCATCGGCTTGTTTCATATGAAGTCCAAAGAGCCCCGAAGCCAGTGGATATTTCGAAACCAGACAAGGCTCTTTGAACTCCATACTAACGGCTCTTTGACCTGCTGGATTGGATGCGTCTCGCGTCCAGTTGCTGGATTTGTCTCCAGTAGCCGCAATCTTCCCTCTTCCTTAAAAGAATCCAGGTGGCGGCTTTTAACCGCCACGCCACGAGGCTGCACCTGGATCAAGACTCCTTCCTGGGCTTTCAAGGCCAGGTACCCCCAGGCTATAATGGCGGATTTTCTATTGAGGGATCAGGTGTCGTCCTGCGCTGCGCTCCGGACTTGGGGATCCATCTGCCGGCCACCCCAGCAGTTACCTGCTGGGCTATTGGCATTTGCCTGGCGTCCTGCCGGACTGTATTGACTTTCGCCCGATGCCTGTTTTGACTCACAGTATTGGAAGCTCAAAACAATCAGCCTGATTATCTGTCCAGATTCCCCTTGCCCATGCGATGTCGTGGAGATGACGTGGAGATAAGAGGATATTTTCCTGCTATCTCCACGTCATCTCCACGACAAGCAATGGGGTAGGGCAGGCGTGGCAGCACTATATCAGAGCCTAAAAGCCTATCAAACTAAGGGTAGGGGGTCAAAAATCGTTCCAGTCCTAAAATCAAACCCTTTTCACTGTAACGCTATCTCCAGCCGAGCGTAGCACTGTCTTTAGACGGTGCGTGATTTGTAAGATCTGCTGTGGAAACATTGCTTTAGAAGGCTTGGACACGCACCGTCTAAAGACAGTGCTACGGCCGTCTAAAGACAGCGTTACGATGCGAATCACAGCAATCAGCTTCCCTGGCCTTATGCTTCACGGGACGCTAGGCGAATACTGCGCTTTATTCCTGATTGTACCAATTAACGTTTCGGATGATATACATCGCTAAAGATAGCAGCAGAAAGAGGCTGATGCTCCCGATCAAGAGGGCACTATCTTGCAGCCTGAGCAATACATACAGGAAGATATACAGAAAGCTGAGCAGGGCTCCCACTTGCAAGGCGAACTTACGGGTTTTTAAGATGCTGAAACAGTAGAGGCTAATCTGCAGAATTACACCCAGCGCAGCGATCAGATAAGACCACGCAAAAGCAATGTGCTCCGAGATGGAGAGCAGCAAGAGATAGAAGACCAGGAGTCCACAGCCCACCATCAAGTATTGGATGGGGTGGATCTTTTGTCTTGTCATGATCTCGGCAAAGAAGAAGGTCATAAAGGTGAGCAGCAAGAACAGCACAGAGTACTTGAGGGACCTGGTGGTTTGCTGATAGGAATCCACCATGATCAGGAAGTTTACGCCCAGATTCGAAAGCTGCAACATCGGCTCATCGCTCGTCCAGGTCTTTTTGATGCCGCTACTGAGATTGTTGCTCTGCCAGGAAGCCTTGAATCCGGATTTATCTACTGTGCGGCTTTCCGGAAGAAAATCTCCTATGAAGCTGGGGGAGGGCCAGTCTCCTGCCAGATCTACATTTTCCTTTAGCGCCGAACTGGCAAAATTAAGCTGTTGAGTTCCGGATATACTCATCCTGATATTGATCTTGGTGGCCCCATCCCGGCAATCTACTGGCACCTTGGCTTCCAGCTTGAAATCCACAGCTTTTTTCTCTTGAGAATCGCCATGGTATCCCGAATATGTATCTTTCAACTGGATGGTTTCAGGCATACTGGATATTGCCAGCACACCTTCTGAACGGTTGAACACCAAGGCTTGAGCGTTCAGCGTCCCTTTTATTTCCTTCATGCCCCGCTGATCATCCAGATCAAAGGAAACCAGAGCCTCATCCCATCTCAGAGGAAGCTCCATCAGCGCAGGGTTATCCAATGTGTAAGCTGCAAAGTCGGCGTTCAAATCCAGCTCTGCCCTATAGCCCGTTACCCTGAATATTCCGCGCTTATGACTTACGGTTTTTATCTCCCCCATCACCTTCATGCTGTCTGGCGCGATGTGGATATACTTCGTAACCAAAGTGCTTATTTCTTTGTTATCCGCATTCAGGCTCTTGCTTAGTACGCTGTAAGGCACACTGATGAAGGGTCCGCTTACGATCTGTGAACCACCCCATTTGCCAGCAATTTCCTCAATAACGCTCGTCTTGCGCTGATACCGTTCGCGTATGATGGAACTTATCCAGGCTACAGGGATCATCAAGAGCAGTATGAGCAGGGCAATAAACCCCAGTTTCCACATGTGCTGCTTGCTTCCGAGAGCGACTTGCAGGTCAGGATCTTGCTTGGCCATCTTGAGCCTCCCTTGATATCTTACGGCAAAACCTTAGTTACTAGCTTAGATCTTTAGTAAAGCCGTTCTAGTCTAAGACAATCTATGCAGTTTTAAGCTATGTGCAAGCGGTGATAGGCCGATTTCAAACAAAGCAATCCACCTCAATACTTAATAAATTCCCTAGCCTCTCTTCCCTGGCTAAGAACATATACCCCGGTGGGTAAACCGGAGATATCGGCTTCCCCGCTCCTCTGCTACAATGCTCGCTATCTGATTGAAGTCAGAAAAAGAATAAGCGCAGCAGCAGAGATTCAGAAAGAAGTTTTGATAGAATTCAGAAAACACACAGATATCACTTTGAACAAGTAGCTGGTTGCTCTAACGTAATCAGGGCTTGTAATTGAGATCAAACAAGCTAATTCTTCTTCTTCGTGAGGGCCTCATACCCGGAAATCACATCAAACAATTCTGCATCAATACTTTCCTGCCTCACTGCATTGAGCCTGTAGCCCAGGCTCTGTAAAAGATCCGAGATATTGCGCTCGGCCCGTTGCATGGTGGCCAAACGGCTGGCATTCTCACTGGCAAAGGATTCCACGCAAATCCGAAAGACGGCGCTATACAGATGCAGATCCAGAACTGCTTTCAGAGCGTCAGGGCCGCTGTCTATGGCCTCGGCAGGCAGGTTCGTGGGCCAGGATTCCTGGTGAATCCCCTGGATCCATGCCGAATCGAGCGGCAACAGCTTTTCAGCTTCAGGGTGGTACTGCGCCCCGGCAGTGTGGGCGTTATAGAGCAGATGAAATTCGCTTGCCTGGCCTTTTACCTGCTCGTGCTGCAGTCCGGCCAGAATGTCTTCCACCAGGGGATCGATACCCTTGATAGAGGAAGGTACGGGGAAGACATGTGAAGGCTTGATTTGATGCTCATCCAGGGCCTCGGCAAGGCGCTCACCCACCGTCCAGATTTGCGGTTCACCAGGCAAATGCGTGAGGTATTCCTTCAGGAAAGACAGCATCATTTCATCGAATTTACCCACCAAACCCTGTCCCGAACCAAAGGCCAGGATCAAGGGATGACTTATCGCCGTGGAATGTGGGGCTTTATGGGTGCCGGGGGAAAGCGAGAGACTGCCAAGGTAAGTCTTCAAAGCCAGGCGCACGAAATGATCGAACTCTTCCAGCACCTCTTCGGCCCGGTCATATTGGATCAGACGGGAAGCGGACAAGGTCTTGAGGGTACGGACTACTGAATGTAAATCATTGGCTTCGTCTATCTTGCGGCCGAGTTCGACTATTGTGTCTGGCATTGTTAAAGCCCGGCATCATCTGGCGCTATTGATTCTGTATAGCCGGCCAGGACAGGCTTCATCGCCTCTATCACGGCAGCTTTATCCTCATCAGAGAGCTTGTCTGCTTTCTTAAAGGTTTCGATCAATGCGGCGGGCAGATCTGCCGCAGCTTCTCTCACAGCTTGCATGGCTTCTTTTATATTGTCCTGTGGCAGATCGTCAAACATGCCGGCAGTCAGCACCAGCAGCAAGCTAAGCTGCTCTGCCACAGAATAGGCATCAGAGGAGCGTTGCACCAGGTATTCGCGAATACATTGCCCGTGTTTCAGGGTGGCTTTGGTGCTATCATCCAGTCTGGCCCCAAAGCGCGCAAAGGTCTCCAGCTCTTCGAATTGAGCGTAGGCCAGCTTCAGGCTGCCGGTAACAGAGCGGTAGGCTCCATATTGAGCTTTGCCGCCTACTCTGGAGACGGATTTGCTCACATCCACGGCCGGCAGTATGCCCAGTTCAAATTGTTCCGGCGAGAGATAGATCTGTCCATCTGTGATGGAGATCAGGTTCGTGGGGATATAGGCTGCGATATTCTGGGCTTCGGTCTCGATAATCGGCAAAGCCGTGAGCGAGCCCCCTTTCAGTTTTGGGGAGAGGTGTGTGCTGCGTTCCAGCAGGTGGGAATGAATGTAAAAGATATCTCCGGGATAGGCTTCCCGACCCGGTGGGCGTCTTAGTAGTAAGGAAAGCTCCCGATAGGCCCGGGCATGGTGGGTGAGGTCATCGTACACGATCAAGACGTCTTTGCCTTGCTCCATAAAGTATTCAGCGATGCTGGTGGCAGCATAAGGGGCGATGTAGAGGAGGCCCGGTGCACTGCTTCCTTCGGCTGTCACAACCACCGTATAAGACATGGCATCATGCTTTTCCAAGGTGGCAATGACACCCGCCACAGAGGCAGAACGCTGACCAATGGCGCAATAAACACAGATTATCCCTGTATCATGCTGATTGAGTATCGTATCAATGGCAATGGTGGTTTTTCCGGACTGCCGGTCTCCCAGGATCAGTTCCCGCTGTCCGCGTCCTATCGGCACCAGGGCATCGATTACTTTGATGCCTGTTTCCAGGGGCACATTTACAGCCGCACGGTCCATGATGGGAGGGGAGGGGCGTTCGATGGGCAACCTGTTCTGGGTCAGGATGGCGCCCTTGCCGTCCAAAGCCTGTCCCATGGGGTTGATTACTCTGCCCAGAAGGCTATCGCCGACGGGGACATCCATCACTCTGCCGGTGCGTTTAACTTCGTCACCTGCCTTGAGATGGGAGTAATCACTGAGCAGGATCACCCCGATTTCGCTTTGGTCCAGATTAAAAGCCAGACCATAGGCATCTCCCGGAAAGAGCAAGAGCTCGTCGTAACCGGCATTGGGCAAGCCTTTGACCACTGCTATACCTGCGGAGATTTGGGTAATGGTGCCGGTTTCCACCACGGCAATCTCGGGGCGCAAAGAGCTTCTGGCCTCGGCCAGACCGCTAAATGCCCTATCGATCATCCCTTGGAAACCAAGGCCGGTGTTTGTGGTCATTTTGCCTCAGCGGGGATAGCAGATTCGGGGGCAAAATCCAGCATCAGACTCTGTAGATTCGCGTGTAGCGATTCCAAATAGGCAGCAATGCTCCAGCTAATCTTATGCCCTTCGGAGACTATCTCCATGCCGCCAATCAGCTTCGGATCTGTCTCATAACTCACTGCGGGCTCTGCGGCGAAGAGCTTTTGTAAGATCACAAGGAGTTGCTGTTTGTCCTCTGCTTTGAGTTCGGCACCGGAGCGGATCAGCAAGGGTTTTCCGGCAAATTCTTCAAGATCCGGGAAAGCAGACTGATCGTCGCCTTCACCTGCGCTCAATTGACGGATGAAGCTGCGCAAAATGGCGCTGTGCAGCTCTTCATCTGCCAGATCTGTCAGCACCTTTGCAGAAATAGCCAGGACCTCATGTTGAGTACGCTGGATCAGTTCCCGGCTGAATTTATCATGATCCTGCGCCAGGGCTATGTGATAGCGCTCTATCTGCTCTTTGGCATCGCTGCGGGCTTGGGCCAGCATTTCCTGCTTCATCTGAGCTGCCTGGCCGGTGGCTGCTTTGATCAGGGAAGCCCGTTGTTGGTTCAGCTCCAGCTTTTTCTGTTCATATTCCGTGCGTGCAGCTTCGGCGTGCCTTTCTTTCTCGTCTGCATCTGCCAATTCCTGGGCGATGCGCTCTTCCCGCTGTCCCACAGCTCGCAAAACGGGTTTGTACAGAAAGCGGCCCAAAAGCCAGGCCAGGATCAGGAAATTGAGCGTTTCAGCTACTACTGTGAACCAATCAATGCTCATTCTATTTGCCTATAACTTGAGTCCAGAAGGGATTGGCGAAGATGAGTATCATGGAAACCACAAAGCAGTAAATAGCTGTGGATTCGATCATTGCGAGTCCCACGAACAGGGTTCTGGTGATGGTGGAAGACGAATCCGGCTGCTGGGCTATCGAAGTCAGCGCTGTCGAGACAGCCTTGCCTTCAGCCAGGGCAGGACCCATCGTACCAAAACCGGTGGTGATGCCGGCGGTAACTATTGAAGTCATAGCAACTAAGGTTATATTATCCATTTTATACCTCTTTTATTCATTGGAAGCTGTGGCCTGCTCAACCTCAGCCTGTTTAGGGGAATCAGTATGGGTGGCAGCAGCGATATATACACCTGCCAAAATGCTGAAGATATAGGCTTGTACCATGCCGGTGAGCAGCCCCAGGATGCGCATTACAATGGGGAAGATGAATGGCGATATTGAGATCAAGATGCCTACTATCATTCCCCCGCTCATGATATTACCAAATAGACGTACTGCCAGGGCTATCGTGCGGGTAATCTCACTGATGATATTGAAGGGCAGCATGATCACAGTGGGTTTGAGATAAGAGCTGATATACTCTTTGATGCCCGTTTCCATGATCCCGAAAACCGGAACTGCCAGAAACACCGATAAGGCCAAGGCAGTGGTGGTGGAAAGTGAAGCGGTGGGAGGCTCAAAACCCGGAATCAGCTCCAGCACCACGGAACTCGCGATAAACAGGAACAGTGTGCCCAGGAACCCGATAAACAGGGTGGGATTGTCCAGCCCCAGCTCTGCAATCTGGTTTTTCATACCGATGACGATAATCTCCAGGAAGCTTTGTTTCTTGGAGACCTTTTTGCCTGCTCCCAGATTTCTGGTGAGCAGGTATGAACCCAAGACCAGAATCAACATGATCACCCAGGTAAAGCCTATGGTGGCATTGATTTTAAACCAGCCGTGTTGCCAGTAGATCAGTTCATCTGGACTAAGACGCATTGCTCTTTTCCTGTGTGATAGGCTGTGCAGATTGTGCACTATGCTTCGTGATATTGACAAAGAGTATTTTAACCGCTATAAACCCCGGCAGACAAAAAGCGAAATTCAGCAGATTCCCTCTGGTGAGCAGATAAAAGCCACCCAGGGTGATTCCGATCCGGACAAATAGACTGATGCCGAACCAAAGCGCTGGCAGCTTCGACCCCAGCCCTTTCTGGATGGTGAACCACAGCCCCCCAAAAAAGATCAGACCCAGGATCATCCCACCAATCATTATGCCAAAATAGCCGATCACATTAATCATCATGCTTTCCTTTGCGCATCTCTTTTTCTTCCTTTTTGATCCAGTGCCAGGCATTCAGACAGCCCAAGACCAAGCCTACACCCATCAGAGTAAGGGTCCAGGAGTATCTGCCACCATACCGGCTGTCCAGCCAGATGCCCAGGCCGATGCCAGCCAGAGTAGGTACGGCCACTGCCCAACCGATGATGCCGATCATCCCCAAACCAAACCAGATCGTGCCGGTCCCTTCTTTTCGAAAGTCCAGCTTATTGGCGGCTTTTTTGCCTATTTTCCGGGTGAATTCTTGTATCTTATTGTCCCGGGGGCTGGGCTTGTTCATTAGTTCATCCTATGCAGACGGCTGAGGAGGCTATCTTCAATCTTGTGCATGAGTTGACTGAGATTGGTCTCTTCATCATCCTGATGCAAGAATTTGCTTTTCACTTCATCTTTGAGCTGGCTGAGATCCTTGCCCGAGATGGCATTGTGGGCCAGGATTGTCACCTTTAGACCGGTTTTGGTCAAAATCCCCTCGTCGATTGCTACAAAGGTCTCTTCGGCTCCGGAGTTTTTCATTACCAGTATTCCGGGTGTGATGATAGCCACACAATCCCGCCGACGCGGCTGAATTCCCATGGAGCCCATACTGGTTTCGATAGTCAGGCTGCTGATATCATCCGCTGCCAGGGCTATCTCGGTGGGCAGGAGGATGCGGAGCTTGATCAAGTCTTTTGCCATGCTATTTCTCAGCCTTGACCTGTTTGGCCCCATTCCTGGTCTGGGCATCTATCACAGTCTGGATATTGCCCTTCATATAAAAGGCGCTTTCCGGGTATGAGTCATATTTTCCGCGCAAGATCCCTTCGCAACCTTCGATGGATTCCTGCAGGCTTACTTTTTCTCCGGGTATGCTGGTAAATTGCTCTGTGGTGAAGAAGGGTTGGGTCAAAAATCTTTCCAGTTTACGCGCTCGGGCTACGATCAATCTATCGGCTACCGAGAGCTGTTCCAGGCCCAGCATGGCGATGATATCTTTGAGTTCAGCATACTGTGCCAGGGTCTGACGTACGTTTTGGGCACAACGGTAATGTCTGTCTCCGGTGATCGCGGCTAGTGCCATCTGGGAATTGGATTGGAGGGGATTGATCGCAGGAAACAGGCCCTCTCCGGCGATTTTGCGCGAGAGTACGATGGAGGCAGAAAGGTGTGAAAAGGCATGTACTGCGGCGGGGTCGGTAAAATCATCTGCCGGCACATAGATAGCCTGGATAGAGGTAATCGCTCCGGATTCGGTATTTGCGATGCGCTCTTCCAAACCGGATAATTCCGTGCCCAAAGTAGGTTGGTAACCCAATCTGGAAGGCATCTGCCCCAAAAGACCCGAGACCTCCGAGCCGGCTTGGATAAAACGGAAAATGTTATCAATCAGCAGCAGCACGTCCTTATGTTCCTCATCCCGGAAATATTCCGCAATGCTGAGGGCCGTGTCTCCCACTCTGAATCTGCTGCCGGGAGGTTCATTCATCTGGCTGAGCACGATCACCATAGAGTCAAGCACGCCAGCCTCCTTCATATCACGGTAGAGCTCTTCACCTTCCCTGCAACGCTCTCCTATCCCGCAAAAGATGCTGATTCCGGTTTGCTGCTTGATCATATTGTGGATCATCTCAGTCAAAAGCACGGTTTTGCCCACTCCGGCTCCACCAAAGAGTCCGGCCTTGCCTCCTCTTTCCAGAGGAACCAGCAGATCGATGATTTTGATGCCGGTCTCAAAGATTTCAGAATGGGTGGAAAGGCGCGTCAAAGCAGGAGGAACATTGTGTACCGATCTGGATTTCCTGGTTTTGGGAGGAGGAAGGTTATCGATGGGTGTTCCGAAAACATCAAACATTCTGCCCAGGATTTCGTTGCCCACAGGGATCATCAGCCCGGAGCCGGTATCGGTAGCCGGAACCCCTCTCTGCAAGCCCTGAGTGGTGTGCAGTGATATGCCGCGCACATGTTTGCCATCCAGATGAGCCATTACTTCGATGGCTATTTCATCATCTTTACCTGTGCGGATGAGATTGTTGATTGCTGGCAAAACAGAGTCAAAACGCATATCCACTATACTGCCTCGCACCGCTGTGACGAAGCCGGTATTGCTGGATCTGCTTTTTGATTTCATCGCTCATCTCCCGATCTTGCTTTCATAAACCAAGCCTCTTCTGGGGGCTCATGTTTATAGGATAAGAGATATACTAATATTTGGCAAATATTATCGGCCATCAGGTGCCTATGCGCTATTGCCTGAGCAAAGCCAGCAGGGTTTGCTAAAAAGCAGAGGCTCTAAAATACGATTTGCGTCAAACTCATATTATATTAGTATGTAATCATAGACACATGAAATTGCACCTGATACCTGCTTCGCACTGCTGAATTTGAACCTGCGTCACAAGGCAGCTTACTTTTGAAAAACACCGGGCCAAAACTATAATGCTACCCGCAAACATTTGGCCTTACATAGAGTGTGATAACCGAGAACAAAGCAATGCTCTCGAGCTAAGCCAAGCCAGAATTACCTGGAATATATACATACTAAACAGGAGAATGCAATGAAACATATCTTTACCTTCATCATTGCGCTTGTCGCAATGTCTTCACTCGTCGCCGTTATCCGCACAGTGGATAACAATATTCCCTCTATTGGGCAATTTACTACTGTCATGGCCGCGCATAACGCTTCTGCCGATGGCGACTCTATTTATGTCTATCCGTCTTTGTTAAGCTATGGCAATATCAACACCTCAAAACGCCTTACCGTGATAGGTGGAGGAGTGAATCCCGCCAATCCAGCCCTTACGACCACCAAGCTTACGGGCTATATAGAATCGGCCGGCGGTACGAATTCCAGGTTTATCGGATTGGATAGCGCCGGGATCAACAGCAATTACACGGCATCCTATTCCAATTGCGTGTTTAACAACAATGTAGCCGCACTTGCCTCCGGTTCGACATTTACAGATTGTCTGTTCAAGGGGAACACATCCGTAGGCAACGGATCAACATCCGTGCTCAATGTGATGTTTACCGGATGCACCTTTTTAGGTGGCTCCTTTCAGATCAACCTGTATTCCCTGGCTTCCAGCGTTTTTTACAATTGCGTATTCGATAGTAACGACAACCATCTTTACTTCCCTCAGCCAAACGCCACGGCAGCTTTTTACAACAGCGTATTCCTGAATAGCGGCACAGGTAGCCATACTCTGGCTTATTCCTCGAACGTAGCTACTGCCAGCATAGTCTTTACCAATTGTGTGCTGGAGAACATGAATGGGATGTATGCGAATTTCAATTATCAATACAGCATCTTCGAAGGCAGTTCCGCCAGCATCACCGGCCCTGGCAATCAGCAGGGCGTTAATCTGGCCACTGTGATGCAGGATATCAACGGTGGCGATTATCATCTGGTGGCAGGTTCTCCCGCTATCGGTGCCGGACAATATGGAGAGGATATCGGCATTTACGGTGGACCCACACCTTTCGATGATCTCTGGTATCTCACTTTCCTGGCGAGTATTACGGATTTCGACTCTCCTCCCATAGTGGACCAAAGTGGCAATCTGCAATTGCATATCGAAGCCCAGGCCGGGAATTGATGTCAGCTCACTTTAACTGCCGATAGGAGGCAAGATGAAAACATTATGCAGCACAGTCATTATGCTGGTCCTGATCGGTTCCGGAGTATTATTTTCCGGCACGGTAGCCGAACTGGAGTATTACTTCGATTCCGATCCCGGACTGGGACAGGGAACGCCGCTTTACAGCAGAAACACAGTGGATCTCAACCCACTGATTAGCACCGCAGCCTTGGATCACGGCTTCCATCGCATCTACATACGCGCCAAAAATTCGGTGGGTCAATGGGGTCTGCCGCAAAGGGCCAATTTCTACATACCGCATCCCAGCCCCCAGATTCTACCTCCACATGGCAGCGTAGCTCAGATCGAGTATTTCTTCGATGCGGATCCGGGTCAGGGCTTGGCTACACAGGTCTATACCCGTAACAACGTGGATATCAACCAATTGATCAGCAGTGCTGCCGTCGATCCCGGTTTCCACCGCATCTATGTACGCGCAAAAAACTCCTCTGGGCTCTGGGGCCTGCCTCAGAACCACAGCTTCTATATTCCCCAGGCGGTGGAACCTTCCGAGCCCTATCAGAACATCACCCAGATCGAATACTTTGTGGGCACCGACCCTGGCTTTGGCAACGGAGTAGTGGTCAGCGTTACCCCCGGCTCCACTCTAAACCTGGATATTCCCAGCGACATGAGTGCTGTGGAGGACGGCCTTCAAACGCTGTATCTGCGCGCCAAAACGGCCAGCGGGGTCTGGGGCTTTCCGGCCAAAGTTTTATTTTCCAATGGAGTGCCGGCAAGTCTGAGCATCAATATAGTAGATGGGAGTGTCTTCATTACTTGGGAAGAGCTCTACGGGATCGATACCTACAAGGTCTATTCTGCCACCGAGCCCGGCGGAAGCTACCTTGAAGACAGCAGCGGGGTTTTCGGAGCAAGCTCCTGGACTGCTCCACAGAACCCAGCCAAAAGATTCTTTCGCGTCAGCTCCGTTTACGACGAGATCGAATAAAAGATAGATCATATCAATATTCAGTAGCAATAGCAGCTCTTTGGAGACTCATCTGGAGAGCTGTTTTTTTTAGGCTCCGTTTTCCTTGATCTTTCGAAGCCAAGCGTGGGCAGGATACTGGTCTTGCCATTTCCCGCCTTCCGGTTCGACTTGCTTTTAACGGGCGTTCGACTCGAGATGACTCGAAGATCTGAGTGATCTCGAGTCGAACACTTGTTAGAATCAAGTTCATCGCACAAGGGAGAGCTTGGCTTTTTACTATGATAAAGTTCTAAAACGGCATAAGATGGGCTATCGGGATTTTGAGCTTGACAGTTTTTGAATCCAGGTAAAGATTGTGAAAAGATCAATATGACTTGAAATACGCTGATGACAGACCCTATAACCAAACTCAATATCTTCAAAGGAGAGATATCATGCAAGTGCAAAAATTACTTGTGATCGTCCTCATCCTGAACCTGCTGCTACTCTTGCTATCAAGCTGCAGCAAGAAGACAACTGAGCCGGGTGAACCAGCTCAGAACTTTGTGCTCGTGAGAGGTGGTACCTTCTATAATGGTACAAATGACGTAACTATAAGTAGCTTCTATCTTGACAAACATGAACTCACTCAGGCAGATTATGAAGCGGTGATGGGGACCAATCCTGCCACGACAGAATACGGAATTGGCAGCGATCATCCCGTTTATTATGTCTCCTGGTTCAATGCCATTGAGTATTGCAATCGCCGCAGCTTACAGGAAGGCTTGACGCCGTGTTACGGGTATAGTGACGCTGGGAACGATCCTGATAGCTGGCCCGGTGACTGGGACATGGATTGGGCCAACCATAGCAAGGTAAGCTGCAACTGGGCAGCAAGGGGCTATCGTCTGCCCACGAATATGGAATGGATGTTTGCAGCCAAAGGTGGGACGAAGACACAAGATTATAGCTATAGCGGAAGCAATGACATAGACTTAGTGGCTTGGTATAGTGAAAACGATGATCCCAGAGGCCCAAAATCAGTAGGCACCAAAGCTTCCAATGAACTTGGTCTTTACGACATGACTGGCAACGTCTGGGAATGGGTTTGGGATATCTCCGATTTCAAGGCAGGTGATGCGCAGGACAATCCCCATGGAGCAGATAGCGGAAGTGACCGAGTGTTTCGCGGAGGCAGCTGGGACACCTATTATGAATATTGTCGTATTTCCTACTGGGCGCGCGATTCTCCTGATTTGGAGGAAAATGATATCGGCTTTCGTGTGGCCAGGATTGCACCTTGAACATAATGATTAATCATATATTTTTTCTTTAAAAGGAGGAAGACATGAAGAAAGTACTATTGTTTACTCTGCTGATAAGCATGCTAACACTTTGCAGCGGGCTCAGTTCCTATGGTGACAGCCCGGATTTTGTAATGGATACGATAGACCCCTACCTTGAACTGATCAGTCCCAATGGTGGAGAAAGCTGGTACATTGGCGATACCATTGCTATCCAGTGGAATGCCGTGGATACAAATCTGGGTCCGGATGGCATTGAGCTCTGGTACAGCCTGAATGGTGGGGTGGATTATGTCAGTATAGCCGAAGCTATTGCGAATTCAGGCAGCTATGCCTGGGAACTTCCGGCTAGCCAAAGCCTGAGAGGCAAAGTGCAGATTCAGGCCAGTGACACCTTTGGCAATAGCGCTTTAGTGAGCTCGCTAAGTCTTTTCAGCATCAGTTATGCCCCTCCGGCCATACCCGAAGGGCTCACAGTGGATATCTCAAATGGCGTGGATGCCTTGCTGAACTGGGAAGAGGTAACTCAGAGCATCCCACCCTACAATAACCCCATCATTCCGGATGGCTACATCATCCTCTACAATGAAAGCCCTTATGAGGATGATGAACACTTTTATTACTTCTTAGGACGCAGCTATACTACCCAATACACCCATTATGATGTGGCGGAATTTCGGGATCAGATGTTTTACAAGGTAAGTGCTTACAAGAATTATACACGGGAAGATATCCAGGCTTTGGAAGCTCTCCTGCAAGAAAGCAAGACGCAGCGCATCCCCTGGATAGAGGCCAAAGCTATCCTGAGGGGAGGCAAGCAATGAGATGCAATTTCGTAGTGCAGGACGCCGTTCCTGCAAAAGCTGGCTCCAAATCCCTAGTGCGGGATGCTATTCCTGCAAAAATAAAGCTTTACGTTCCGCAGGATCGGCGTCCTGCGCTACGAAGCACGGCGCTACTGCTGATCTTGATCATGTTTAGCTTCTCCCTTGGAGCAGAAACTGTCTGGCAACAGGGCTTTGAATCCAGCTCCAATGACAACTGGGATTTCACCCCCATTCCGGATCCAAAACCGAATCGCGCGGTATGGTGGGGGGCCACTGATCAAGCCTTGGGTGGTGCAGATGCCTACAGCGGAGATTGGTATTGGGGAAGCTGGAATCTGCAAAATGAGAGCCACGCTCTGGAGTTTGATAGCGTTCAGCTCAGTGCCGGCTACCTCTACACCTTAGACTTCTATTACTTTAGCAGTAGCCTGGATCCTGCCACAGAATACAGCCGCTACTCAATCGAATATGACTACGGTTATACTTGGACAAATTGGCAAAACCTGCAGCCGGATACCAATGCCTGGACACGTCTTAGCGTAGAGCTTCCTGCCCAGGCCAGCAGTGTAAGGCTCAGGGTGGAAGCTCTTTACGATGGCTTTAGCAAATATGCGCACTGGGATGCCTTCACTTTGCGCAGAACACTGGCTTCGCCTATGCCGCCTGATGTGTATAATGTCTCTGCTCTTCAGCGCAGGGATGGCAGCAAGATCGTGGATATTCACTATGATATCTTTGATGCCAATAACGATCCTGCCACAGTCTCGCTGCTGCTTTCAGTCAATAGTGGCGGCTCTTTTGATTATCAGCCCAATAGCGCCAATCTTGTCGGAGATATGGGAGATAGCATTGCCTCTGGCATAGCCAAACACATCATTTGGAATGCCGGGGCGGAAGGCATAGATTTTGATGATTCCACTTACCGCATCCGGGTTCTGGCGGAGGATCATACCGTCATGGGCACAGTGGCAGGCCCGGTTTTTAGTCCTGAAGGTGGCTCATCTTCGACGCCATATATCGTCAGCATCAGCTCTGCTACCCCAGGCGCCAGCATCTATTACAGCACAGATGGCAGCGATCCCGATGAAAGCTCTTTGCTCTATAACAATCCCATTACCATTGGCACTACTACCACCTTGAAAGCCAGGGCTTACAAAGAGCTGTGGCTTCCTTCTCCCCTTGCCACCGAGATCTATGGGATAGCGCCCGAAGGCTTTGTCTATGTCCCCGGCGGTACCTTCAGCATGGGAGATACCAGAGGGGAAGGGGAGAGCGATGAACTGCCCATTCACAGCGTAAGCCTGAGTCCTTTTTATATAAGCAAATACGAGGTGAAACAGTCAGAATATCTGGCTGTGATGGCAAACAATCCGGCTCAAGGTTTTGGATTCGGTGCTAACTATCCAGTGTATTTCGTTTCCTGGTATTCAGCGCTTAAATACTGCAATCTACGCAGCCTGAATGAGGGGCTCACCCCAGTCTATACCATCAGCGGATCCACGAATCCGAGCAATTGGGGAGCAGTACCCTCTCTCAACGATGTCACCTGGAATGCTGTGCTCTGCGCTTGGTCTGCTAATGGCTACCGTTTGCTTACCGAGGCGGAATGGGAATATGCGGCGCGGGGCGGTAGCAGCACTCCAGACTATATCTATAGCGGTTCAAATGCCATAAACGAGGTGGCTTGGTATCTTTCAAACTCCGGACAAAATGCTCACCCAGTCGGCACAAAAGCCCCTAATGCGCTTGGTCTTTATGACATGAGCGGAAATGTGTATGAATGGTGTTGGGACGAGCATGGCGCATATGGGAGCAGTGCTGTCAGCGATCCTCATGGCCCTGAAAGCAATACTGGCCGTTCCAGCCGTTTGAGGCGAGGCGGGTACTATGAGAGCCTCGCTACTTACTCCCGGATTCCATTTAGAGGGCACAACGATCCTGCCAGTGCCTATAGAGGCATCGGCTTCCGCGTGTGCAGATCAGGATTATAGTTTTTTAAAGAGGAATATTATGAAAAAACACAGATACTTTTCGAGCATCTTCATCTTGATGGTGCTATTGCTTGTGCTTTCAAGCTGCACCGAGGACTTGCCAAAGGTCGCGACTCCCGATTTCAATATCCCGGGTGGAGATTATACCAGTTTGCAGAGGATAAGCATCTCTTGCGCCACCGCAGGAGCCACTATCCACTATACCACCGATGGCAGCGATCCCACCTTCAGCTCGAGAGTTTACAGCGGCTATATCGACCTGTACAGCAATACCACGCTGAAAGCCAAAGCTTTCAAATCCGGCTGGGCCAGCAGCGATATAGCATCTGCTACCTACTCGATAGTTATCCTGGAGAATGTAGCGAATCCTACTTTTAATCCTCCCGGCGGGGATTATGTAACTGCGCAGAGCGTTTTCATGAATTGCGCCACCGCAGGGGCCACAATCCGCTATACTACAGATGGCGAAGAACCTATTGCCAGTTCGACAGTTTACAATGGCCCGATCAGTATCAACGGCTTCACCCGGCTTCAAGCCAGAGCTTTCAAAGCCGGCTGGAACGAAAGCGGCATCACGCAGGCTATCTACATAATCAGTGATACGCAAACAGTGGCCATGCCAGTATTCTATCCTCCGGGAGGGACTTATAATGCTGCGCAGAGTATCAACATCGTCTGCGCTACCGAAGGATCCACGATCCGCTATACCACCGATGGCAGCAATCCCACCCTGGCCTCTGCAGTTTATAATGGCGCTCTGGATATAAGACGCAACACCACGATAAAAGCCAAAGCTTTCAGATCCGGCTGGACGGACAGCGCCATGGCTACCGCCAGCTATACGATCAATGAACCGAATACTGTAGCGAATCCTACTTTCAGTCCCCTGGGCGGAACTCATTATGTGGCCCAGTCTGTGACCATTGATTGTGCCACCAGTGGAGCCACAATCCGCTATACCACAGATGGCACCGATCCCAATCAATACTCCACAGCCTATACCAGGCCCGTTTCTATTCTGCATGATACCACCCTGAAAGCCAGAGCCTACAAGTATCTGTACACATCCTCGGATATTGTCAGCGCAGAATATACCATAGTTCCTGCCGATTTTGTCCACATCCTGGGGGGTACCTTCACTATGGGGGATACCAGACAAGTGGGAGAGAACTCTGAACGTCCCACCCACAGCGTTACTTTAAGTTCTTATTACATGGATAGGTATGAGGTTACGCAGGCAGAATATTATGCCGTTATGGGTTATAATTCGGGTGTAGAATATGGATATGGGTCGAATTATCCCGCCTATTCTGTGTCCTGGTATTCTGCACTCAAGTTCTGCAATCTACGCAGTATAGCTGAAGAGCTCACTCCGGTCTATACGATCTCCGGCTCCACGGATCCGAATACTTGGGGAGGAATCCCTGCCACCAATAATGCCATCTGGAATGATGTAAGCTGCGATTGGGAGGCAAACGGCTATCGTCTGCCCACCGAAGCGGAGTGGGAATATGCCGCGCGTGGAGGCAGCAGTGAGCCAGACTATCTTTATAGCGGCACAGATGCCATCGATACCGTGGCCTGGTACACAGATAACGCCACCGGTTCAAAGCCAGTGGGCGGCAAAGCCCCTAATGCCCTGGGTATTTATGATATGAGCGGCAATGTGTATGAGTGGTGTTGGGACGTCTATGGCGCATACAGCAGCAGCCCTGCCACCAATCCCCATGGTCCCGCTAGCCAGACCAATCGCACAGACCGTGTGAGACGGGGCGGATATTGGGAGAGCAATGCCACTTTCTGCCGGAATTCTTTTCGAGGCTTCAACGATCCGGCCAGCGCCCTCAAGGGTATCGGTTTCAGGCTCTGCAGGACAGAATTATAGCTTTCCCTTTACAGGATATCGGCTTATATTATATAGTGAGAGTAGAGGTTTTAGCTAACTTGGCTATGATCTGTGCTGAAGATATTGCGGGATAAAGCGATATCCACATCTGCCACAAGCTGAACCCCCAAACAAGGAGATAGATATGCGAAACAAACTGATAATAATCGCACTTTTGAATGTGATGGCCACCTGTTTACTGATGGCCGGCACAATCGGGGACTATCGAAGCCCGATCACCGACTTCCCCTGGACGGAAAACTTTGGTACCAGCAGTTCGGACTGGATGCCCGAAGGCTTCACCCAGCGTCATGGCCTTTTCCCCAATCCCTCGGACACTACTCCGCAGTGGGAACAGAAAAGATGGTTGAATGGCACGGTTCCGGAGAACAAAGCTGCTGTGCTCAATATCTATGGCATGTTTCGCCAGGGCTGGCTGGTCTCGCCTCCCATCGATCTCTCCCAAGGTGATTATGAGCTCAATTTTGACCTCGCTTTTATGGATTGGAATACGAACGATCCACCCAGAGGGACGCAGGAGGATGACCGCTTTTTGGTGCTTGCCAGCAGCAATGCCCTGATGCACAGCCCCGTTTTGCTGAGGGAGTGGAACAACACCGGCTCCGAAGCCGTTCTGAACTACATTCCCACCTACGGCACCAATGTCACCATCTCGCTCAAAGGCCTGGTGGGTGTGGTCTATATCGGCTTTTATGGAGAATCCACCGTAAGTTCCAATGGCGATAACGATCTGATGATAGACAATCTCGAGATCAGAGCAGAGCCTGTGAGCAATGCGGATGATTCCCTGTCCCCTGCTGCCGATAGGCTGTTGGCGAACTATCCCAATCCCTTCCGGGAGCAGACTACCATCCACTATCAGCTCAAGGACAGCCAGCCGGTTAAGATCGAGATTTACAATCTCAAGGGGCAACTGGTGAGAGTATTGGTGGACGAAAGCAAGCCTGCCGGAAGCAATAGCGCCTTCTGGGATGGTAAGAATCAGGCGGGAGACCGGATGGCCTCAGGATACTATTATTACAAGATGCAGACGGGGAAATATAGCTCTACCGGTAAGATGATCCTGCTGAAGTAGGAAGCCTGGCAGCCGGTCAGTTCAGATAATTTTGGATGCCGCTCTCTTCGAGCAAAAGCTGTACCCGGCTATTCGATAGATCCATCTTGCCCAGTTCCTGGCTCTGAGCTTTGGCGCTCAGCTTTTGCACCTTGGCAGCCAGCGCGCGGATGGCGGTATAGGTCTCCTCTTCCAGATCGAAATCCAGAGTGCCGGCAAAACGGATGGCCCTGAGTATGCGCAAGGCATCTTCGGAGAAGACCAGTAGAGGGTCACGCAGGGTGCGAATCAATCTGCCTTCTAGGTCCATCTTCCCCTGTCCACAAGGATCCAGAATGTTCTCTGAAAAGAGCTCCAAATACAGGCTATTAATCGTGAAATCCCGACGCCAAACATCCTCAGCGATCGGACAATAGCGGATTCGCGGAAAGCGTCTGCCTTCTGTGTAAGTCTCACAGCGGGTTTGCACCAGATCGAGGCTGATCCCCTGCAGCTTCATGCGCACGGTGCCGAATCTGGGGAAAACTTCATAGCTCTGGAGCTCTAGCTTGTTTTGGAGGAATTTGCCCAGCTTCAGTCCGCCATAGCGCTTTTCTATGCAGAGGTCAAAGTCGGTGAAATCCTGCTTGCCCAAGAGCAGATCGCGTACCACTCCACCCACCAGATAGGTCTTGCCCACAAAATCGCTGCCTTTCAGCGCTGGGCGCAGGATGTCCAGGAAGGCTTCCAAGGTCATAGCAACTCAGCGATCACGGCATTTGAGATGAAGAGCGCAGCCTCCGAGAGACGGACATTGTCGCCATCATCCCTGATCAAGCCCAGGTACGAAAGCCGCTCCAGCTTGGCCTGACGTCCAGCTCTGAAATCCTGCCCAAAGCGGCTCTGGAACTCCTTGATCGACAGTCCTTTCATCAGCCGCAGGCGCATCATGATATAATCTGGGATAGCATCGGCCAGCGGGTCTTCATCGGCAAAAAGTTCGCCGGATCCCACTATCTGGGCATAGTCCTCCAAATCCGCAGGATGACAGTATCTGAGGCCCTTATAGTATCCGCAGGCTGAGGCTCCTAAGGCCAGGCAGTCATCGCCCTGCCAGTACAAAAGGTTGTGTCTGGATTCATGGCCGGGGCGGGCAAAGTTCGAGATCTCATATTGCGCAAAGCCAGCCTGAGTAGCCAGCTCCCGCATCCTGTAATACTGCTGTGCCAGGACATCATCCGCAGGCAGCAGACCGATATCCGGAGCCAAGGCGCTATCCTCATAGATCTCCAGCAGATAGCAGGAAATATGTTGCAGAGGAAGCTGTAGCAATGGCGCAAGTGCCAGATCCAGGTCCCCCAGATCACTACCCGGCAGGCCATAAATATAGTCGCCGGAGATATTGTCAAACCCGGCCTCTTGCAGGAGCTTCACTTTAGCCGGAATATCAGCGGCACGATGCTTGCGCTGCAGATAGGCAAGCTCTTCATCCCGCATGGATTGCAGACCCAAAGACAGGCGATTCACCGGAGTTTTGCGCAGCTCCTCTGCAAAGCTATCCGTAATCTGAATGGGATTGGTTTCCATAGTGATTTCGGCATTCACAGCCAAAGGCAGGCCAGAAAGCAGTTCAGAAATCTGCTGCGAGGTGAGTAGTGAAGGAGTTCCCCCACCAAAGTAAACTGTGGAGAGCTCGCCCAAGCCGCGTTTCAGATGGGCATTCTTCTCCGAAATCAGCAGCCGGAAATAGTCATCGCTGGCTTTCCGGCTGTATTTCTGCGTAAAAAAACTACAGTATCCACAGTGGCTCAAGCACCACGGGATGTGGATGTAGAGCCCTAACGGACGAACCTGAAGATCCTGTTCCACCGTATATGTGGGGCGTCATAAAGCTTATTGAATTCTATCCCACGAGACCAGAAGATCAGCCAGGGTGAGCCGGTAATATCGGTGCGGTCCAGAAATCCCCAATAGCGGCTATCTTCGCTCACATCGCGGTTGTCGCCCATCACAAAGTATTTCCCTTCAGGGACTTTGACGGGGCCGAACCAATCCCTGTTGTAGTGTTTCCGGCCTTCCGGGCCTTCCTCATCCACGCGATACGGTTCATACCAATCCAAAAGGCTGATCACCCCGATGTAATTTTCGGCAAAGCGGGAATCCTGCACCAGCCTGGGAGATTGCGGTGGACTGGGATAGGCCACGCCGTAGCATTCATAGCCGCGGTCAAATTCTTCGCCATTGAGATAGACGATCTTATCCTTGATTTCCACAATGTCTCCGGGCATGCCGATTACTCGTTTCACCACATTTCTGCGGGCATAATAGCTGACATGGAAAGCGGTGAGCGGAAACTTCGAAAAGGCATGCGCCTTATTGATATAGATGGGGTCGAAGATCTTGATAAATTGCTTCTCATATTCGGGATGTTCGGGAGTATTGGTCTCGATTTTGGGGTAGCGGAAGGTGACGATATCTTCGCGTTTGGGATCGGTAAAATAGTATTTTAGCTTGTTTGCCACCAAAAAGTCCCCGGTGAGCAGAGTTTGCTCCATCGAAGAAGAGGGAATCATGAAGTTTTGAAAGGTATAATTACGGATAATCATCGCCACCACAAAGGCAAAGAGGATGGCCTCCGTCCAGTCTTGCAGACCGGGTTTGCGCTTGTGAAACTTCTTATCTTCGGGCACGGGTGTGAGATTGGGCATATCGCCCAATTTATCTTTCTTGGTTTTGCTTAATTTCAGTCGTTCTTTCATGAATATACTTTTCCTTTGATGCAAAAGCTTTGTTTAGTACTACCAAGCTGAAAAGCTGGCTCTGCTGTCAAGCTGAAACTTCTTTCCTGCGCCTCATAATCTGCCAGGCGAGTCCTGCCAGCAGTGCCAATACGGTGAGCAGCAGACCGGCCAGGCTGAGTTTTACGCTGCGGCTGTAGCTTTTGGGCTGCAAGATCAGCTTTACGGTGTGTTGCCCAGCGGGGACACTGAGGCCGCGCAGGATGTAGTTTGTGGGCTGAATGGGGATTTCCACATCATCCAAATACGCCTTCCAGCCCGCAGGATAATAAACCTCGCTGAGCACCAAAAAGGCGTCTGTATCACTAATGTATTCATAGACCAGTTCATGCGCACCCGCCACAGCTTGCTTCACTCTGGCATCATTGGGAGGGCTAAAGCTTGCCACCGGGCTTTCCAAAATCGCCGTGGTAGCCGGATCAAAATCAGGATTCCACAAAGCAGCCAGAGCCTCTTCAGCACTGTCCACCACCTTGATATCTTGCACAAACCAGGCCCGCGGCAGATGCATCAGGTTTTCATAGATAGAGACGCGTCCATTGTAAAATACCGGGCGCAGATTCTGCAAAAAGGAGCCATAAGGCAGGGAATCCGGCACGATCACGTATTTGGTGGAGAGCATATTCAGCACGGGAGTGGGATTTTCCACTGGTATTTCCTGGAAGACACCTCTTAGATAGCGGATGAACTCCCCGTCTCTGCTGGAATCGCCAGTGATGGTCTTGAGGGCATCGTCGTAACGCTTCAGCTTTGCAGCAGAATAGCCATCGATGCTCTGGTGATAGTAGGCCCATTCCCCGGCCGGGCGGATTTGGTTTGTATTAAAGGGATAGATACGATAGTTGTCTTCATCTTTCAGTAGAAACACATCGTAATCCTGCTTTTGGAAGGTATCTGCACGGGCGCTGAGTGGCTTTAAGGTCTCTTTTCTGAGATGTTTGCCAGTATAGGGCCAGAGATCCCAAAAGACGATGAAAGTGAGGAGCAGAACAAAAATGGCTGGTTTGAGCTTTTTGATACTGGTGAGATAAACCATGCCAGCGCTGACGGCCAGAAACATCAGAGCCAGGAATCCGCTCTTCGAAAGAGCTTCCAGACGCACGGCTTTGAGCCCTTCCAATTGGCTGAGAGCATTGGCCTGCTGATAGCGTGCCTGCTCGGCAAGGGTGGTAAAAGAGAGGCCGGCGAAGATGCTTTTTGCAAAGAGCAGCCAGAGGATATAGATTCCGCCACAGACCCAGAAGATCCGGAAATAGCGCTTTTGCCAGACGGTATTACCGATATTGTCAATCACACTTTTCAGCCCCAGAGCAGCCAGGATCACAGCATTGAACTGCACGATAATCAAGGTCATAGATGGCACGCGGAATTTGTTGAACATGGGCAGATACTTGAAAAAGAGATCGGATAAAGCCGGCGTGGCACTGCCAAAACTCATCAGCGTAAAGATGAAGCTACTGACCCAGAGGAAGATGGCCAGGCCTTTTCTTTTGCCCCACAAAGCCAGCACGCCAAAGGCCAGGACTACGAGGCCAAAGTAGTTATAGACCTGTGTAAAGGGCATATATCCCCAATAGTTTTGATTGATTCCGCCCCAAAAATCCGGGATGATAAAGCCCAGAATCTCTTTTGGGTGGAAGCTCCAACCCTGGGCATAGGCTTTGTCCAAGCCTTCCGCTCCGCCCCGCATGGTGTATTGGCTGTATTCCATGGTGCTCAGGTAGGGATTCATCACTGCCAGCGCCGTGAGTCCCAAGGCCAGAATCAAGAGCAGAGTCCAGATGCCGAACTTCTTCAGATCCTTGGTTTTAATGCTTTCAATCAATTGATAGATCCAATACATGCCGATAAAAAGGTAGAGGTAGTAGGTGATTTGCGGGTGATTTTCCCGAAGCTGAGTGATCAGGAAGGTAGCCAAGAGCCCCAGTGAGAGCAGATCAGGCTTGTCTTTTAGTTTTAAAACTGCCCAGAATACCCAGGGAATATACATGATGGCGCGGAACTTCGTATTGTGTCCAATCTCCAAAAGTCCGGACCAGTGACAGGAAAAGACGAAGGCGATTGCGCCAAAAAAGCAGATCCAGGGGTCCATTTTCAGATGCCTGAGCAGGACAAAGATCCCCAGACCTCCGATGAACAGCAGGAAGATGCGCCAATTGATCACCTTATCCGTAAGGCGAGTGACTGACTCCAAAAAGGGATAACGATTCGGGAAAGAAATCATATAAGAGGGCATGCCGGAGAACATATTTTGGGTCCAGAGTGCCTTATCTTTGTGCTCGGCATTGTAATCCACAATGCTCTTGGAAGCGCCGCGCCATTGACTGATATCAGTGGGCTGGGGCTCCATATTCTGGTATGCTATGGGAAAATATAAAGCGCTAACGATGATAAAAAGCAGCGCAATGAAAATCCAAGGCAGGTATTTACTCGCGATCAGCGGCCTGGCGGTGATATCCGCAGTTTTGGGCAGGGGCCGCATTTTGGGGTTGACTTTTTTCTGGCTCATAAAATCCTCTGTCTATACTGATATTTGCGCCAAGATTATTTATTTGCCGCTATCGGTCAAGCAAAAAGGAGAGGATTGCAATGATCTTTGAATTTACCAAGAAAATCTATGGCTATGAATGCGATATCTATGGCCATATGAACAACGCCAATTACCTGATGATGTTGGAGGCCGCCCGCAGCGATGCCCTGGTGGAGATGGGTATGCCCATTACCCTGCTGCTGAAGATGAATATCCAGCTTTTTGTGCTGCGCTATGAGCTCGATTATCTCAAGGCTCTGGAGCTGGAGGATAAGGTCACGGTCAAAAGCTGGTTTTATGAGATCAATCGCCTCAAAGGCTTCTGGAAACAGGAAGTTTACGATTCCAAAGGTGATCTCTGTTTTGTGGCCAATTTCACGGTGGTGCATGCCAGTGAAGGCAAGGCTAAGAGGCTATCTCCAGAGGTCTTTGCGCGGCTGGAAAAGTTCCTGGAGAAAGAATAGGCAAATCATGGTGCCCTGTGGGATCATGCCTGATCTCCTGACCCTACCCTGTGCCATGGACGTGATCTTAAGGCGTTTTTAACTCGAGATGACTTGAGATTTCGAGTCATCTCGATGTGAAACTTCGCTAAAGCCGAATTCGGGGGAAGCGTGAGCGGGGGGCTTTTATCCGAAATGGCGTCCTCATGGGCTATCCAAAATATCGTAGCTATGGCACTCAATTCCTTGTGTGGTACTCTGTTGCTATCTGAACTTGACTGCAAACACATTTTCGCTACGGACCATGAAAGGCGTTGGAGTTCAATCCGGCTTCGATTATTTCAGTGTTAGCGATCATAACAGGCCGGAATGGACTTCAACAGCCGTCGACAACGTTTTCCACTGCCGCTTGAAGTCCGAAATGCCGCTAAGCTCATGGTAAATTGATAGTTATCTTAGGCACTTTGAACTCCAAGACTCACAGCTTTCATGTAAAAATACCGTAGCTACGGCACTTTTTAGGGCAAAGGGCCGATCATAGTGCAGATCAGCTATTCATTTAACCTATGGGTCTGTAGTCGAGGATCACGCTATCGAAATTACCAACTAAGCAGATTTGGGCAGGTGACAACTTTAATATTATGTCCCGCTCACAGATGAATGCAGTTCACATGATTGCTGTAACTATCAGTATTCGAAGGATATTTCAAATTTATTATTTGTTCCCGGCCAAACTCAGTTTAGATTGTAATCAGAAAAGCGTGATACTCGATTAATGGAAACGGTGAAATTGTGACACTAGAGAATAGTTGACTTGAAAAAGTGAATGCAGAGGGATATCTTTTTACAGACGCCTGATCTTCCACCACATGCTCAAAGTCGATAAATGCAATTCGTCATATATTTAAAATAAAGGAGAGCGAAGGAGAGAATCTGCAGGCAAAAGGAGAATAAAATGCGAACTGCATTATTTATGGCCTTACTTTTATTATGTTTTGCGCCGATTTCAGCCAATCTGGTTGAAAATCAGCCTACTGAATATATTCAACCCAATGGCGCCAAACTATCTTTGCTGGTGAGCGGAGATGAATACTATCACCGGGTTCATGACGAAAACGACTATACCATCCTGCTGCATCCTGAGACGGGTTATGCCGTTTATGCAGTACCGGATGGACGCTCGATAGCAGCTTCCAATTACGTGGTAGGAACGGTAGATCCCGCCACCCTGGGCATCCAGCCCAGGCTATTCTTATACGATGAAAGCATCAAAGAGCGCTTTCAGGAGCAATTGCAAAATGCCAATAGCGGAAATCGCGCTTCCCCGACCGGTTCTTTCAACAATATCGTGGTTTTTGTGAGATTTTCTGACCAAACGGAATTCCCTGCTTCTACCCCCATTGCCACGTATAACAATTTATTCAATTCCACTACACAGCAATCTCTGGCGGACTATTATGATGAAGTTTCGCAGGGGCAACTGGATATAAACTCCTATCTCTACAGTGCCAGCGGGGCTAATGTCGTTTCGATCCAGGTGAGCAACGACCGGGAATATTACAGCCCTTACAATGCTACGAGCAATCCTGATGGCTATGAGAATGTTACCCAAAGGAATGCTCGCGAAAGCGCTTTGATCGGGGAACTCTGCGCTTTGCTGGATCCCCTCGTCCCCAGCAGCATCGATCTGGATACTGATGATGACAATATCAACGACGCGCTAACCTTTATCTTCAGAGGTTCTACGGATAGCTGGGGTGACTTACTCTGGTCTTCCAATGTCTCTTGGAGTGGTTCACAGGGTACTATCAATGGAGTCCCGGTCCGGCGCTATACCAAGAACTTTGAGGCAGGTCTTGAAACCAGCGTGATCTGTCATGAGATGGGGCACATGATCGGATTTCCCGATCTGTATCATTATTCCCTCGATGGCCTCCATCCGGTGAGACAATGGAGCTTGATGGCAAACGACAACAACCAGCACCAAACCACCTATGAAAAATGGAAATATGGAACCTGGTTCCCCACCATTCCCACGATCACACCTTCTGCCACACCCACAACTTATACCCTGACGGCGATCGACCAGAATCCTTATTCCTGTTACAAGATCGCTTCCAGCGAACCGAATCAATATTACATGCTGGAGTATCGCAGAGATACGGGACGCTATGAATCTGGCATTCCAGCCTCGGGACTGATCATCTATAGGGTGATGAGCAGCTTTGGGGGCTCACCGGTAACTGGCAATAGGAATGGTCCGCCCGACGAGATCTACATCTATCGCCCCAACGGTACCATCACGGTAAATGGAGTGATCAATAACGCCAACTATTCTTCCACCGTGAACCGCGATGCCATCTACGACAGCACCAACCCCGAGCCCTGGCTTTATTCGAGCTCCAATACTTCTCTGGACGGCAGCCTGGTGATCACAGATATTGGAGAATCCGGAGGCACGAGCATCACTTTCAAGGTTCGCAATTCCGCTCCAAATGTATGGAACGGCAGCGTCAGCAATGCTTGGAATACAGCCTCCAATTGGAGCCTAAACTCCGTGCCCACCAATAACCAGTATGTAGAGATTCCCAATGGACTACCAAACTTCCCTGTGGTTTCGACCTCCACGGCCACCTGTAAAGATCTGACCGTCAAGCCCGGCGCCTACTTTACGATTAGCGTGGGAACCCTCAGGGTGATCACAGATGTCCATATTCACGGGCTGCTGGCGATGAACGACGACGCAGGTAAACTGTATGTGGGGGACGATCTCTTCTTCCATTCCGGATCAAGCACATATTTTGCCGGACAAGGACAGGTCTATGTGACCGGCGACGTCGAGTTTCTGTCTGGCAGCCACGTGGAGATGCACGTTGGTTATCTGGAATTTATTGGAACCAGCCCCTCCTATCTGCGTTGCTACCAAGCTACAAGCATCAATCATCTGCGCTCCAATAAAACCGGCTCCGGCATCGCCATCAGCAGTGACAGCACTGCACCCCTTACGATCAACGGCGATTTCTGGACTTATGCCGGCAGCACCAGTGGCCATTATTCTTCACAGAAAATAGTCATTATGGGCACCCTCATATCCTTTTCCGGAGCTTTGGTCACCTTTAGCAGCGGGACACTTAGTTTTGAGGGCGCTCAAGATTCCGGCCTCTTCTTGGTGGATACCGGTAACTATGTTAACGATCTCAAAATCAACAAAAACGGCAGCGGCACAGTGTTGCTGAGCGCTACTGCCGCTGAGGTCAGGGGCACTCTCACCATCCAGTCCGGGGTCTTCAATTCAGCTTCAAACACCATAATCCTGGGTGGAAGCTGGATAAACAACGTTGGTCCCACCGCCTTCATTGAAGGCACCGGAACCGTGATCCTGAATGGGTCAGGACATCAGTATATGAATTATTCTGAAGTCTTTAACGCCTTGGTTATCGACAAAAGTGGCGGTGCCTTGAGAGTAAACAGTGCTTCCGCTAATGTGATCTGCAACAGCTACACCTGGATGGGGGGAGCAGTGGATGTATTGAATGGTACTTTCACTGCAAACGATCTCGCTCAGCCTGGGATCTATGGAAACTTCTACGTCAATTCGGGCGGCACCATCAATCTCACCCAGGGTTCTGATCAATGGACCGATCTCAACGGCCACCTCTATCTGAACGGGGGTGGGACGATTAACGTCTATGGTGGTATCGGCGATTCCTATGTGGCTTATTCTTATGCTGGCGGGATCACCATGGATAGTGGAAATCTATGGTTCCATGATGGCGGCCTCTACTTTGCCAATCGTCCCTTTGATCTCACTCTCGCTGTGACTGGTGGCACTATTCATGCCAACGGCTCTTTCTCCGATCACCGTGGGGGCCTCATCTTCAGTTCCGGGACAGTCGTCCTCGAGGGCCCCGGAGCGAACGCAGTAACCTTGGGAGCTGGCTCCAGATTCTATAATCTTGCCATCGACAAAGCCGGCGCGCCAGCCGCAAAAAGTCCGCAAGAACCACAGACCATCAGTTACCGCGGCCGCAGCTGGACACGAGATCTCAGGGAGAACTCCATCACGGCCAATACTAATCTACAGATCAATGGAAGCCTTACCATCCAGAGCGGGACCTTCGATGTGAATTCCCAAACCATCACCGTCTATAATGACCTGGAGATCTGGGGGACTGTGAAAATGATTACTGCCGGGGTGCTGGACGTTGATGGTGATATCATTTGGGAAAATACATCCAGCTCTAATGTGAGTGCTGGGGTTATCTATTGCGGTGGTAGCTGGCTCTTTGCAAATGGCTGCGAGGTTGATCTCACCGGCAGTACCACCCGCATTGACAGCTATTATGGTGGTAGTCTGAAAAGTAGCTCCCCCACCGCCAGATTTGGCAATCTGGAAATCTATGGCACGGAGGAAGACCCTGAAACGCACTTTAATTACGGTTTGGATCCCGGCATTTTGTTGGTGAACGAGAATCTGACGGTTTATGGTGAAAACACCCTGAATCTGCGCGAAAGCGATTGCACAGTATCAGGGGACAGCATCATTAACGAAACCGGAACCATCCAATTGGGTGCTGGTGGTACGTTCACCATCGCTGGAGATCTTGAGCTTCATGGCAGCCTGATCACCGGCCCCGGAACTGCCCTCGTGCATGGTTTATTCCAGACCTACAGCTCCGGCTCTCTGCTTGTGGATCAGGGCGTGTTCAAAAACAATGCCCCCTGGGCAGCACCTTATGTGGTGGATCTCGCCGGAGCAGTGAACATCACGAACGGAGTGTTTCAGATCAGCTATAAAACGCTGAACATGCTGTCTCATGCGAACCGGACCTTCTACAATGCCCAGGTTAAAGTAGGAAAGGGATTCTCAGCGATTGCCAATGGATCTTACCATCCCACCGGTGACAGCGGAGGATTATACCAGGTCGGTACGGGCGATCCCACCCTCAAAGTAACGGGTGGCAACTACCTCACAAACTACTATGTCCAGAAAAACTCCGATTCAGACACTGTCTATCTGCAGGATGATATCAGCATTACCGGCAATATTACCATCACAAGCGGTAAAATAACCGCCAATCATCACACTATGGCGGTAGGTGGCGACATCGGTGTCTATGGCTCTCTCATCCTGACATTAGACTCGGTGTTGAAGATATCAAATGGCAAAAGCATCTCCATCTACAACCGCGGCGTCTTCTTTGCACTGGGTACTGGGACTCGGGGAATCCTGGTGACCCGCAATCAGGTTTACGGCAGCTATGGCTTCAATGTGGAAAGTGGAGGCACCATCAGCGCGGCCTACACTACCTTCAAGTATATGAACAGCGATGGAGTGAACGTCAAAAACGGAGCCACGGTAGATCTTGCCCACGCCTTCGACTATTGCAGCTTCCAGAATGGAGCGACCTCCAGCAAACTGCTGACTGTAAACAATAGCCAAGACATCACTATCGACCACGCCTCCTTCCCTATTCTTGGCGCTTCCGGATCCTATAATCTGTCCAAGACCCAGAATCAGGGCACAGTAACCCTCACCAATTCTAGCGGTGATTTTAGCGGTGCTGCTTATGAATGGGATCCCAATAACCGGATATTCTGGGGCGGCGAAAGTGCTGCACCGATCACGGATCTCCAGATCGAAGTACTGGGAGCTGCTAACATCCGCCTCTGGTGGAGCTACGCAGGTCCCTTCACCCAGTTCAGGATCTATTCCAGTGATACGCCGGACGGCACCTTCACCCTGAAAGCAAGCACAGATAATATGTACTGGGTGGGCGCTTCTGCCAATCCCCGTGCCTTTTACAAGGTAGCAGTGGTGGCACCGTAAACTAAGATCAGAACAGCAAGTCTGCGGAGGGTCCGGATCTCCGGGCCCTCCTTCTATATCGTGCCGAACAGCGTTCATAAGATAGTTGTAAATATCAGCATACAAAGAGACTGACTTTGATGGTCTGGTTTGATGAAAAACGCAGAAAATCCCAAATTGAACTTGTTCTATGCCCAAATCTGCTTAGATTGTGTCTGGGAAACTGTGATACCTGATATCAAGAAACGATGAAATAGTGATACACAGAAATAGTCTATCCCAAAAAATGAATGTATAGGAATGTCCTTTCTCAGAGATCTGATATTCCAAGCAATGCTTAAAAATGATAAACGTATTTCGTAATATATTGAAAATTGAGGAGAGCGAAGGAGAGAATCTGCAGGCAAAAGGAGAATGAGATGCGAACTGCATTATTCGTAACCTTACTGTTATTATGTTTTGTGCCGATTTCAGCCAATCTGGTTGAAAATCAGCCTACTGAATATATTCAGCCCAATGGCGCCAAGCTATCCCTGCTGGTGAGCGGAGATGAATACTATCACCGGGTTCATGACGAAAAGGGATATACCATCCTGCTGCATCCTGAGACGGGTTATGCCGTTTATGCGGTGCCGGATGGACGTTCGATAGCAGCTTCGGATTACGTGGTGGGCACAGTGGATCCTGCCGCCCTGGGCATTCAGCCCAATCTATTTTTATACGATGAAAGCATCAAAGAGCGCTTTCAAGAACAATTGCGAAACGTCAATAACGGGAATCGTGGTTCTCCGACCGGCACTTTGAACAATATCGTGGCTTTTGTGAGGTTTTTTGACCAAACGGAATTTCCCAGCTCTACCTCCTTTGCCACGTACAACAATCTATTCAATTCTACTACACAGCAGTCTCTGGCAGACTATTATGATGAGGTTTCGCAGGGGCAGCTGGATATAAACACTTTTCTCTATCGTGCCAGCGGGGCTAATGTACTTTCGCTCCGGGTGAGCCACAGCCGGGGATATTACAGCCCTTTCAATGTCGTCACCAATCCTGGTGGCTATGTAGATTCAAGCCAAAGGAATGCTCGCGAATTCGCTTTGATGGGGGAACTCATCGGCTTGCTGGATCCCCTCGTCCCGAACAGCATCAATCTAGATAATGATAATGACAACATCGTAGATGCGCTGACCTTTATTTTCAGAGGTGCGACGGATAGCTGGGGCGACTTACTCTGGTCTGCCAATACTACTTGGACCGGGTCACTGGGTACGATCAATGGTGTCTCGGTCCGGCGCTACACCAAGAACTTTGAGGGAGGGCTCGCCACCAGCGTGATCTGCCACGAGATGGGACACATGATCGGATTTCCTGATCTTTATCATTATGTAAACGATGGTAATACCCCCGTGGGATTGTGGAGCTTGATGGCAAGCGATAGGGCCCAGCATCAAACTACCTATGAAAAATGGAAATACGGAACCTGGTTCTCGACCATCCCCACGATCTTACCCAATGCGACGCCCACCCAATATACCCTGGCGGCGATCGATCAGAATCCCTATGCCAGTTACAGGATTGCTTCCACCCAGCCGAATCAGTATTATGTGCTGGAGTATAGGAGGGATACCGGACGCTATGAATCGGGCATCCCAGCCTCCGGATTGATCATCTATCGGGTGATTACCAGCTTTGGCGGCTCACCGGTAGGGGGCAACAAGGATGGGCCACCCGACGAGATCTACGTCTATCGCCCAGGGGGGACCATTGCGGCAAATGGGGTGATCAATAACGCCAATTTTGCCTCCAATGTGAACCGTGGTGCTATTTACAACCAAACCAATCCCAAGCCCTGGCTCTATTCAAACTCCAGCACCTCCCTGGACGGCAATCTGGTGATTACGGATATTGGAGCCGCTGGAAACCCCAGCATTACCTTTACTGTGCGCAATACCGCTCCAAATGTGTGGGATGGCAGCAGCAGCACGGCTTGGGCTACAGCCGCCAATTGGAGCCTGAACTCCGTGCCTACCTCTGGCCAATATGTAGAGATTCCGGGTGGATTGGTAAGAAACCCTATGGTTTCCACCACCACGGCCACCTGTAAAAATCTGACTGTCAAGCCCGGTGGCTCCATCACCATTGGTGCAGGAACTTTGAATGTGCTGGTAGATGCCGATATTCACGGGGTGCTGGTGATGAATGACGACTATGCGAAATTGCGTGTAGGTGCAGATCTATTTTTCCGGTCTGGATCCAGTACCAATATTAGTGCCTTCAGCGCGCAGATCTATGTGGCCAGCGACGTGGAATTTCATAACGGCAGCAATGTGGACATGAACAACGGCTATCTGGAATTTTACGGAACCAGCCCTTCCTACATCCGCTGCTTTGACACGACCTCAATTAATAATCTGCGCTCCAACAAAACCGGCTCCACCTTCGGCTTCAGCAGTCAGAATACTGAGCCGCTCACGATAAATGGCGGTTTCTGGACTTATGACGGCAGCACCAGCGTCCACTACTATACGGGAGCCACAATTCTGAAGGGCAGCCTCAATTCCTATACCGGAGGCCTGGTCACATTCGGCAGCGGAACCCTGAGTTTTGAGGGTAGCAGCGCTGCTGTGCTTAATTTCCAGGACAGTGGCAACTATCTGAACGATCTCAAAATAAACAAAACCGCCGGCACCGTGACCCTATCCGCAGATGCCGAGGTCCTGGGCAACCTCTACATCAATTCCGGGACGCTCAATTCCGGCTCAAAGACCTTGAAAATGGGTGGAAACTGGAGAAACTATGTGGGCCCCGCAGCCTTTGTAGAAGGCACTGGAACCGTGATCTTGAATGGATCAGCACATCAGTATTTTGATAACTCTGAGACCTTCAACAACCTGGTTATAAACAAAAGTGGCGGTGCTTTGAGGGTAAGCGGCACCTACACAACTGTGACTTGCAATAGCTATACCTGGACAGCCGGAGCGGTGGATGTGCTGAGTGGTACCTTCACCGCCCTTGATCTCTCTCAAGACGGGATCTGGGGGAACTTCTACGTGAATCCCAATGGCATCATCAATCTCACCCAGGATTCCGCTCAATGGACCGATCTCAATGGCCACTTCTATCTGAACAATGGCGGCACCATCAACGTCTATGGCGGTATAGGCGATTCCTATGTGGCCTATTCTGCTGTGGCGGGGATCACCATGAGCGGTGGAGATGTCTGGTTCCACAATGGCGGCCTCTACTTTGCCAATCGTCCCTTTGATCTCACCCTTGCTGTGACCGGTGGCACCATTCATGCCAAGGGCTCCTTCTCCGACTACCGCGGAGGCCTTGTCTTTGGTTCCGGGACAGTCGCCCTCTTCGGCCCGGGAGCGAACTCAGTGGTCTTGGGAACCGCCTCCAGATTCTATAATCTTTCTATCGAAAAGGAAGGCCTGCCAGCCGCAAAAGGACAGCAGGAACCACAGATCATCAGCTACCGAGACCGGACCTGGACACGGGATCTGAGAGATAACTCCATCACGGCCATTAGCAATCTGCAGATCAATGGAAGCCTGATCATCCAGAGCGGGACCTTCGATGTGAACTCAAAGACCATCACCGTCTATAATGACCTGGATATCTGGGGGAACGTGAAAATGATCACTGCCGGAGTGCTGGATATCGATGATGATGTAAATTGGATGAATACATCCAGCTCCAATGTGAGTGCCGGGACCATCTATTGCAGAGGAAACTGGCTTTTTGATTTTGGCAGCGATGTCGATCTCACGGGTAGCACCACCAGCATTTCCAACTATTATGGTGGTGATCTGACCAATAATACCACCACCGCACAATTCGGCAATCTGGAGATCCACGGCACCGATGAATACCCGGAGACGGACTATCTCTATGGCATGGATGGCAGCGTCTTGCTGGTGAACGGGAATCTTACGGTTTATGCTGAAAATACCCTGAATCTGAACGAAGGCGAATGCGAGGTATCAGGCCTTCTCACCATCAACGAAACCGGGATCCTCAATGTGGGAGATGGCGGCACCATCACCATAGATGGCAATCTTGAGCTGCATGGCAGCCTGGTTACCGGACCCGGAACCGCCATCGTGCATGGTGTATTCAATACTTACCCCACCGGATCTCTGAGTGTGAATCAAGGTGCATTCACAAACGATGCACCCTGGGCAGCGCCTTATGTGGTGTACCTTTCCGGAGCGGTAAACATCACTGCCGGCACCTTTGAGATCACCAATAAATCGCTAACCATCCTGTCTCATGCCACCAGGGTATTCCACGATGCTTTCATCATGGTGGGAAGAGGATTCTCTGTAACTAGCGCAGGAGCTTACCAGCCTACCGGCACCAACGGAGGATTGTACCAGATCGGTACGGGTGCCCCTACCCTCCAGGTAACGGCTAGCAACTACCTGACGAATTACTATATCCAGAAAGATAACAATACAGACACGGTCTATCTGCAGGATGACATCTATATCTCCGGCAATTTCACCATCACCTACGGAGTCTTGTACACCGATGGTCACTCTGTGACGGCAGGTGGCAACATCGCTGTCCATGGCAGCCTCTATCTTTCCTCGAATTCGGCGCTGAGAATAGACGGTGGCAAAAACATCTCCATCTACAGTGGCGGGCTATTTTATGCAACTGGCACAGAGCTTGGGGAAATTCTGCTGACCCGCAGAGGAATAGACGGCAGCTATGGATTCAACGTGGAAAGCGGAGGCACCATCAGCGCAGAGTATACCAGATTCGAATATATGAGCAGTAATGGAGTGAACGTCAAAGACGGAGCACTGGTGGATCCTATCCGCTCTTTCAACTATTGCACATTCCGCAATTTGGCCTATGCCAGTAAACTGCTAACCATAAACAATGCCCAAAATGTCGTCATCGACCATGCCTCCTTCCCATATGTAGGTCTCTACGGATCCGCCAATGTGAACAAGACTTTGGATCAAGGAACGGTGACCCTGACGAACTTCAGTGGTGATTTTAGCGGTGCTGCCTATGAAATGGATACCTATAACAGGATATCCTGGGGTACCGGAACTGTGCCAACCATCACGGATCTTCATATCGAAACACAGGCGCCCAATAGCATCCGGCTTTGGTGGACCTATGCCGGGGCCTACACCCAGTTCAAGATCTATTCCAGTGATACGCCGGATGGAACCTTCACCCTGAAAGCCAGCACCAATAACATGTACTGGGTGGGAGCTTCTACAAGCCCCCGCGCCTTCTATAAGGTAGCGGTGGTGGCGCCCTAAACCAGAAGATAGATCCTTAGTAAGTGGAGGGCCTGGATTTCCGGGCCCTCCTTTTAGACTATGCCAAATACCATGCCAAAGATGGCCGCGACGATCAGCATCATAAAAGGGCTGAGCTTGAAGATCCAGGTTGCCAAAAAGCAGGAAACGAAGATGCCTACCGAGTACCAATCCTTGACAGCATGTCCCAAAATCATGACCAAAGCCGCAGCGATCAGCCCTACGGACAGCAGTCTCAGGCGTTTGAAGATCTGCTGAAACCACGGCAATTTCTTCAGCTTCAGGTAGCTCACCGTGATGGCAAACATGATCAAAAGAGAGGGTAGAATCACACCCAAGGTGCAGAGCAGAGAGCCTCCGATACCGGCTTTTTTATAACCGATGAAGGTAGCGGCGTTGATGGCTATTGGCCCGGGCGTCATCTGTGAAATAGCTACAATCTCCACGAATTCCGCTTCCGTAATCCAGGCGTTTTTGAGCACAACTTCCTGCTGGATCATCGCCAGAATAGCATAGCCGCCGCCAAAGCTGAAAAGCCCGATCTTGAAGAAGGTGAAGATCATATTGAGATAGATCATCGGCGCGATTCCCAGATGGCATAGAGGATGGTGATCAGGATCAGATAGACGGGGGTGATATGCAGCAGCCCCACCAGGATGGCGATGGCGAGCGGGAACCAGGCGTTTTTCAGAGTCATGCCGCTCTTTTGGGCCATGTTGATCAAGGGGACGGCGATGAGGGCGACCACGGCAGGCTTGAGCGCTGTGAAAGCCCGTTGCACCAGCGCTTGCTCTGCATAACGCTGAAAGAGCATAGCGATGGCCAATATCGAGATTGTGGAAGGCAGGATCGTGCCCAAAACCGCTACCAGCATGCCGATCTTGCCGCGCACATGATATCCGGCATAGATGCTGATATTCACGGCAATAGGTCCGGGACAGGTCTGGGCAGCAGCGATGCCATCCAGAAATTCCTCTTCGCTGATCCAGCCCTGGCGTTCACAGACCTCACGTTTGATCATCGGAATCATGGCATAACCGCCTCCGATGGTGAAGGCTCCGATCTTCAGGAAAGTGAGGAATATCTTGAGTAGCATAGCTTCAGGCTTCGCGGATCAGCTTGATCAGAGCGGGGAGCAGCTCTGCTTCCGGCAGTTTGGCTACGATCTCGCCTTTGGCAAAGAGCAGTCCTTCTTTGTTGCCGCCGGCGATGCCAAAATCCGCTTCTCTGGCTTCACCCGGGCCATTTACAACGCAACCCATCACAGCGATGGTAAGTTCCCTGTTGGCAAATTCTTGCAGCGCCTCATCCACCTGTTTTGCCAGCGAAATGAGATCGATGCGGGTGCGTCCGCAGGTGGGGCAAGACACGATGTTCAGCCCTTTCCGCAGGCCCAGATCCACCAGGATTTGGCGGGCTACATAGACCTCTTTGACGGGATCATCTGTCAGCGAGACGCGGATGGTATCGCCGATGCCTTCTTCCAGGAGGATGCCCAGGCCGATGGCGCTTTTGATGCTGCCCGAGAGCAGGGTGCCAGCTTCGGTGACGCCCAGATGCAAGGGGTATTGGCAGCGGCGGGAAAGCTCTCTGTAACAGGCTAACATGAGCGGGACATTGGAGGCTTTGGCCGAAATCTTGATCTCATAATAGCCCAGGTCCTCCAGAATCTTGACATGAGAAAGCGCCGCTTCCACCATAGCCTGCTGTCCGTGTCCGTATTTCGCCAGAAGGTCTTTGGGCAGCGAGCCGCTATTGACTCCGATGCGGATGGGGATCATGCGCTCTTTGGCGGCAGAGACCAGGCTGGCTACACCTTGTTTGGAGCCGATATTGCCGGGGTTGATCCGTAGGCCATCAATGCCGTTTTCGATGGCGGCAATGGCCAGCTTGTGATCAAAATGGATGTCTGCCACCAAGGGGACGCCGGCGATCTCTTTCAAAGGCTTAATCGCCTGTGCATCTTCGAGATCCATCACCGAAAAGCGGATAATCTCACAGCCTGCGGAGACGAGCTGCCGGATCTGCTGAGAGGCCCTGGGCAGATCGCTGGTCTTCACAGAAAGCATACTTTGGATGGATACGGGGGCAGTGCCACCGATCTGGACTTCACCCAAGTGCATAGGACGGGTAGGTTTGCGGATAATCTCATTCATAAGAGCAAGCTCTTTTGGTAAGGGAGATTTGTCAATCGAAGTTTTAGGTTTAGGAGGTTTAGAGGGTTGAGAGAGTTTAGAAGGTTTTCCCGTAGTGCTTACCGAGCCTGCAATACACCTCACTAAACCCTCCATCACAAAGAAAACCGCAGGTTGCAAACAACCTGCGGTTCTGAATAATCAAGCAAAAGCTTTTAGAATTGGTATCCCAGGCTAAACATCCAGGTGCGGAATTTGCCTTCAACTTCGTGATCTTCTACGTCCTTCATTATGTTGGTAAGGCCAAGATCATAGCGGACTCCCAAGACAAAATGCTCTGCCAGAACCACATCAGTGCCAAAAACTAAGCCCCAGACTACTGAATTGGCATCATCTTTCACATCAAGTTCTATCGATCTATCAGAGCTGTCCAATTCCACATTTGCAGCCAATAAATATCCAGCTTCCCCACCAATATAGGGTTGGATTTTCACTGTGTCCATAGCATAGCTGTATTTCGCTTGCAGGGACAAATCCAGATAATCGTATGTGTAGTCAATTGTTTTCTCGGCTCCCTTCCTGCTGTAAAGCAGTTCTAGCTGAACAAGATAGAATTGATCAACCGTGTATTGCATAAAGCCACCGGCATGGAAAGCCAGCTTGGAATCCAAGTTCCCTTCGTCTATATTCGCATAGTTCAATCCGGCCTTTAGCCCGTAAATTGGCTGTGCATAAGCTACGCAGGCCACCATAATCATTGCAATTACTAATAAGATCATCCGTTTCATATTCGTTCCTTCTTTATTGTGATATTTCCTCTTCATGATGCCCTGCCCAGTAGCTCAATTGCTCTTAAGGCGCACAGCATCAATCCCAAGATCTCCCAATTATGCTTGCTTGCAAGATTTGTCAAGTGCAAAAATCCACAGGCTTTCCTCCATATTAAAAATCCCCTAGTTTAGAGAGAGGGTTCCCCGTAGTGGCGGATTCCCGTTCCGCCTACAAAACCTCTTACCACGCTTTACTTTCCACGTTTTATCAGAGCTTGATTTTAAGGTGCTTTTTGTTTTGTCCTTCAGCCTTCCCAAGCAGAAACGAGCAGTCTGCTGGATTGCAGACGTCCCGTCTGCAAGAGCACGGTACGTGCTCACTTTTCAGCCTTATTCCCTTGCTGTCAGACCCGCTCTCTTCTTTTGTGGCCTACTCCCCTGTTATCAAGGCCTCCAGCCTTGTTCGACACGAGACGTATCGAATCCAGCAAAAGAAAGACCCGGACTGCTGATCCGGGTCTTAATGATATATCAGTCTAAATGATTATTTTACGATTATTATACTATCCTCAGTTTCGATGATCTCTACACCATCTTCCACAGGACTTTGCTCTATCACCTGCACTTCTGCGATCACCGGAGGTTTGGGCGTGTACAGCGCTTCAATCCTGGGTGAGTATGCCACTATAAAGCCGCCAAAGACGATGGAGACCATGCTCATCAGTTTGATCAGAATATTGATGCAGGGCCCGGCTGTATCTTTGAAAGGATCGCCTACCGTATCGCCCACGATGGTGGCTTTGTGCACGGCAGAACCGGGGCCTCCGGCTTCGCCTGTCTCTACATATTTCTTGGCATTATCCCAAGCGCCGCCAGCATTGTTCATAAACACGGCAGTTACAAAACCGGTGGTGAGGCCGCCAATCAAGAGGCCCAATACTCCGGCCACGCCAAAGACGAGACCTACTATCACGGGGGTCAGGATGCCGATGATGGAAGGCAGAATCATCTGCTGTTGGGCTCCCACAGTGGAGATCTTCACGCAGCGGGCATAATCCGGCTTGGTGATGCCTTGCAGGATGCCTGGCATGGTGGTAAATTGCCTGCGCACCTCTTTTACCATGAGTCCGGCTGCTTTACCCACAGCCTTGATGGTGAGTGCCGAGAAGACATAGACCACCATGGCACCGATGAAGATGCCGAGTAAAAATTTGGGGTTGAGCGGATTAACCTGGTAATAGGATATAAACTGGCCGAGGCTGGCCTTGGAGACTTCCACTGTTTCGCTGACTGTACCATAGTTGATATCCAGGGTGGCCACGATGCCGAGTTTGTGATCCAGCATGATCAGTCCATCCCGCACTTTTTCCAGATAGGCAGCCAAAAGCGCCATGGCAGTAAGTGCAGCAGAGCCGATGGCAAAGCCTTTTCCGATCGCCGCAGTGGTATTTCCCACGGCATCCAGGGTGTCTGTGCGTTCGCGCACTTCTTTGGGTAGATAGGACATCTGAGCGTTGCCACCAGCGTTATCGGCAATGGGGCCAAAGGCATCCATAGCCAGGGTTACACCCAAAGTGGCCAGCATGCCCACCGCGCCAAAACCGATGCCGTATAGTCCCAATTCCACGTGTTGAAATCCACCGGAAAGCACAAAGGCAGTGATGATGGAAGTAGCAATGATGAGCACCGGCATGGCCGTGGAAAGCATACCCACACTGATCCCTTCCAGGATCACGGTGGCAGAGCCATATTCACCTTGTTTCACTATATTGCGCGTGGCGGAATAGGAATGCGAAGTCCAAAGTTCGGTGGTATGGCCGATCAAAATTCCGGCCACCAGTCCCACCACGGAGGACATAAAGATGCCCAGATACATATCCGGGGGCAGCAAGGCTCTGCAGACAAAGAAGGAAGCCACTGCGATCAAGAAAGAGCTCAGATAAACGCTTTTGTTCAGTGCGAGCATCAGCTCTTTCATGCCGGCATTTTCTTTGGTGGAGACGATGAAGATGCCGAAGATGGAGAGTAGTGCGCCGATTCCGGCCAGGATCAAAGGGGCCGAGATGAAATTGAACATATAGTCATGCATAGCAGGACTATGCACAGACATTTGCAAGACCGCACTCATACCCAAGGCGGCGGTGGCCAGGATGCTCCCGGCATAAGATTCATAGAGGTCTGCACCCATACCAGCTACGTCACCCACGTTGTCGCCAACGTTATCGGCAATGGTAGCGGGATTGCGCGGATCGTCTTCGGGAATACCTGCTTCCACTTTGCCCACCAGATCTGCACCCACATCAGCGGCTTTGGTATAGATACCTCCACCCAGACGGGCAAACAGCGCTTGTGTACTGGCGCCCATGCCAAAGGAAAGCATCACCACGGCGATCTTTTCCAGAGGATAGCCGATGGCGTTCAGGATATAAAACCAGGCGGACATATCGATCAAAGCCAGACCAACGACGGTGAGTCCCATCACGGCTCCGGCCCTGAAGGCCACTTTGAGGCCCTTATTCAGGCTTTTGGAACAGGCCTGGGCAGTGCGGCTGGATGCCATGGTGGCTGTATTCATGCCGATGAAACCGGCCAGCGCACTCATGAATCCTCCACTGAAAAAGCCCCAGGGGATCATGGGATCCATCACTTTCAGACCATAAGCCAAATACAAAAAGATAGTCAGGGCTACTGCAAAGAATATCCCTACACCTTTGTATTGCTGCCAGAGGTAAGCATAAGCGCCTTCACGCACATAGCCGGCGATTTCCTGCATACGGGCATTCCCTGGATCATGTGCCCGGACATTCCTATAAAAGAAAAAAGCAAAACAAAGCGCCAAGATCGCTCCAAAAGGGGCCAAATACCATATCGGTGGCATAAACGGCATATATACCTCCACGTATATTGCTGGATTAAGTCAAGGTGGGACAAATTCTTCCACGTATTTTCATACATAAATGAAAGAGAAGATTTTGTCAATGCCTTTTTTGGGCAGAACGGCTTTTCTTGTGGAAATTCTGCCACTTGTCCGTTTATCGCCACAGGCAAGGCTGCAGGTCACTGGGAGTAGGTTTCCGGTCAATTCCCTTTTTTGAAGAAGCTGTTTTGCCAGTTTAAACGCGTTTCTTCCGGTGTCGAATCTCCGTATTTATTGCTCAGATCTCCTGCCTCTGGCCAGCCGCGCAACATCCCTGCCCCTTGATCACGCTTTTAATATGTCTTCGACTCGAGATGACTTGGAATTTCGAGTCATCTCGAGTCGAAGACGCCTTAAAGGCAAGTTGGAGGGGAAAGAGACCGGTGTCCAGGGCATTATGGGCGATTTGGAGAGCAATCTGCGGGGTTCTTGCCTTCAGACACACGCTAAACTTTTTTATCCACAGAATCTTAGCTATTTTACCCGTATGACGCTCATAATTTCATGATATTCATAACATACATATATTACATGGCTTTAGCAGATTTACTTATTTTGAAAGTTGGGATATTGTGTCATTTTAACAAATATATCTTGACAATGGCCTCAGAATCCATTATCTTAAGTATATAAATAGAACTTAGGAGAAAATACCATGAAAAAAGGATTATTAATTCTTGTCTCGCTGCTCTTCGTTGTGGCAGCTTTCGCGTTCGATCAAGGAACGATTAACCTCGGCGGCAGCGCTGCATTTGAATCTCAAAAAGCAAATTCAGATGCTGATGCCATTACCGTATTTTACCTCAATCCGATCGTCGGTTATTTTGTGATGGATAATCTCAGTGTAGATATGAATCTTAACATCATGAGCTACGATGGTGATACAGACCTCGGTATTGGTATCGGTGGTCGCTATTTCTACAATAATTTCTATGGCGGACTTGAGCTTGATTACATGTCTCAGGCTTGGGGCTCAAATACCGTAACATCCATGTACCTTGTACCAAAACTTGGTTATATGATGCCCTTGGCTGAAAACGTCTTTGTCGATCTGGGCCTGAAATACCAAATGGGCTTTGGCGACTACGGCGGAGACGGCTCTGGAAGTAATGAACAATCTGTCTTACATCTTGGCGTGGGTCTCCAAGTCTTCTTGTCAGACCTGTTTAACTAATTCTTGACTTGAAATAACAGCCCTCTCCCCAGGGAGGGGGCTGTTTCTTTTGCCCAATCTACATATATGACTTAAATAAACGAATAACACAAAACATTCGAAGTAATACTTGACAAAAACAATCTTATTGGCTTTAAAGGTTTCATTATTTCACCAAGGAGTTAAGCCATGAAAAAAGTAGCTTTGATCATCCTTTCCCTTACTGTCGTCTGCTCTGTCTTTGCCTTCTCCAAAGGCACCAACTATCTGGGCGGCACAGCATCGTTTTCTTCCGCCAAAGCAAGTTCAGATGCTGAAACTTTAACGACCATTACCCTTCAGCCCGAATTGGGAGTCTTTATCCTGGATAACAGTTCTTTAGACCTGATCTTTAAGTTTATCTCTCAGAGTCAAGGCGATGTTAGTACATCTATCGTGGGCGTAGGTATCGGCACGAAATACTATTGGAAGAACTTTTATGCCGGCATCGATTTTCAGCATCAATCCTCAAGTGTTAGAGGATCACATTGGAATGGCACGTCTTCGGGAATGTTTCTAAACCCCAAAGCGGGCTATCTGGTGTCTTTGATACCCCATGCCTATCTGGATCTGGGAGCGGGCTATCTGATGGGGATTGGAAATTATGGTGGGGGCTCAGGCAGAAGCAATGAAACCAGATACCTGGGTTTTCATATCGGGCTACAATACTTCTTCAACGAATAGTCAGCATTAACGCAGCCTCATTGGACAAAGCCTTGATCTGGGTTTTGTCCTTTTTTGTGATCAAAAAAAGAGGCGCTCTCAGAGCGCCTCGTAATCTGCGATATTATTACTATAAGTTAAGGTGCATCAGAGTATGGCTTACTCTGCCGTGATTTTGAAAAATGCTTTCTCTTCTGCGGGATCCAAAAGGTAATTGGTCTCGCTCGTGCTATCGAAATGTAGGTAATCCATAGTAGGATCATTGCTTTTGTATAGGTGATATACGTTGGCAGCGGGTACCGCATCCCAGCTCAAAAGAGGTAGTCCAGTGCTGGCATCTGTGGAGATGCTGGCCACAGGAGCCCCAAGCTGCGCTGATGGTATGCCAACGAAGAAGTCGTTCAGCATGAAGTCGTTGTCGTCGTTACCTTCAAGAGAACCGGCAAAGAAGGCAATGCGCAGGTGCCCTGTATGCCCTGTGAATGGGATGGTGATGGTTTCGCCATCTACGGGGATAGAGTGCAAGACATACTCAGAGCCGTTGTTGTTGTATTCTCTTACGATATTGGCAGGTGACCAGCTAAAGCCATCACCGATGAGGATGGCGAATTGATCATCGGTATTAGTCTGCAAGGGTGGGACTCCATCCGGAGTTTGGCCATATTTCAACAGAGCGGCATCGAACCGTAGGACATAATCATCGGAAGGGATATTAAAGAATGGGGAGATCATATAACCGCTCATGGATCCCCAGATATTGATGCCTGCTGCTTTATCTGCTCCAGAGATATTGAGCCAGTTCTTCTGTTCCCAGCGGCTGGATCCGCTCAAACCCATGTCTGAGGGGTCCGAAAGCGTGCCGGAGTACAGCTCCCATCCTGTGGGAGGGAAGGCTCCATCGAAGCTTTCCAGATGCGGGAAGGTGGCGATGGCAGGGTCTGCCATGGTGGTGAAGCTCCAGACCGGGCAGTTCAGGGCCGGAGCAATGTTATTTTGAGGGACCACTCTCCAATAATAGGTGGTACCATACTGCAGACGTTCAGCGGGGGTATAGCTGGTAGCGGTGGTCACCAGAGCGCTTTCGAGATTGGAAGGGGGATTGTCTGTGCCAAACCAGAGCCGGTATTCGTATGGAGAACCTCCGGTGTGTTGCCAGCGCAGGTTTGTGGTGATATCCACATCTATAGCTTCATGGAGAGGTTTCAGCGCTTCAGCGGGGGTGGGCGGCTCGGTAGCAGCAGAGGCAAACCAGATATCGGGGTGGTACTTTTTGCGAGTACCTGTGCTTGTGGGGAAGGAGGGATCATTAGTCTTATAGGCGGAACTGTAGTAGTCTGTATCAGTAGTGCGGAATTTGGGAGGCCCGCCGAGCTTACTGCCGTCACGGTTTTCCCAGAGGATTTCCAGATTCCAGCCCAGGGTAGGATCCCAGGTATAAGGAGTGTCCAATACGATCTCCACCCAGCCGGGACCTGTCCACGTGACCGTGCCGGAGTAAACCAGAGTGTGATAGGCTGGGTTTTGGTAAGACGTAGTGCATGAGCTATCATAGAAATAGCCCATGTACAGCAGTTGATTGTCCATTACATAGTCAGTGGTTTCAGTGTCCACATAAAAGGATATTTTCTCAATGCTTTGGGCTGTGGTAAAGCCCGCGGCCGTCATTTCTGCATTGTTGTAGAAGAATTTGCTCCAGCCGTAATTGGCATAGCCATAGACTGGCAGCTGATTTTGGGCACGATCATTACTGTTGATGATGAAGTCACCTGCACTAAGCAAGGTGATGCTTAGCAGCAGGGTAAAGATTAGTAGTAAAGTCTTTTGCATGTTTTCTCCTTTTAGACAAGGGTTAAGAGCCGCAGGTATTTCCCTGCGGCTCTGATATTTGAATTGTGCTACTATCTCATGATAATCATTTTTCTGGTCATGTTTTGGGACGTGGTGCTGAGTTTGTAGAAGTAAACACCGCTTCCGCAGAAACTACCTTTACTGTCTCTGCCGTTCCATTGCAGATTGTTCATACCTTCTTTGACTGGGAAGCTTTTGACTGCCTGGCCAACGATGTTATAGATTGTTACAGTGCCATTGTCCCCTTCTTTCACAGAAACTTCAATATTGGTATTGGTGTTTGCTTTGAAAGGATTTGGGTATGCGCTTCTCATGGTGGTCTGAGTGGGGAGCTGGGGGATACCTTCACCGGTGACTTCCACGAACTGCGGACCGAAGAAAGAGCTGTGAGCATAGTCTGCAGCTTCCAACCAATAGTAGTAGGTATTATTCATACTTACTTCGTAATCTTCCAGGCTGTAGCTCTGAGTGCTGGAAGTGTTGGTGGCCTGAATCATCACAGGAGTCATCAGGATGGCGCTTTCGAGCTCATCAGTATCATTCCGATATACTCTGTAGCCCAGCAAATTGGTCTCAGATTCACTGACCCAACTGAGTTTCACAAAGCTCTGGGCAGTAAGCACTGCGTTAAAGCTACTGAGTTCTACAGGAAGGGTGGGATCTGCATCGCCAAGAACGATAGGGACGCCCAAATCTTTTGATCCGCGAACTGGAATATTGAAGGTGATGGTGCCAGCAAGGTTTTCCACGGGATTCCATACGCCACCACTGTAATATGCACCCCAGGGAGCTGCGGTAGTGAAGACCACTGTCCAGGGGCCGGTGCCAAGGAGTTCCAGATAATAATTGCCGGATATAACCATGTTTCCATTAGGCCACTCGGGAATCACGCCTTCCGGATTGAGGTTGGCATCGCCACCGGTGATGATAACGCTGTCGCCAGCATCTCCAATGAGTGTATTCACGCCTTCAGGGATGTCAGCTTCTGCTGATGGCACACCCACGAAGAAGTTGTTTAGCATGAAGTCATTGTCATCGTTTAGCTCAAGGGAGCCGGAAAAGAAGGCAAAACGCACATGCCCTGTATGTCCGGTGAGCGGGATGGTGATGGTTTCACCATCTACAGGGATATCGTGCAGGAGATATTCCGAGCCGCTGTTGTTGTATTCACGGACGATATTGGCAATACTCCAGGTGAAGCCATCACCGATGAGGATGGCAAATTGGTCATCGGTATTGGTCTGCAAGGGCGGGGTGCCATCTGGGGTTTGATTAGTTTTGAGGAGAGCGGCATCGATCTTTAGAACATAGTCCTCGGAAGGGATATTGAATAGTGGGGAGATGAGATAGCCGCTGATAGGCCCCCAATTGTTGATGCTCGCAGCTTTGTCGTCGCCAGCGATATTGAGCCAATTCTTTTGCGCCCATCCGGTGGAGCCACTCACCCCCATATTGGAGGGGTCTGCCAGCGTGCCAGAGTAGGATTCCCATCCTGCGGGCAGGAAATCGCCATCAAAGCTTTCCAGATGAGGGAATGTAGCGATAGCTGGATCTGCCATGGTGGTGAAGCTCCAGACCGGGCAGTTCATGGCCGGAGCAATGTTATTTTGGGGAATCACTTTCCAATAGTAGGTGGTATTATATTGCAAATACTCAGCGGGGTTGTAGCTGGTGTTTGTCAGGACAAGGCCGTTTGCGATATTAGAAGGAGGATTGTCTGTACCGAACCAGAGCAGATACTGATATGGTGAACCACCGGTGTGTTGCCAGCGCAACTGGGTATCGATCTGTACATCTATAGCCTCATGGGCAGGAGCCAGTGCTACGGCAGGAGTGGGTGGCTCTGTAGGTGGAGTGCTAAACCAGATATCAGGGTGGTACTTTTTGCGGGAACCGCTGCTGGTGGGAAAGGAGCCACTGTTTGTTTTATAGGCAGAACTGTAGTGAGCTGTATCAGAAGTCAGGAATTTGGGAGGTCCGGCTATCCTGCTGCCATCATGATTTTCCCAGAGGATTTCCAGATTCCAGCCAGGGGTGGGGTCCCAGGTATAGGGCGTGTCCAATATTATCTCCATCCATCCGGGCCCATTCCAGGAGATCGAGCCGGAGTAAACCAGGGTATGATTGACTGGGTTCTGGTAGGATGTGTTGGCTTCGCTATCATAGAAATAGCCCATATACACCTGTTGATTGTCCATTACGTAGTCAGTGGTTTCTGTATCTACATAAAAGGCGATTTTCTCGATGCTTTGGGCTGTGGTAAAGCCCGCGGCCGTCATTTCTGCATTGTTGTAGAAGAATTTGCTCCAGCCGTAATTGGCATAGCCATAGACTGGCAATTGATTAGTATCATCATCACCGGTGCCGATGATGAAATCACCCGCACTGAGTAAAGTGATGCTGAGCAGGAGGCTAAAGACAAGGACGATAGTTCTTTTCATGGTTCTCTCCCTTATTTGATCATGGTTAGTTTGCGTGTTTCACGCGCAGTATCAGTTTGCAGGCGCAGATAATAGACTCCGCTGGCTACGGGGTTTCCGGCTTCATCTGTGCCATCCCAGCTTACGGTGTGTGCTCCTGCGGTTTTACTTTCGTTGATTAGGGTTTTTACTTTTTGTCCTCTGAGGTTATATATGTTCAAGGATACCTTTTCGGCCCTTGCTATATTGTAACGAACGGAGGTACTTGGGTTGAAGGGGTTCGGATAGATGCTGTCCAAGCCGCTGCTGAGGCTCGGAGCGAATGCATCGGAAGTGCTGATGGGGACGATATTCCACCAGCTCATCAGATCATCCATCCATTCCTGTTGATGAGCAGCATTAGTCAGTTGAGAGAAATCAAAGCTGAAATACATAGTCCGGTAGACTGGTGTATCCACAGTGGTAGCGGCTACGCCATGATACAGATAGGCATCTCCATTGATGGGGCCATCTTCAAAGGCATAGACGTAGTTTGCGCCAATCTCAGGATAAGGCACACCATCATAATATGGGGATCCGGCAGCGTCATTGGGGAAGATGCAATCCGGGGAATTCGCATAGACTGGGTATTCCTGGTTTACAGTGCCCACCGGAGTTCCCGGCAAAGCCTTGATGGTGCCGTGTTCATAGCTGAAATTGTCGGGGCCACCCAGACCGTTTGTGCCGCCGCCAAATCCGGTGGCAACATAAGACGTGCGGAAATAGCCACTCATCAGCCGGCGGACGGGGCTGGAATTGCTCTGACCATGTTGAGAAGAGGCCAAACCATCGGAGGAGAACCAGAGGTTTTTGGGACTCTGAACTGTTCCCAGATCCAAATAGTCTGTCAAAACACCGGCAAAATACTTCATCTTGTCATTCACGGAGCCTGTATTCGCATAGGCCAGCACGCCTGCATATTGGGGATCGATAGCGTACTCATCGTACTCTTCCCAGTTATAGACATCATAGCCGATCTGAAGCTCTTGCAGGAGTGCCTCATAGACGGGCAATTCGATGCGCTGATAATCCTGAATGCCACTATAGGCGATCAGCACCTGAGCATCTGCAGTGGGTAAAATCTGGAAGCTATAGTGCTCATCTGGAGCTCCTGCAGGCAAGCGGCTCAGATTGCCTTCGGCATCCACTGCCTGGAAGTAGTATTTGAAGCTACCGCCTTGAGGCAGATCAGACACGGCAAAGCTGTAGTCATTCTGCTCTATTCCTGTATGTTCCATGGACTGCCATCCCGTACCCGGATCGAAATACATAGTGGCTTGTGCGATCTCACTCATATCGATGATGCGGGCTGTGAGCAGGATGTCCTGCGAGAAGGTATTTCCCGCAGCTTTGTGGGTGATGATGGGGGCTTGGGTATCCTCACCACCGTAGAAGAGGATGGCCAGGCTATCGTGCAGCAGGTTTCCGGCAGGTTCTACTCCGATATATGTATTACCTTGCACGATCTCTCTCAAGTAGCACAGGCCCGCATCAGCCGCAGCATTTTGAATTGCGATGGTGGAGCTACGTCCATGGTCATGCGGGACAGTAGCGCCGGTCTGTCCGGTGGCTACAGTGTGATATTGCATCTTGAGATCACCATTTTCATGCATGATTAGCTGGAACTTCAAGAGCTGCTGGGCTCCCGTGCCGGCTCTGAATCTCAAATCATTCCACTGAAAGATTGTATAACGCTCTGGCGCAGTGCCGAAGCTCTGGAAATACACATCACCCGTGCCCTCATCTGCTTCCAGATCATCCCAATAGACCGCGATCAAACCTGGCATTTGCGTATAGCCCGGAATAGGGTACATATAGTTGAACATATTACCATCTCCGCCCCAGCCGGAACCGGGGAAATTGGTGTACCAGCTATTGTCTGCCAGCAGGATTTCACCGTTGATATCCACATAAGCGCTGGAGTAAGTACTACCATAGAAGGGGAAATCAAAACCCAGGGGGATGGGCTCGCTGAAGTTATCATCGCCATGGAAAGCATTCACACCATACATGATGGTGGAAGTGCCAGTCTCGCTGATCTCGATCCAGTCATACTCCGGCCCCAGGGGTTCATTGCTATCTATATAGCGATAGCCAAAACCATCCGGTCCGCCGCTGCTTTCGCGGATCACCGCTTCACTGACAAAGGTAAAACTGTTGTTATCGGGATTGTCATCCTGGGTGAGGATGTGGAAGCTGTAATTGAGCGTCCCCACCTGCACCGGTGTATAGCTCAGGCCAAAACTGACGGCGACGCTTTCGTTGGGTAGAATTTCTGTATCTATAATAGCAGTATCGACATGAAGGCTCTCCTCTATTTGATTTGAGACGTTCAGTACGATCTCTATGCTGCCACTGAAAACAGTCGTGCCAGCATTGCCCACCATAATCTGGGGGGTGAAGGGAAGGCCCACAAATTCATGATAACGGGGAGAGATGACCTGGGCTACATATAGATCAGCCGTGGGATCTGCCAGAACGCTCACGGAGATCATATCCGTCGCAGTCTGGTTGCTTTCTGTGTCCAGCAGGGTGAAGGTCAGCTCTTCGGTGCCGGCATAGTCCGGAGCGCTGAAGGCTACGTTAAGTCCGGAGATGTTCACTGTGATATTGGTATTTCCGCTCACGCTGAGGCTGGCTGAGGCTGGATCTGTCACCACGATATAGGGGCTAAAATCCATCTGCAGCACGTCGCTTTGATAAAAGCTAATCGTCTCAGGCAGATTGAGCTCCGGAGTCACCGTGGGAATCTGTCCCACCTTCACATCATCGATCAAGATGCCGTAAGTATCGCATTCCCAATAGAAAGCCAGGTAGATATTCTGCCCGGCATAGCTATCCAGAGAGACTGTTCCCATCTGATATGTGGTATTCAGGTTTTGCATATGCAGCAGCATTGTATTGAAATTGTTGATTTGAGTTCCGCTGGTGGAGACATACACTTTCAGATTTTCGGTGCCGTACCAGGCACGGGTGTAGAATTCCAGATAATCGCCTGCATTCACAGTGATCTGTGGCAAAACCAGCCAGTCATGATTCTGATTTGGCAGATAGTTATCCACAAAAGCAGCCTGGCTGCCGCTATGGGGATTGTTTGCGATCACGCGCCAGATGCTGCCATCGCCGTCGTCGTGAGTAGTCCACCCTGCGGGCAGATTCGGGCTACCTTCAAAGCCTTCTTCTATATGCCATTGGGCCAAAAGCAGCCCCGCGCATACGAGAAGGAATATTGTGAGTATTCTCGTTTTCATTTTTACCTCGGTTTAATATGTTTTTAGTTTGAATTTATCGATCTGCAAAAACCACTCTGTATTGCCGGCTACAGTGCCGCCCAGAGAACGGTTGTTTCCCCAATATACCGAGAGCAAACCGTGGGATTTTTGTTTGTAAGACAGATCTATATTTCCCAAAGAGACATTGGGATTTGTGCCCAGGCAGATGAGGGCTATCTTGCGTCCGTCCAGGCCTCCGGAAATAATAGCTTTGGCCAGGAGCTCTTTGTTGCTTTTGGCCGAAAAGGATTTAATTTCGTTGTTTTTGATGACAAGGTGGGGCTCCTGGATCTGTTCACCAAAGGCATAAGCCACATCGCCCTTGATTTCTCCATTCATGCTGAAGGGGACCGGAACCATCAGGACTTCACCGCCGGGATAGTTGATCACCGGGCTCTGGGAGGGATGGTTCGTGAAGGAGCCGGTCTCGGCGAAGATGCTCTGCACACCAAAGCGTAGACGCGTATCCTGGCCGCTTAGCTCCAGATATTCCTTGTCCTGGTATTTGGCACAGACTTCGATGGTGTCTTTGCTGAGCTGTTCATAATCTATATCCAAAGCTTTCCAGAATTGCAGCTCACTCTCGATGGATTTATCCGATAAAGTGTCTCGCAGCAGCCCCGGCATCATCGCTACCCGGATTTTCTTCTGCTGGATGATCTGCCCGCTTTTGGCAAAATGGCCGATTCTCAGTTTTATCTTGTCCTTATCAAGCAGCTGGACATTGCGGGCTTCTCCATTGAGGTTGAGATAGACGTCGCTGCTTTTCAGCAGACGGTTAAAGTGCTCGTAATCCGCATTGAAAGCCGGCAGAGAATATTCTTCAAACTTGGCTCTCAGTAGCTCGGCATCCTGATAGATCACGGTGCTGCGGATGCTCATGCGGCCGGCTTCCAAAAGGATCTTTTCTACCAAAGGCAGATTGTATTTTCCGGTAACTATGAGCAGTTTTTGGCGCGCTTTCAGCTTCAACGAATCCTTCAAAAGACGGGCAGCGATCGCGGAAAGAGGCAATCTGTATTCGCTTTCCAGGATGCTCTGAATCACACCCCGGCCATTGATGGTGCCTTCGCTCAGATGCTCTCCCAGGGCAAAATCCAAGACGAAATTCTTGGCAGTGGCACGATAGTAAACTTCTTTGCCGTTGGCGTGGGTATCTTCCACCAGTTTGATCAAGTCGGCTTCCAGCAGTTTGTTCAGGTGGTAATGCACTTTTTGTTTACTTTCCCCAAAAGCTGTGGCCAGTTGCTGACAGGTGGCGGCGGAGCGGATCAATTCTTTCAGCATTTCAAACTTGAGTTCATTGGCGAGTTCCATCACTTGTGCATGCTCTGAGACTATTTTTACATTTTTTATCATATTCTTTCCTTTCTTCCCGTTTCTGGGTCTTGGTTAAAGAGCTGATATTGCTCATTATTGTTTTATTAAGTTCTTTGATATTAGTTAATAAGCTATCTGGTGTCAGTTAAACCCAGGCCGATCTGCTTGTCAAGAACTTTTTGACCATTATCTGGAATAGCTCCTATTTGATGGTCTCAGGGATTGTACGGAGCGAACGGATTTACACGGATTATCTTGTATGTGTTTAGAGGGTTTGCGAAGATTGTGCGGCTCTGCCGACATGAAAACAGGCGTTTGCAACTAAATTGATACGATTTGGTGAATTACTTGATACTATATAATTACTCTTGGAAGGTTATTAGCTCTGCAAGCTGAGCAAAGAGCTCCTCTGACCAGTTTTCCAACTGACGTGGATCCAAGATAAAGGCTAAGACATCCTGCTTTGCCTGCTCATAATCTACTGTTCTTATGCGTTTTTGCAAGATTATGGAGAATTGACTTACCGTTAATGTAGCTTCATAATCCAGATGGCCGCTCTGCTTCAAACGTGCCTCGAGGTGAGGTAGATTTAGCGGAATCTTATGCTTTACAAACCAGATAAAATCATACCAATCCCGGCCCTTAACGCGATTCTGCCAGTTACGTGCCAGAAGCGCATGCATTTTCCCCGCATAGAGATCAGGGGGGCTCATAAGCTTAACAGTGAAGGGTATGGGAGACAGCAAGAACTTCATCTCAGTGGCGAAACTACAGGGTGGATAGGGGTCTAGCTCAAACTTCACATGGCTTATCTCATCACTGTGAAACCCTTTCAACATATTGGCAGGAAGCGAAATAGAAGCCATTATAGACCGGGTATTAGCCTTGATATTAGCTGTTTGTATGCTGCCGCTTGTCTTCTGCACCATAGCAAGATCTGCATCTATGCCCCACGCTCTTAGCTCCTGGCGAACTCCGGCCAGAAAAGCGCTTAGCGAGAATTCCGGCAGGGGCCTCAGCAAGGAAAAATCCAGGTCTTCTGAGAAGCGGTCAAGGCTGTGAAACAAACTGAGCGCAGTTCCACCATAAAAAGCAGCATACTCAAAGAAACCGCTGCGCCACAAGCCTAATAGAGAAATCTCCTGCATAGCGACCAGCAGGGCCTGTTTATATTCTGCCGTGGTCTTTGGCGAAAGGCGTTCTATAAGCGTTGTAAGGGCTTGATTCTTTATCATTGTTTTACCATTTTACTTAAGAGATTGAGATTGGTGGAATTTGCGGTCTTAGCAATCTTCATAATCAGACTGCCCTTTAGACTTTGCAAGGCAATGTGATCAATACGCAAATCTTCGCTGAGAGCTTGATCAAGCTCTGCAATTCCTGGTTGAACAGGATAATAATAAAGTTTGTCGCACAGTGCCTTTTCCGGCGTGGCAATCAGGAAGTTTGTGCCCTCTTTGTTTTGGATATGGTAAGCTATTTGGTAATAGGAAAGCTTCAGGGATCGATAACTATAAGTGCCAACCTTGGTATGATATAGCTTCTTTCTGCCGGTTGTAACAGAGCTGATGTTATAGGCGCGCTCCGGTATCATGCCGTAGTAGGCCAAGGCATAATCGCTCGAGATATAGGAGGGGCCATATAGCGCATTCGCAATCACTTCTGGTATTACTTGCTGGTTGTATTGCTCGCTCAATATATACAAGCCCCGTTTGAGGGGAATTAACTCTCCAGAGCTGATCAGGCTGGATATTTTATTACGGGGGTGCTTAAAATCTTTCAGCAAACCGCAAAGATATTGGTAATCAAAAGGTTGTTTAGTCACTTTCATTAATTCTGCTATCATCTTACCTCCAGCATGTGGACAGTTTGTCAACATGCTGGCTTTATGTCAAGCTTTTTTCGGCCTGCCCTGACAGATGCTGCTCATTTGCAAGTTTGGGTGAGACTTAGGATTAATGGTCACAGGGATAGGACGGATTTAGTTTGGCTTGCAAAGTCCTTCCTGGATAGCTTGTCGTGAATATGACATGTAGATAAGAGGATTTATTACTACTATCTACGCGTCATCTACACGACATCGAACAGGGTAGACTAATCTAAGCAGAAGCGTATTCGAAGAAAAAAGTATGGACAGAAACCCGCTGTTTTGAGCATAGGATATCAGAAATGATAGGATAAGGAAGTCAGATGTCAGAGAAAAAGCGCGGTAGCCTGATCCGGCGGGTGTATCGCAGTTCCATCACGGAAGGAGCCTTTGCCCAGGTTTATGGCAATCTGGCTCAGATCGGCAGCAGCTTCATCACCAAACTGATGGTTTTGATGGGTGCGAGTCCTCTGCAATACAGCTTTTTGTCTGCTATCGGTCAAATCTCCGCGATCTGGCAGCCTCTGGGAGTGGCGTTTTCGCATCATGTTTCCCAGCGGAAATGGCTCTGCATCTGGATTACCTTTGTTGGACGTTTTCTGACCCTGTTTTTGGGACTGGCGCTGCTCTTCCCTTCTCACCAGAAGGGGATTTGGTTCATGCTGACCCTGCTCTTTTTCAGCGCGGGTTTTCAGGCCACGGGAGCTAATATCTGGATTGCCTGGGTCAGCGATCTGATTCCGCTGCGCATCCGGGGTAGATTCTTCTCGCGGCGCAATCAATTTCTGCTTGTCATCGGCCTCGTCGTGAGCTATGTGGTCAGCTATCATGTGGATCTCTTTGAAGCTGGTGAAAGAGGGCAGAGCTATATTGCCCGTCTGGGTGCAGAGGGCTTTTTTGTCCCCCAGAATCAGGCACTGTTCCTGGCTTTTGTCTATGTTTTTGCCTCTATTGTGGGGATTATTGGCCTGTCCTTTTTGGCTCTGCAGCCGGAGCGGAAGCGGGCACATAATTCAGATCAAAGCCTTGCCCAAGTCTTCCGTGAGCCTTTTCAGAATAAGAACTTCCGGCTGCTTTTGATCTTCGGCTCCTGGTGGATGTTGGCCACCGGAATTGGCAGTCCCTTTTGGGGTCCTTTTATGCTGAAGAATCTACAGATGGGGCTCTTTGAGGTGCAGCTTTACAATACCTTGCACATGGGTACCTCGCTCTTGTCCTTTGGCTTTTGGGGTAAATTCATCGACCGTTTTGGCAATAAAACTGCCATGAAGATCTGCGTATTTTTGGGGGGCTTGAATCCGCTGTTTTGGCTGTTTATGAGTGCGCAGAATCACTCAATCCTCTGGTTCGAAGGCATATCCTCAGGATTCATGTGGGCCGGAGCTGGGATCATCACCACCAACTTTGTGCTCTCGATCGCACCCAAACGCAGGGAGCAGGCTTATAGCGGTATCTATGCGGCGGTGGTAGGGGTATTTATGATGAGTTCCACCCTGGCTAGCGGTATCTTTTATCCCGGGAGCCTGGATATAGGCATTCGGGTGCTGGATCCGGAGCAAGTGGTCTTTGGCGTGGGGGCTTTGGCGCGTTGGGGAGCCTTTATCCCTCTTGCACTGGTGCGTGAATATCGCTCGGTGCCGCTCAGGAAGGCTCTGGCTTATACCATGAGCCGGGTCTTTGGTTGGAGAGTTCGAGTGGGAAAGCGAGACTAGAGTTCGTGAAGAGAATCTCACGCAGATCACGCGGATTACGCGGATTGGCGTAACCGTAACGCTGGCTTTAGCCGGTGTATGCTATAGCTTTAGCAGGAGTTTAGACTGGTTTCAGAGCTTGAGAAAAGAGTCTCTCACAGATCTCACGGATCACACAGATTAGGCTTTTTATTCGCTAATTACTTATAATAATAAAGGATCTGCGGTGCATCACCACTGGCTTCACTGAGGGTGTAATAGCCCTTGCCCTTCGGCCCGAAGCACACTGCTTCTCCCTGTGCCTCAAGGCTGTAAGGCAGGCTTTTGCCTTTGCCGGAAAGAGCTTTTTGCACACTGCGTCGCGTGCCTTTTTTATAGCGTCTGATGCCGGGGTAATTCTTGACCAGAATGTACTTGCCATCGGGGCTGATATCCGCAGCAGTTACCCAACTCATGTTCATGGTGCCCAGCTTCTTAGCCGTATTCACTTTCAGGGTGGATGGTGGGTATGAGACCTGGTAGATGCCTACACGTTCCTCGCGTTTACTGATGATATAGATATCACCGGTTTTAGGCTCGATAAATAGCGCTTCTGCGTCTCGTGGCCCATCTTCATAGACGATGCTGTAGGTCTGGATCGCACTGACATGATAGATGGAATCCGCCTTGCTAAGGCTGGGCTCGGGGGCTCGGTAAACCTTGACTGAAGGGTGTCTTGCGCTATTATCACCGATCTCACCGATGTAGATATAGGCTTTGCCGTCTAGGGGATCGATGGCTGTGGCGATGTCTTCCCAATCCCGGTTTGTGGCCCCCTCAATCACGATTTCTGCCAGCAGTTTGCCATCGGTATCGATCGCAAAGACAGAGGGTTTATTACCAGAATCGTTGTGGGTATAGAGTACATTCTCATTAATCAAGCTGTGGGCGATGCCGGAAGCTTCTAGCACTCTATCGGTCTCGAGGATATGGGTCCGGGGCGATTTTATCCCCAAAAGTGCCGCAATCACGAGCAGGAAAACTACCACGGTAAGGGCAATACGTTTGTACATCAAAGACTCCTTATTTATCATACATAATCCGGGAAAGGCTGGTGATTCTGTGGAGCAGACTGCCTTTTTTGCTGTACTGTCCCAGGGACAAATCGCTTACCAGGGTACGGTTTGCAGCGATCACCTGATCCTTGTCCTGGCCGTCCACAGCAGGGATTCTGACTCCCCAGATTGCTTGCAGGACATAGCTTTTGCCATCCACCGAGCCCAGATATAACATGATATGCCCCGGGAATCTCAGCATAGTAGCGGCCGGGATGGCGATTTGGGCGATGATTTCTTCTTTTTGCAGGGCCTCTTCTGTGCCATCAAATACATGTATCGCAGAGCCAACTGCATATTGCGCACTGCCATTGCGCGGGAGATAGATGCCCATGCATTGATAGACTTGCTTGATCAGGCCGGAGCAATCGTATTCTGCATTGAGATCTCCCCAGCCGTAGGGTGCATTGAGAGCGCCCAGGCCAAGTTCATAGACGTTTCTGGCAGTATAGGGGAGATATCCGTAATGAGCATCCTTTTTTGAGATAAAGACAGTCTTGCCCTCAGCTCCTGGCAGCAAAACTTCATAGCAATCAGCAGTTTCGGAGACCCACGGCAAGCGGTTTCCCATCCGGATCAGTCCCCAGAAGTCCGTGCGGGCTGCATCCCGATACAGATCACTCTTGTCACTGGTGGTGACGATGAAATCCCGGCTTTGCTGATAGCGCAGCCAGCTCTCCCAATCCATCAGCGCGATGTCTTCTTTCAAAAACCAGCCCATAGAAGTGCGACCGTTAGCAAAATACCACTTTCCATCGGTGGATTCATGCCTGATGATCAGGGGTTCCGCGATGTCGTAGCCGCTATTTTGCAGGGCGTCAAATTCATTATCCAGATAGTCGGAGCTGATGATGCCTGAGTAGGGGGCCAGGCGCTGATTGCTAAAGCGGATGGGGAAGCCAAAGCGGGATGGATTGCGGGGTTTGATGGCGCCTTTGTTGAGCGTGGTTTCCAGCTCCTTCCAAAAGCTCTTCTGGAGATGGGTTCCCTGGGCATCGAATTTGCCGGTATTGCGGATCATGGTGTAGCATTCGTCGATGGCCTTGTTGAGGCTCTTTTCATTCATGGAAAGCGGCTGTTCACCCAGTTGTGAGACCCCACCTTTGCGCACAACCTGGGTATTGAAAGCTGCAATGGCGGCGGCATCCATCATGATGCTGTCTGGACTGGCATGCCTGGAGATCCAATAGCCCGGGCGTTTCATTTCGATGGGGACCAAGGGAGGATTTTCTGTGAGGGCCAGATTGCGCGGAGCTTCTTCTGCCACGAGGAGGGCAAAGCTTAAGGCAAAAACCAGCAGCCAATATAACTTAGCTTTATTCATTCCAGATAGGCTCTTCAATCGACGATAAGATCAAGCACGGGTAGCATTTCAGCCAGGAAGTCAGCATAGCGATCTTCCAAAATGGCGGCCCGAGCCATAGCCATCAATTCCTGATAGAAATGCAGACTGTGAATGGTGGTGAGGCGCATGCCCAAAATCTCGTTCATCCCAATCAAATGCCGGATGTAGGCCCTGGTGAAATGGGTGCAGGCGTAGCAAGTGCACTGGGGATCTATCGGCCTGAAATCCTCTTTGTAGCGGGCGGCTTTGATGATCATCTTGCCATGTCGGGTGAAGATCGAGCCGTTGCGGGCGTTGCGGGTAGGCATCACGCAGTCAAACATATCGACCCCGCGGGCGACGTTATTGAGCAGATCGCTGGGTGTGCCCACTCCCATCAGATAGCGCGGCTTTTCCTGGGGAAGGATGTCGTTCAGGAATTCCGTGATATTAAACATGTCTTCCTTTTCTTCACCCACGGCCAGACCGCCGATCGAGTAACCTGGGAAGTCCAGATCCATCAAAGCCAGAGCGGATTTCTCTCTGAGATCAGGGTAGATGCCGCCTTGCACGATGCCAAATAGCGCCTGATTCTGCTGGTTCTTGAAGGCGCGCAGACCCCGTTCTGCCCATCTCAGGGTAGTCCAGAGCGACTTCTCAACATACTCTCTGGTAGCGGGATAGGGCGGGCATTCGTCAAAGCTCATGATGATATCCGCGCCCAAAGCCTCTTGGATTTCCATCACATATTCCGGGGTAAAATAGTGCAGCGAACCATCTATATGCGAGCGGAATCTCACTCCATCCGGGGTGATCTTGCGCAGGGCGGCCAGGCTCATCACCTGAAATCCGCCACTATCGGTAAGCATGGGCCGGGGCCAATTGATGAAATTGTGCAGCCCTCCAGCGCGCCGGATGAGTTCGTGTCCAGGCCTCATATACAGATGATAGGTATTGCCCAGAATGATCTGGGCGCTGGTCTCGATCAGCTCTTTAGGGCTCATGGCTTTCACCGTGCCCAGGGTGCCCACTGGCATAAAGACCGGCGTGAGGATATCCCCATGATTTGTGCTGATCTTCCCGGCTCGGGCTTTGCCGCTATGGGCCTGCAGTTCAAAACTAAAAGCCATCTTACCTCGTGTACATAAAGCGATAAACCAGCTTGCTGATATCGGAGTAAAAGGCCAGCAGCATCAGGGCAATGAGCAGCATAAAGCCAATCCTTTGCGCGATCGCTTGCACCTTCAAAGGAACAGGGTGGCCAGCGATCCCTTCAATGAAGGCAAACATAATGTGCCCGCCATCCAAAATCGGGATCGGCAGAAGGTTCATGATCATCAAAATCAGGCTGATTGAGCCAAAGAACAGGATCATCGTACTGGCGCCTTTCTTGCTCATCTCTGAGGACATGGAGGCCATCAGAACCGGCCCGCCTATGTTATTCTTGAGTTGGGAAGGGCGTTTTGCGAGCTGATACAGCCCCTTGTAATTCATCGTAATAAAGTTCACCGTGGCGCGTGCGCCCAATTTCACAGATTCCAGAGGCCCATAGGCCATGGTCTGAGAGATGGGCAAGTACTGGCTGATGCCGATCATTTTGCCAGAATCGCTGGCGATGTTTTCCTCGAGATTGATCTCGCGGCTGAAGGTTTCCTCACCCCGTTTGAGCAGAAGATCTACCTTGCCTTGAGGGCTGCTGATGATGCGAGAGCGCATATCGTACCAATTGCTTACCGCTACATTGTCCACTTCCAGGACGATGTCCCCCGGTTTGAGACCAGCCCGCCAGGCCGGCATGCCGGAAAAGACCTCGCCGATACGGGTGGAGACTTGTGGTTTCAGACTACGCAGCAGTGAATCCTTTTCTGCAGCATTCACCTGCAAACTCAGCAGTTCAGAGCCGCGCTGATAGCTGATGGCGGCATCTTTAGCTTCATACACTGAGATCAAAAACTGATTGAAGCCTGCAGTTTCTTGTCCATTCACAGAAATCAGCGAATCGCCGGGCATAAAGTGTTCGGCCCACACGCCTTCTGCGGAAAAGATCACCGGAGACAGATCCTCCAGATGTTGCGGCAGCATGAGCGCGATGATGAAGAGCAGCAGCCCCAGGATCAGATTGGCAAAGGGTCCGCTGAAGGCAATGATTGCGCGTTTCCACCAGGCTTTTTCACTGAAAAGCTCCTCGGGATCGACATCTTCCGGGTTTTCGTCCTCCGGATCTTCACCTTTCATCTTCACGTAGCCACCCAGAGGAATCCAGGCAATGCGGTATTTGATGCCCTTTCTTTCGAATTCGGCAATGGGCGCTCCGAATCCGATGGAGAACTTCTCGATGCCTACCCCAAAGGCTCTGGCCGCCAGGAAATGACCCAATTCGTGGATCGTGATCATCACCCCCAGGGCAAGGACCATGAGGAGCAGAGCTATCATTCAGCCTGCTTCTTGCTCAAAGTGATGGCGATATATGATGCCACATCTGTGGAATAGGTGCCTGTGCCAAAGCCGGCATCGTAGCCCAATTCTATGGCCAATTCATGCGAAATCCGGGGTCCTCCGCAGATGAAGAGCATCTTGTCTCTGAGCCCTTCAGCTTCGGCGAGTTCGATGAGGCGGGTGAGGTTTTGGATATGGATATTCTTCTGAGTAACCACCTGCGAGACCAGGATCACGTCTGCAGAAAGTTCGCGCGCTTTGGCCAGAAGATCTTCCGAAGCCACTTGTGCGCCCATGTTTACGGCGTTAAAGCTTTGATAGCGCTCCAGTCCAAACCGGTGATTGTAGCCCTTCATATTCATGATGGCATCGATACCTACCGTGTGCGCATCGCTTTCGATGCAAGCACCCACGATCGTGATTTCACGCCCAAGATGCTCTGCTATATACAGATCGGTCTCTTCCATTTCCATCACCGGAGTCTCCACCACTTTGACCTTGATCTTGGAGGTATCGACACTTGCGGAAGTGCTGGCATAGGCGATGAAATGCGTAAAGCCTTCGCCCAGATCGCGCATACAGGTGATTTCGGCTTCATCAAAACCCATGGAAAGGATCAGCACGCGGGCCGCTTCTTTGCCGTGGGCATCGGTCAGGACGGGTAGGGCAAAGGAAAGCTGGACTTTGCCGTCGTTTAAGGTGTCGCCATAAGGTTTTACAATGTGAGTCATAGTCCCAGCTCCTTTTTCATTTGCTCCATAAAGGGATTGAAGTAATCAGGATCGCGCTCAAAGACGCCATCCAAGCCCTTACCGCCATTTTCCGGACGCTTGATTTCGGCAAAATCGCCAGCAGCCATGGCAGAGAACATTCCTTCAGCGGCCACTTTCTCCAGGAATTCCGTAGCTTCCAGCAGCACCGAATTTGCCCGGCGGTTGATAAAACTATCCGGGCTGAGCTGCAGGCTGTCTCCCAAGTCCTTGACGGCGCGGAAGATGTATTCTGCATTTTCGATGGCGAGCGAGCGATCCACCAGATGCGGAGTGTGGATAGCCTCGGTCATCATGCCCAAAAGTTGCACGCCTTGTCCGGTGAGTTGCCCCACAAAGTTGAACATCGCGTCCATGAGATGGGTTTTGTAGATATTCCCGCTGGCAAACTTGGTGGGCGGCATATATTTGACCGGTGCATCGGGGAAAAGCTGCCTGGTGAGCATGGCATGAGCCAGTTCGTAGGTAAAGCTGTTTTCCTTTTCAGGATCGATTTCATAGGCATGTCCCAGCCCCATTTTATCAGGCTTTACGCCGCTTTTGAGGGCAAAGCTTTCATTGAGCAATTGGGAGGCGGTCACCGTATAGGCCTTTTCGATGGCATCTGAAGTGGTGAGATAATTGTCCTCTCCGGTCTGAATCTCGATGCCGGCAAAGGCATTGATCATACGGGCAAAGTATTGGTCCAAAAGGGTGCGTTTGGGGTTGATATCCCGAAAGAGGATACCGTACATGGCATCGTTGAGCATGAGATCCAGCCTTTCGATGGCTCCCATCGCGGCGATCTCCGGCATGCAAAGACCTGAAGCGTAGTTCGTTAGACTGATATAGCGCCCCAATTCTTCAGAGACTTCATCCAGTCCTTTGCGCATGATGCGAAAGTTTTCCTGAGTGGCATAAGTTCCGCCAAAACCTACCAGTGTAGCGCCATAGGGCACATAATCCAGCAGCGATTGAGCGGTGGAGCGGATCACGGCGATGATGTCCGCGCCTTCACGGGCTGCGGCTCTGGCCTGAGTGAGGTCTTCATAGATATTCCCGGTGGCCACGATCACATAGATGGCGGGCTTCCGGCGGGGTCCGTATTTCTCAAAATATCCTTCCCGTTGCGCTTTTTGCGCTTTGATCTGCCCCAACATCTTTTCACTTAAAGCGGAAAGCAGGTTATAGAGCACCCCAGGTTCTGCCAGAGGCAATGCCGTGAGCTGAAGCTCTCCACGGGTAACGCTATCTGCCACTTCTTGAGCAGTCAGCGACTTGTGATGCATGGCATTAGCCACCCAGATTGCGGCGCCTTTGTGCAAGGCACCCGCGCTCTGCAATTGATCAACCAGCAGATTGGGCAGAGGCTTGCCGTCTTCGGTAGCTCCATCGATGCCCATCAGCCGTAAAACCGTGCGCTCAATGGTGACAGAACTGTAGCCATTGAACAGCCAGTCAAAGTCTGAACTGATCTTTGTAGCGGCTGCTCTGGCGCGACTTACCAGATTGTTATCTAAATCGAGTTTAAGCATTTACACTCCAAATATTATGTTATTTTCTTAGTTCACGAGCTTTTTGCTATGGCTCATTTGGTCAAGATAAATCCCCTAAACAGGGATAGAGACCTGCTCTCGTGGAGATTTGCAACTATTTGTATCCATAAAGAGGCAGACCTGTCCTCTGTCCCAGACAATACCCTCCGCAAAACAGGCTTAAACGCCTGGCTGCTATGTGTATTAGATTCCCTTAATACTTCCGATACAAAGACGCCAGATTACCGATCAGAGTAAGATCGTTGTGCTCGTTCGCTTTGACCAGGATGGGATCGAAATCCTCATTGATCGGCAGCAGCACCACGGTCTGCGTATTCTGATCCAGGGTCATCATTTTCAAGGTGATGGCACCATCTATGCGCACGGCGCAGATTTTTCCTGAGAGCTTTTTCCAGTCGCTGCACTTGGAGATAATCACCACATCGTTATGGTGCAGAGAGGGTTCCATGCTGCGGCCATTCACCCGCAAACTGATGAACTGATTGGGATCGCCCTTGAGCTGCCCTTTGCGGATGGAGATGGTATCGGTAAAATAGGGACGACTTTCCACCGGATTTCCGGCTGCTATCTCGCCCTCCACCCGGAGGTCGATCACAGAGCTATCCACCAGGTCCATCTTGGTCTTCGCGATATCTTCCAGGCTCTTATTGAGCATCTTTTGCAGGGTGTCCCAGCTTTTGTGTTTGTGAATCGCCAATTGATTTCTGGATTCACAGAACATTTCGCCTTCACCGGTGAGCATCCAGTGCAGATCTAACTTGTATATCTTCCACATTTCCAGCAGACTCTCTATTGATGGTCTGATCTTGCCGGATTCCATTTGCGAGATGGCCGAGGCATTGAGGCCAAGATCTTTGGCCATGTCACTTTGCCGCTTTCCTAATTCTTTACGTAGGATACGAAGTCTTTTGCCAATCATAGCCTTACTCCTGTTATGTATTTGTAGTTTAATAATTGCTTACTACAAAGTCACTGTATGAGCGAGGCTTATGCTGTCAAGATAAATAATGCGATTCTGCAAAATAAGTCTGATGCTATTAGAAATAGTTCAAGCGAAAAGCTGTTTGCAACAGGAGCAAGAAAGCACTCTCAGAGGCCTGTCGATAGGTGATCGTCACCTATTTAGAGCATCACAACAGGCTCTTAGCACTACTTACATATTGCTATGTCTTTGCTGACCGAGCTTGCACACTGGAGTCCTAGGCTTGCTTTTAACGAAGTTTGAACGCGAGTTGACTCAGAATCTCGAGTCAACCCGCGTTCAAACTACGTCAAAAGCAAGTGCAAAGATCGGGCAAGAACCATGCTTTTAGCCGGCGTAATCCGTGCTGGCAGCGGCAGAAACAGCTTGGAATCTGCTTGTTTCGCATAAATGACCAGAAATCTTTCTTGACATCAATATCCTGTTTGAGATATGTTGATTCTTTAAGTATATCTACTTGGATAATCGGAAAACTGTAAGCCACGAGGTAGCCATGATTCTTGATATTTTCGAAAAACTGATTTACAATGCCGCACTGCTCTTAGCTCTGTCTATCGCGTATGACATGATGATTACGCACAAATTTGACAACAGGGCATTTGCAAAAATCATTACCGGCATCATCATAGGCATGATCGGTCTGGCAGTTATGATCGGTCCCTGGAAGCTGAATTCGGGCACGGTAATCGATGCCCGGACCATTCTCTTCAGTGTGGCAGCGTTGTTTTTTGGAGTCATTCCGGCCCTCATCGGTGGGCTGATAGCCGTCACTTACCGGATTTTGGTGGGTGGAGGCGGAGTCTATGTGGGGGTAAGCACCGTGATCAGCTCTATTTTATTTGGGCTTTTGTGGCGCAACTATCACCAGCGCAGAGACCTGCCTTATACCTCTATGGGGCTGTATCAATTGGGCGTGGTGAACCATCTCTCAATGGTTCTTTTGATGCTTATGCTACCCAAAGAAATCAGATGGGCGATGATCCACGCAGCAGCAATTCCGGTGCTTGTGATCTACCCTCTGGCTACTGTGTTGATGGGGAAGATCCTGATGCGCAGGACCTTGCGTTATGATGAAAAACAAGCGCTGGAAAAAAGCGAGCAAGAATACCGTCTTTTGGCAGAATCCACCAAGGATATGATTGTGCTGCACGATGTTGCAGGTAATATCAGTTATTCCAATAAAATGGCTCAAAATTTCTTTGGCAAAGTACCTCTTTCCGGTGATAGAGCGAAGATTAAGGAGTACATTTTGCCCGAATCCCGGCTGGTGCTGGAAAAGTATGCCAAAGCACGCATAGAAGGGCTTGAAGGAGCCAGAATGTATCAAGCACAGGTTTGGAATGCACAAAGACAAGCAAGAACGGTGGAAATCAACAGCACGATAATCAGCGGCGCAGGGCAGGATATTCAGATGCTCGCTGCGATGAGAGACATCACAGAGCGCATGAGCAGTGAAGAGCAAAAGAACCGTTATGCCGTCCGCCTTGAGATCCTGCGGGAGCTGGACAGAATCGTGCTGGAAAACTTGCCTTTTGAACAGGTTTGCAACATCGCCATGAACAAGCTGCAGGCCTTGATTCCCTTCAGCGTACTGTTGGTAAATTCAATCCAGGGCGAGGCTATCCAGATCATGGCTTTGCACAAGCCGGAACTCAGGCATCGCTATCTGAATACCAAAGATCATTTCCCCTACGATATGGAATTTTGCGCCCAGCTAGTAAACACCAGAAACATGGTGGTCCCGGATGCCTCCACTATCAGCGAAGCAAAGAACATGCCGATTCGTTCGGCTTTGATCAAAGAAGGCATGCAATCCTTTATGTACAATGCCGTTATAGTACAAAATGAACTCGTGGGCTTCCTGTGGTTTTGTTCAAATAAAAAGGATGCATTTGGCCCGGAGCACATCGAAGAGGGTCAGGAATTTGCCAATCAATTGGCGATCGTTTTGCATCAAATGGGACTGATCAAACAGATCGAGGAACATGCCCTGGACCTGGAAAAACAGGTGGATCTGCGCACCAATCATCTCAAACATACCATGCAGGAATTGGAATCTTTCTCTTACTCTGTGGCAGAAGGTTTGCAGGTTCCGCTCAAGAGAATCAGCGCTTATACCAAGGCTTTGGAAGAGGATTTTGCAGCGCAATTGGGAGACAGAGGCAAAGATATCCTGTATGCCATCAACGACCGGGCTGCGCATATGAACAAGGTGATTACTGAACTTTTGAAGCTCACTCAGGCGGATAACAAAGCGCTTCATAAGGAAAGGCTGGATATGAGGGCGCTAGTCCAAAGACAGCTCAACTATGTGCCGGAGGACTTTACGGTGACCGGGGATGCTCTGCTGAGCACTCAGGGGGATGCCACCTTGATCGAACTGGTGTGGAAAAACTTCATCGAAAACGCAGTGAAATTCAGCATCCCGGCTTCCACGCACCAGCTTCACATCGGTTGCGAACTCAAGGGCGACGAGGTGATCTACTCTGTGCAAGACAGTGGGGTGGGCTTTGATTCCGCTCAACAGGATAAGGTCTTTGACCCTTTCAAAAGGCTACATTCCGCAGAAGAATTTGAGGGAACCGGCATCGGGCTGGCTTTGACCAAAAAGATCATCCTGCGGCATGATGGAGACATCTGGGCAGAAAGCAGCTTGGGAGAGGGCAGTACCTTCTATTTTAGCCTGCCGTATTTTGCAGATTGAGAGCAGTTTAGCGTGATATAAATAAGGCCCTGAGGCAGCAAAATAGATGCTGCTGCCTCAGGGCCATTGTTTTGCTTTGAAAGCTACATTTTTACGCTGACATTGACGTCTCTGAAGCGGGCCGGAGCCACACCATGAGACAAACGCATGACCTGTCCGGGCTCGCCTTTTCCGCAATGGAAAGTGGAGTGGTAGGCCCATTCCTCTTCACCGCAAATGGCGTCGCAGGCATTCCAGAATTCCGGAGTGATGCCAAAGTAAGTGGGTTCTTTTACTATTCCCACGATTCTACCATCCCGGATCTTGTAGCCGATCTCGGTGGTGAATTGGAAGTTATTACGGTTGTCATCGATGCTCCAGGTCTTGGTGAAGTCCAGAAAGTAACCGCGTTCGGTGCTGGCGATCAGTTCAGCTAAGCTGCCTTTTCCGGGAGCGATGCAAAGATTGGTCATCCTCACCAGGGGGAAATCATCGGCAAAGGAGGCCTTCATATTTGAGGAAGGTTCCAGCCCCAGTTTGTGGGCGATATGGCGTGAAGTCTGCTGGTCCATGAGGATGCCGTTTTTGATGATATCCACCCGGCGTCCGGGCACACCTTCATCATCCATAGGGCTGTAGCCCATACCTTTGGGATCGGTGCTATCGCTATATATATTCAGGATATCAGAGCCGTATTTGAAGTTCCCCAGCATGGAAGGCTTCACAAAGGTCTTGCCGGCGTAGGAGATTTCCTGGCCAAAGATGCGGTCTGCTTCGGTGGCATGGCCCACGGATTCGTGCAATTGCAGAGCCAGGTGACCGGCACCGATGATGATATCAGCCTTTTCTTCGGTGATGACATCGGCGGTGAGCAGATCGGTGGCTTCCTTGATGATGAGTTCGGCATTATCTTCAAACTTCTGCTGATAAAAGAGCTCAAATCCGGCGCGACCAGCACTCATGTGTCCAGGCCAGGTGCGGGATTGGGTATGTTTGCCATCGGAAGCGACCACCATCATCATGGGCAAGGTATTGGTGACGATCATGTGATTGAAGCTACCTTCGCTATTGGCATAATACTTTTCCTGACGCTCAAACTCCGCTGCTGTATAGGAATGCACGATCTTGCCGGCGGGTTTGATGCTGGTAGCCAGGCCCTGCAGATACTCCAGCTTTTCGGCTTTGGGCATGGCGAAGGGGTCGATTTCAGGCTTGTGTTCGTATTCGCCGGTGATGGCTGGCAGGGAGGGAAAAGTGAGCTTTTCCTTTTGGAATTTGGCGCCATGAATGGCGTTGGCACGGGCCTTGGAGATCAGCTTTTCTATGTTGGAATCACTGAGGTCCTTGGAGCCGGCAAAGCCAAAACAGCCATCGATCAAGACTCTGATGCCGATGGCGACGGAGCCTTTGCTACTGCTGTAATCTCTGAGATTGGCGTTCATGAAAAAGATGCTCTCGTAATCTGTAATAGTAATGCGGACATCGGCAAAGCTCACGTCCGGGGCGGCCAGTTTGTTGATGATGTTTTTTATCTTTTGCTTCATAATTTAGTTCCTATATTGTCCTGGTGGAAGAGGTGATATTGAAGTCCTTGATCCGGGCATGGGGCGCTCTGGAAGAGTTCACGCTGAATTCCCCGTAGTTATCGGAAAAGGGGATGGTATGGGCAGTCTCTTCGAATTCTATCACGTTTGCAAAGATTTCGGAGATCCGCTCTGTAAAACGCAGGTTGTTTACCACTTTGGTGATCTTCCCGTCTTCGATCAGGAAGGTGCCGTCTCTGGTAAGCCCGGTCAGCGAAGTCTCGCGGGCATTGATGAAGTTCATATAGTGCAGACTGGAGATGTAAAGGCCTTTCTTTACGGATTTTATCATGTCTTCCAGCTTTGCATTTCCGGCGTCGACTTTCAGGCATTCACCGGTATTGCCGTTTTTGGGCAGACCCAGCTTGTGGTGAAAATACTGTCCGCACATAAAGGCACGGAAATAGCCGTTCTCAATGAGCTTCAGAGGTCTGTAGATATGCCCCTGATCTCCATAATCCAGGCGGATCATCTGGGGATCGGTGGGATCGTCCGTGAGGCTGAAGGAAGGGGGAAAAAGCTGCTCGTCCAGCTTGCCTTCAAAGAAGCTGTTGTGGCTGTCCACAGAGCCAGCCCTCATCCCATAGGAGAGATATTGGGCAAATTCGGCTACGCAACGAGGTGCCAGGATTACTTCATATTCGCCGGGATCTACGTCCACCACCGGGTTTTGAGCGAGGGCGACCTTGGTGAGCAAGCTCTTGCCAAAGGCGGCTTCGTCGAAATACTTGAAATCATCGCCACCGAAAGTTTCCAGCACCGTGACCTGGCTATCTTTGTGCACAGCCTTCACCTCCAGATAGATCGGAGACTGGGTGCTGGTTTTGTCCAGGCCCTTGCTATTGAGCAGATGCGTGGTCTGGTAATTGCAGATAAAGGTGCCGTAAAGCTCAAAGTCATACTTGGCTGCGCGCTTTGCGAGATCACCCAGGATGCGGGTCTTTTCGTCCAGACCCAGGGCCTCGATGTTGTTTACGATCTGGCGCGGCTCTGCCAGGGTGAGATCATCCTCCACATCCACAAAATCGGGGTCTTCGGGCATGGTATCTATCATATCGACAGCGGTCTTCAGGGCTTCATCGATCTTCTGTGTATCGGGATGATCGATATTGAAGCTGCAGGACTTCTTCCCTTTATACAGGGTCGCATTCAGGCTGCTGCTGTCCTTGGAGATGTTGTAATTGGTCTGGCTTTGGTAAAAGCGCAGAAAGTCGGTCTGCCACTCCCCGAAAGTCAAGACATATTTCAGCTCTGGATGCTGATCTAGGGCGGATTTCAGGTACTTGAGTTGTTCGTTCATATATTTGTCCTTTGTGTGATCTTGGTGTTTCAGTCTCTAAACCCAGGAGCTCTTGTTGTGCCTGCGTTTGGGACTATTTGTACGGCTGACAAATTCCCCATGGGCTGGGGTATCGGGATCCTGCTTCGTGCCTCTGAGCCACACGGATTCGATGGCCCCACCCAGTTCGAGCTCTACGCCCTTGGGGGTGGTAATAGTAGTAGTTGTTTCGGGGTTGTAAACCACAAAGTCGGCATCTGATCCGGCATCAATGCGCCCTTTCTGAGGATAGATCCCCAGGCGTTTGGCGGGATTTTCGCTGGTCATCTTGATGCAGGTCGAAAGTGGGATCTTGCGGGCTTTCCAGAGCTCTGAGAGCACCCAGAGGTAGCTGTATTCCATCAGCTCCGGAGAATTGCCGGCAAAAAGCTCATCGTCCGCCGGTATCTCGGTGCAGCTATTGGAAAGCAGATACAGCTTCTTGGTGCGCAGCAGTTCATAGAGCAGGTCATTATGCTCGTGAAAATCGCAGGCCCAAGGTGTGCTAAAAGCTTCCGGTTGCAGCCAGCCCATCATGTCCATCATATTGATGGCAAAGGAGATGTCGCTGCGTTTGGATATGGTGTTGATAAACTCTATCGTGAGGTATGAAGAAACCCGGGGGATGTGGATGGGGTTTTCCTGCATACGCCGCAGGATCTTCTTGATCCCATCTCTTTGGGAGTCAAAGGTATAGAAATCATGGTTATCCACATCATAGCCCTGGAAGGCGAATTCCGTGTCGCTTTCATAGATATCCATAAAGAGGTCCATGATCTCGGTGAAGTCCATTTGGGGGATATTCTCATTGGGAGTAGGGGTCATCAAAGCGATGCCCACCACGCCTTTGGCCCAGAGTTCCTGAGCGCTTTCGGCAAAGTAAGGATAGTTTGTGACGTCCACATTTGCCCACAACGCTATATCGGTATAGGCGTTACCCTTCAGGGCGGCGATGCTCTTTTTGAGGTCGCTGATGTCGAAGATGGGCGCATCGCTATGATAGCTCATCTCTGCCAAAGTGGTCCATCCTCCTTTGAGGGCGGACTTTGTGGCTTTGGCCAGATCCTGCGGCAGGGTCTTTTTCTTGCCCAGAATGTGACTGTGGATATCGATGGCTCCCGGAAGTAGGATTCTGCCTTTGAGGTCGATGATTTCGAGCTCTTCTTCGGTCTCGATCTCATCGACAGAAATCTTCCTGATCTTTTCGTCAAAAAGTATGTTCACCCGCTTCAAAGCGGTGGAACTGGTGGGTAGGGAGGCGTTTACAAAGAGTTTCATATTCAGTATGCCATTATCGAGATACCTGCATCCACGAATAAGACGTCTCCGGTAACACCAGAGGCGAGATCCGAAAGCAGGTATAAAGCGGTTTTGGCTATATCCTCCTGTTCAATATTGCGGGCTAAGGGGGCCGATTTCTCGATGCGGCGCTGGAGTTGAGCCACTCCACCTATCGCGGCTGAAGAAAGCGTGCGGATCGGTCCTGCTGAGATGGCATTCACCCTCACTCCTTTTTCGCCCATGCTGTGTGCCAGATAGCGCACGGAGGCTTCCAGAGCGGCTTTGGCGATGCCCATCACGCCATAATTTGGCACCACTTTCTGGGCACCGTAATAGGTCATGGTAATCACCGCAGAGCCTGGCTTCAGCAGCATTTCCGCTTCCCGCACCACGGCTATCAAGGAATACACCGAGACGTCCATTGCCGTGAGAAAGCCATGCCGGCTCACGTGTTGAAAGGGCAGGTTCAGATCACTGATGGGCGCATAGGCCACGCTGTGCACGATGTAATCTATCTTATCCCATTCTTCAGCCAGCACGCTGATCATATTCTTGATGTCGTTATCTTTGCTCAGATCACATTCAAAGACCTGATCTACGCCCAGCTCTTCCGCGATGGGATGCACCCTTTTGGCCAGAGCGGCTCCGGCATAACTAATCGCCAGTTCCACGCCTTGCGCTTTGAGTGCCAGCGCGATGCCATAGGCGATACTGTGTTTATTTGCAATGCCCAATATCAGGGCTTTTTTTCCTGTCATGTTCATGGTTGTTCTCCTTCCAGACGCCTTAATGCAGCGTCTGTCCTGGCAATCATTTCTGCGTTTTCAAAGTGTGAAAAGATGCCATTGGCACAAATATAATCTGCCACAGCCTGTCGGGAATCTTTGTTCCCTTCCTGAAGCCTGGCAAGCAGCCAATGTGCATGGCCCAAAGCGGAATAGTTCTCATAGAGAGCATCCGGATTTACCAGATCGTCAGGGTAGCTTTGGGCGCTATAGCATTCAGCTTTGATGTCTTGGTGAGAGCCCAGGGCATATAATGCCGTAGCCCGCAGCGAGGAATCTGCTGTGAAGCCACTGTTCATTTGCCGAGTGTGCTCTAAGTTATAATTCATATATCTATCCAGATGAATTTAGTCTTTCAGGAGGGCACAATTTTGTCAAGAAGATTCACGAAAGTTGGAGGTTTTCTTGAAAAGGACTCAGATTTATCACCTCGTCGGCGAATCCAGCGCCAGATTCATCGCCCAGAATCGCTCTAAAAAAAGAAAAAAAGCCCATAACGGACTTTTTTTCGCGTTTGCTTGTCATAAATATTGTAAAGCTGCTCTTATTTCAGAATCAGGGTCTTCTTTGTGGAGGTGTAGCGGCTCTGATAATTGACCACCACATGGTAGGTACCACTTGGAGCATAGCGTCCAGCGGCGTCATCACGCTCCCAGGTGAAATTCATGTCTTTGTAAACGGTGCCGGAATAGATAGTTTTTATCACCTCTTCCTCACTGTTCATGATAACCAGGGTGATATAAGTCTCATTGTCAAATCCCAAAGTGATATTGCAGTGTTTTTCCATGGGATTGGGGCTTATATCAAAAATGCGTAGATTCTCTGTAGTTTTTTGGGCCATCAAGCCTATCGCAAAAAGCAGCATCAGACCAGCGATAATCATTGTTCTCTTATTCATCTTAACCTCTCATATAGTTAGTTGACTTAAGTATATGCAAGTTCCGTTCCTATAATGTATTTCTCTCACACATGATGATGGCGCCCATCACTCCGGCCCGATTGCCATAGCCGGCCAGTGCGCAGCGAAATCTCTGTCTATGCGCCTCAGGAAGATATGGTGGGACTGCCTCTTTGATCCTATTGATGTCATACAAACCCAGCTCCATGGCTCCGCCTCCCAAAACCACAATTTGCGGATCCAGCAGCGTAGCCAGATTTGCCACAGCTCTGATCAGGATGTCCTCACCTTCGCAGATAATCCTATCCAGTTCTTTTTCATTGGCCCTCAGTGCGATCAGTTGGGGCAGGCTCAGATCGTGATAGGGCAAGCCCCGTCTTTCCAAACGCCGTCTGAGGCCATCCACAGAACTGTAAGCTTCGAGGCAGCCATTTTGGCCGCAACTGCATTTTTCGCCACCGGAGATCATGATGCAATGTCCCGCCTCCGAGGCAAAACCATGCGCTCCGTGATACACGTTGCCGCCCAGCACGATTCCACAGCCGATTCCGCTACCCACCGTGATGCCCACCGTATAGGAGCTATTATGCAGATTTGCTTCCGCCAGAGCCATGAGATTGGCGTCGTTATCTACCAGGACCGGCAGCTCAAAGCCCTTGGGGATCAGCTCCTTGGGCGAAAGACCGGAGAAAAAAGGCAGATTGGGATTGAGCCCCACGATCTTGCCTTCGGGCCTGCTGATGGTGCCCGGACTGCCAATGCCGATGCCGGAAATATCTTGATCTTGTACGCGATCCAGGATTTCAGCCGTGATCTCTTGAAAAGCCGAAAGACTTTTTTCCTTGAACCAGATGGTGTCAAAACATTGTAAACCTAGTTTACTTATCCCCACACCATACTTGAAACTGGAAGCACCGATATCGATGCCGAGGTACTTTTTCATATACCGCTCCTTGAGTCTTTAAAAAACTAAAACTACTCTGTCACGCTGGGTCTCGCTGTCAAGTGAAGTTTTGCGCAGCGCTCAAAAAATGAATAGTTACACCGATTCTGCGGATCAGACGGATTTTTAAGGATCGCTAATCTCATGCTTTGTTTAGCTTTACTCTGCTGTGCACGAAGTTGACAATCCGGTTTTCTCGTAATTTATGCACGATCCTGTCCACTCACCTTCTCCCTATATAATAGTAGGGGGCATCCGGGCTCAACCCCTGAGCCATGCACATGTCATTAACATGTTTTCGCTTCGAGCTGACTCGAGCCCTCGAGTGATCTCGAGTCTAAGGCATGTTAAAGCCAAGTCCGGGACTCCGGCGAGGCTTGAACTTGCCAAAAAGATACTTCGGCTTATTATATTATAAAATCCAAGAATACTTTGAGGTAAATATGAAACGCAGTCTTTTACTGCTAACTATCATCATCCTGGCCAGTGGTTTATGGGGACAGTTGAATTTGAGAATTGAGACCGAACTGGGAGCGGCATTTTCCGCATACAACGACGTCCGCAGCCCCAATAAAGACAATCCCAGCCCTCTGCTTTCTTTGACGAAGGATCTGACCAGTGATCCCGTCTTCGCCAGCAGATTGCAAGTGCACTATCGGCCCCATCCCCGCCATCAGATCTCTGTGCTGGCAGCACCACTGCGTGTAAAACCGTCCGGCACTTTGCCCAGTGACATCATCTATGAAGGCGAAACTTATCTTGCCGGAGAGCAAGTAGATGTGCTGTTTCGCTTTGATTCATACCGTTTGCAATACAGGTATTTCTTTCCCAAACCGCTGTTTGTGATCAAATCCGTGGGCATCTCAGGCAAGATTCGCGATGCCGAAGTCACGATGGAATCTGCAAACAAAAAATCCAGCAAAACCAATACCGGATTTGTGCCGCTCCTCAGCCTGAATGCAGGATATCACCTCATGGAAGAGCTGGAGCTGGTGCTGGAAGCAGAAGGCCTGGCCTCTCCTTATGGCAGGGCGGAAGACGTATATCTGGGGCTGGATTTCATGATCAACGACCAAGTGAATTTCAGAGCTGGATACCGCCTCCTGGAGGGTGGCAGCGATATCGATCAGGTCTATACTTTCTCAGCCTTTCACTATGCTACCCTAGGATTTAGCATCAAGCTATAAACAAGGAGTTTTAATGGAATCTTTTACTTTTCACAATCCCACCAAAATCATGTTTGGTAAAAACCAGACCACCCATTTGGGCGCTCAGATGCACAAAGACGGCATCCAAAAGTGTATTCTGATCGCCGGTAAAGGCTCCATCCGCAAAAATGGCGCCTATGATCAGGTGATCGACAGCCTGGAAAAAGCCGGTATAAAATATACGGAATCCTGGGGCGTGGAAGCGAACCCCAGGCTGCCCAAGACCTGCGAAATCATCGCTCATGCCAAGGAATATGGCGCCCAGGCTGTGCTCGCTGTGGGCGGTGGTTCTGTGATCGATACCGCCAAGGCCGTGGCTGCAGGCCTGTATCTGAAAGATATCTGGAACGCCTTTATTCGCAAGGAGATGATCAAGCAAGCTCTGCCCATCTACACCGTGCTCACCGTCTCCGGATCGGGCAGCGAAATGAATAGCGAGGCCATGATCACAAATATAGATACCTGCCAGAAATGGTCTGTTTCATCGCCGTTTATCTACCCCCGGCTCAGCATCATAGATCCTTCCTTCCAAAACACTTTGCCCTTCAAGCAAACTGCCAATGGAGCCATGGATGCCATTTCTCACATTCTGGAATTCTATTTTGCCAATGAAAAGCCGATCACGACACTAACTATCAACGAAGCTCTCCTGCGCACGATCACCGAAATGACAGACCTTTTGCAAAAAGATCCGCGGGATTACAATGCCCGGGCCAATCTGGCCTGGGGCAGTACTTTGGCCCTCAATGGGCTGTCCGGAGTGGGCATGAAAGGCGGGGATTGGAGCTGTCATGACATCGATCACGCATTTTCTGCCTTGCATCCCGAAATCTCGCATGGAGAAGGGCTGGCGGCGATTTTGCCAGCCTGGATAGAGTACCTCAGCGAAAGAGAGCCTTCCCGCTTTCTGCGCTGGGCAAAATGTGTCTGGAATGAAGATAATGTGTCTCTGGCGGTGCGAGCTTTCCGCAGCAAATTGCAAAGCTGGGGGCTGGCGACCTCCCTGCGGGATCTCAGCATCAAACCGGATGAATTGGACCAGATTTTGGAAATGATCATGGTTACACCCACTATCGGCGGAATATTTAAGCTGAGCAAAGACGACGTGCGTTCGCTTTTGATGCTGGCTTACTAAGGGATAATCTACAAAATCGAGGGATGTCCCACAGGTGCTAAAGAGCGGAGCATTAAGGTCTTTGGACCCCAGTGTTCCGCTCTTTTCGAAAGTACTCGCCGAAGCCCACACTGGGATTCTGGCCCGAAAAAGCCAAAAGCCTAATAATCAATTGACAATAAATACCCCTTATTTTAACTTTACCCTATGAGGATTAAATGAAGCTTTATCATCCCCTTAGCCATGGGTTATACGTACTTTTTGCGCTGGCGATCTTGCTGAGCGCAGGGTTTTTGAATGCCGGCGAGATTCTATCTGCTCAGGAAATGGATGCACTGTCCAGTCTTTTGGCGGAGCAGGATCTGAACCTGGGCCATACGGAGTTTTATCGGGATTGGGACCCCTATACGAAAGCTAAAACGAAGTGGCACATGAATATTCTGCAAAAAGGTTTGGGAGCAAACCCGCAGCTTGAAGAGCTCCGTGAGCTGATGGCTGTAAAGGATTGGGACGCGATGCTCAGGCATTTTGCGGGTGTGGCTTGGGAGCTTGATCCTGCGATAAAGACGGCCAAAGTGCTGGACTTCAAGAATCCTAAAGCGCTATTTCGCCATGTGGAAGCGGCTTATGATAAGTTCTCTGAAGATTTTGAGGCCAGTTTTGCCGGTCTTTCAGCTTCTGAGGCCGATAGCTTGTCCGCTTTCTTGTTTTTGGTAATGAGCGAGAGTGAGAACGAAGCAGACTATCGCAAGTATCTTGAGAAGAATAAGCTCCCCTTTCTGGAAGAGATTGATATCGAATACTATATCCCTCTTTTAGAAAAGCTGGATTTTGCCCGTCTGGGTCAGGCCATGATGTCTATGCGCGCCTTATATATCCAGATCTCGGGCTACCGTCCTTTGCGTAAAAAAGCTACACTATACAAGAGCAAATACGGCCTCATGATCATCGGCAGCAAGGGGACTGATCACTATAGCCCATCAACTATTAAAGCCTTGCAAGATATGCCGGTATGCCTGCTCATCGAGCCGGCTGGGAACGATATCTATGAGTTGGGATTATCTACCGGACGGAATCATCCTTTTCTGCTGCATATCGATCATCAGGGCGATGATGTCTATCGCTCTCAGGAGCCTTGCTTCTTCGCTTTTCGGGGAATTGCACTTTCCAGCGATCTTCAGGGTGACGACATTTATCAATTGGGAGACTTTTCCATGGCCGCGGTTCTGGGTGTGCAAATGCACATAGACGCAAGTGGAGATGACACTTACCGAGGGGGACTCTTCTCTCAGGGCGCAGGAATAGCTGGACTCAGCTTGCTCATCGATGAAGCCGGAAACGATGCTTACAGCGCTCATGCTTGTGCTCAGGCTTTTGGCTCCACTTATGGGGTCGGGGTTTTGGCGGATTATGCAGGTGCTGACACTTACTATCTGGGTGGCAAATACTTACATGCACCTCTTATGCCCAATGACTACCGCACTATGGGGCAGGGCATGGGCTATGGCATGCGTCCTTATCTGGCTGGCGGACTGGGCTTTATCTACGATCAGGCTGGCAACGACAAATATCTGGGCGGAGTGTATGCACAGGGCGTGGGCTATTGGTACAGCACCGGAGTGTTGATCGATGAAGGCGGAAACGACGTCTATAATGCGATTTACTATCCCCAGGGTTCCGGAATTCACATGGCCTCCGGCATTCTCTATGACAACGCGGGTGATGATGCTTATTACAGCCGTCACGGACCCGGTCAGGGAGCTGGCCACGACTGGAGTTTTGGCATGCTCATCGATTCTGCCGGCAATGATGCTTACTCCATCGAAGGTGGAGGTGGCGTGGGCCTCACAAACTCCCTGGGCGTCTTTGTGGATAAGTCCGGAAACGACCGCTATGAACGCAAGAATGCCCAAAACTATGGCAGCGCCAATTTCTCGCGCAATACCGGGGGCATCGGACTCTTTTTGGATGCCGGCGGTGAGGATAGCTATCCTGCTGAAGATATAGAGAATAACAGCTCCTGGAACAAGGGTAAATACGGCATGGGTCAGGACCTCGAACTAAATGCCTTGCCCGAGCAGAAAGAAGAGGTCAAATACGAACAAGATCCCGCTCCTGCTAATGACGCGCCCATCAAGGAGATCTTTGCGGCTGCTTCTGAATGGGAAGTGGGCTCCAGTGTGGATAGAGTTCGCGCTGCCCGCCAGATCTTAAACGAGCGTCCTCAGGAAGCCGCACCCTACATCCTGGAACACAAACTGGCCAACAATTCCGGCCTCGAATACCGGACTCTGGAAGCTTTCACCACGGCCAATACAGACTTCAGAGACCTTCTGCTCACTCACGTAAATGATCCCGATTCACTCAAAGCCAAGACCGCCATCTCGCTATTGGCCGGCGAAAAGGACCTGCGTCTGCTGCCGTATATCGAGCAGCATCTGGGGGCAGAAAGATACCTCGCCACCTGCATTTCGGTCTTGGGAAATCTGGATGATCCCCGTAGTCTCGAGCTTCTACAAGCTCACCAAAATCAAGATAATGAACGCCTCCGCTTTCTCGTGGTTCGCGCCCTGAGTATGCACAGCAGTGAGGCCGCAAAGATAGCGCTTGAATCCTTTCGTACTGACGAATCCTTCCTGATTCAGGCCTTAATCCGTAATCTGCCAAAGGAAAAACCATGATCCAAGAAAAACAATTATTTGAAGACTATCTTACCCAGCTAAACCTGCCCGACATCCCACGTTTGATGGGACAATTTGAACACTATCACAAGCTTTTGGTGGCCCAAAATCGCGATGTGAATCTGATCTCACGCAAAATGCACCCGGATAACTACTGGGTTCAGCATTTCCTTGACAGCTTACTCATTATAGAATGTGTGGATTTTATAGACAAAACTGTGCTGGACTTCGGTTCGGGCGGCGGTCTGCCAGGCATTCCCATCAAACTGGTGGTTCCAGAGTGTGAGATGGTGCTGCTCGACAGCATCAACAAAAAGACCAAAGCGCTGACGGACATTGTTCAAGCCTTGTCTTTGCCAAAGATCAGTGTGGAATGTTCCCGCTTGGAGGATTATGCCTTCACGCCACGGCGTCCGAGCTTTGATCTCATTCTATGCCGGGCGGTGCCCTTGCAGGAGCGGTACTATTCACCCCTGCGCAGGCTGCTGAAGCCTTCCGGACATCTGGTGATGTACAAATCCCGCACGCTGGACGATCTGAAGGATATCCGCTATGAGGAAATTCTGCTGCGCACAGACGATATTTTGGGGCAAAGACGGCTGGTCAAAATAGCACAGCGCGATCTGATGAAACGTTAAAAAGAAGGACTTTAAAAGATATAAGATGGCAAAAATAATAACGATTGTAAACCAAAAAGGTGGAGTGGGTAAGACTACGACCACGGTGAACCTGGCGGCGGCTTTGGCGATCCTGGAAAAGCGCACCCTGCTCATCGATTTTGACCCTCAGGGCAATGCTACCACAGGAGTGGGGATCGATAAATCCAAGATAAAACTGCAGATCTACGACGCTCTGATCGGCAGGGTTCCGCTCACGGATTGCATCCTGCCCACCGATACGCAGAACCTGTATTGTGTGCCGGGAAATATAGATCTCACCGGTGCGGAAATCGAACTCGTGCATGAGTTTGCGCGCGAGCATAAGCTCAAGGAAGCCTTGCAGAGCATCCAAAACGACTGGGATTATATCTTGATAGATTGCCCGCCTTCCTTGGGGCTTTTGACTGTGAATGCGATGACCGCTTCCACCGATGTGATCGTACCTATCCAGTGCGAATACTATGCCCTGGAAGGAGTAAGCCAATTGCTTACCACCATCCGCCTCATCCAAAAAAACCTGAATCCCGGGCTCAATATCCTGGGCATCCTGCTCACGATGTTTGACAAACGCGTGAATCTCTCCATGCAAGTGGCCAAAGAGGTGCATCGCTATTTCAAAGAAAAGGTCTTTCGCAGTGTGATCCCCCGCAATATCAAGCTCACCGAAGCGCCCAGCTTTGGTAAACCTATCTTTTTGTACGACATCCGCTCTCCCGGCGCGATGAGCTATTTGAATCTGGCCAATGAAGTGATTGAGCGTTATAAATAAAGAGGATATGAGATGAACGAACATCTTGGCCGTGGACTTTCTGCCCTGATTCCGGACGGGGATAAAGACGAGAATATCAAAGCCGGAATCGGCACTCTGCCCATAGGCAGGATCAAGCCAAACCGCTATCAACCGCGCCTGAAGTTTGATCCGGACCGCCTCAAAGAGCTGGCGGAATCCATCCTGGAAAATGGCATCATCCAGCCCCTCATCGTTACCAAAAGCGAGGGCACAGACTATGAACTCATCGCCGGAGAACGCAGACTGGAGGCGGCTAAACTCGCCGGACTGACCGCGGTGCCGGTGGTGATCCGCTCTGTCTCCAAAAAGGAACAGCTACAACTGGCGATCGTGGAGAACATCCAGCGTGAGGATCTCGGGCCCATAGAAGAAGCTCTGGCCTATCAGGCTTTGGCACAGGATTTCGGCCTCACCCATGCTCAGATCGCAAGTACCATGGCCAAAGACCGCGCCACCATCACAAACAGTCTGCGCCTGCTCAAACTGCCGGATGATGTGATCGAACTGGTGGCCTCGGAAGAACTTACCGCCGGACACGCCAGAGCCGTGCTAATGGTGCAGCCGGAATACCAGATCCTCTTTGCGCGCCACATCATCAAATACAAATTCAGCGTGCGCCAGGCCGAAGAAAAAGCCAAGACCTATGTGGACAGCCTTCAAACAGGCGAAGAAGAGCCCAGGAAGAACCCTCTTACCCGGAGTTTTGAGCAGCAGCTCGGCTCCATCTTCCCCGGCAAAGTAAGCGTGCGTGAACACAAGGGCAAAGGCAAGATCACCCTGGAATACAAAAGCCCTGAGGAGCTCGAACAGATTAAAATAATATTAGATAAACTGAGGTGAATTATGAACAAGATATTAGTTACTGGAGGAGCCGGATTCATCGGCGCAAACTACATTAATAAGCTTTTTGCTGATCCTACATTCAAGGGCAAAGTGCTGAATCTCGACGCTTTAACCTATGCCGGAAACCTGGAGTCTTTAGAGGCGATCGATGCCAAATATGGCCGTGACCGCTACTTCTTTGAGCATGCCGATATCTGCGATGTGCCCCAAGTAAACCGCATCTTCAAGGACTTTCAGCCCGATACTGTCGTCAATTTCGCAGCCGAATCCCATGTGGATCGCTCCATCGACGGCCCTCTGCAATTTGTGCAGACGAACGTGATGGGCACAGCCACCCTGCTTGCTGCAGCAATGGACTTGTACCGCACCCTGTCTGAACAAGAAAAGCAAGCCTTCCGCTTTCATCATGTCTCCACCGATGAAGTCTATGGCTCGCTGGGCGATACAGGCCTGTTTACAGAGGAAACTCCATACGATCCCTCCTCTCCCTACTCCGCCTCCAAAGCGGCGAGTGACCATCTCCTGAGAGCCTGGCAGCGCACCTTTGGCCTGCCTGTGACCATCTCAAATTGCTCCAATAACTACGGGGGCTTTCAGTTCCCCGAAAAGCTGATCCCTCTGATGATCCTCAACTGCCTGGAGCACAAGCCTCTCCCCGTATATGGCAAAGGCCTGAACGTGCGGGATTGGCTCTATGTGGATGACCACTGCGAAGCCATCAATACCATCATCAAACGCGGTAGAACCGGTGAAACCTATAACATCGGTGGGCACAACGAGATCAAGAACATCGATATCGTGGGCATTATCTGCGAGATTCTCGATGAAATGGAGCCCTCCGCAAAGCTCAAAAGCTATAAAGAACTGATCACCTATGTTACCGATCGCCCCGGCCACGACCTGCGTTATGCCATCGATGCCAGCAAGATCGAGCGCGAACTGGGTTGGAAGCCCAAAGAGACTTTTGATACCGGCATCCGCAAGACCGTAGCCTGGTATCTGGACAACCGCCAGTGGTGGAAACACATCCAGGATAAGAGCTATCAACAGCAGAGACTGGGAACCATAAAGTAACCAGACACAGATCATTACCACACTTGTCTTAAAATGCCCGAGGGACGAGAAGGAGCTAGATATGTATTTGACCGACGCCCAACTGATGAGCGAGATCAGGCGCTGCGAGTACTGCGCCACCAAACCCTGTAAGACTGCCTGTCCCTGCGATTGTTCGCCGGCGGATTTTATGATGGCTGCCGCTGGTGGCCAACCCTCGGATTTTAAGCGCGCGGCAGGTATCATCCTGGCCTCCAATCCTTTGGGCGGCATCTGTGGTGATGTCTGTCCGGATCATCATTGCGTAGCGGCCTGTCTGAAAGAGAAGTTCGATGCTCCCATCCAGATTCCCTCTGTGCAGGCCACCATCATCAAGAAGGCCCGCGAATTGGGGATGTCCCCAGAGTTTGATCTGCCCGATGCCACTCTGGATAAAATCGCCATTGTGGGTGGTGGACCCGCTGCCATCGGTGCGGCGGTGACCCTGCGTCAATTGTCTTACAACCCCGAAATCTTCGATCCCGATAGCCTGGGCGGCCAAGCTGCCTTGATCCCGGAGGATCGGCTGGACCGCGGTATGCTGATGTCTGATCTCATGTGGGTTAGCGAAAGCTTTCACATCGTGCATCACCAGCAGCAGGTCCTGGACCCCAAAGCCCTGCTGAAAGAAGGCTATAAAGCCGTGATCGTGGCTGGCGGACTCAATCAGCCCATCCACCTGAATATCCCCGGGGATGACAAAGCCATTTACGGCCTGGAAATCCTCAAAAACTCCAGTTGCTTCCTCTTTAAAGGCAAGCGAGTAGCACTGGTGGGTGGAGCGATCGCAGTAGATCAAGCTTTGACGATTGCCAGATCCGGCGCTGCGCACGTGGAAATGTTTACCCTGGAAACCTTTGGCGAACTGCCGCTTACCTTGCGTGAAAAGGGCATCCTGCTGGAACACAAAATACTTTTCAGCCATCGCACCCGCATTGTCGAGATCGTGAACGAAGGCGAGAGGACCGTGGGCATCAGAACTCGTCCCGTCTATCTGCCTGCCAATACAGAGTTTCACCCTTCCCAAATCAAGGACGAAGAAGGCTCCACGGAGCAATACCGTCCTTTCGATCTCGTGGTAATATCCGTGGGTTGCAGTCCTGCTTTCAAAATCGAAGGCGATGGCATCTATAGCTGTGGTGACATGATCAATGGCCCCAGCACTGTGGTACAAGCGGTTGCAGCCGGCAAAAACATGGCTTTCAAAGTGGATGCTGCACTGAGGTCAAAGGAATTTGCCGAGCCCTCCCAACCCACCAAAAGCATCTGCGCGGTTCCAGGCTGGAAACGCCTGCCAGTCCCGATCACTTGTGACTTCTTTGGCCACAAAATGCGCTCTCCCTTCATCCTTTCCGCAGCCCCTCCATCCGATGGTTATGAACAGATGAAACTGGCTTACGAAGCCGGCTGGGCAGGCGGAATCATGAAGACCTCATTCGATAACCTGCCTATTCACATCCCCAGCGAATACATGTTTGTCTGGGGTGAGGGCAACAGGACTTTCGCAAATTGTGACAACGTCTCCGAGCACCCCATAGACCGGGTTTGCGAGGAAGTAGCCCGTCTGATCAAGGAGTTCCCGGATCGCCTGACTATGGCTTCCACCGGTGGCCCCGTAAGCGGAAATGACGCTGAGGACAAAGCCGGCTGGCAATCCAACACCAAAAAGCTGGAAGCAGCCGGAGCCATGGGTATCGAATACTCGCTTTCCTGCCCTCAGGGCGGAGATGGCACCCATGGCGACATTGTGGCTCAAGACCCCGTCCTCACTGCCAAGATCATCGATTGGGTGATGCAGATTTCCGATCCCGAGATCCCCAAACTCTTCAAGCTCACCGGAGCCGTGACCGCGATCTATCCCATTATCGCTGCGGTGAAAGCAGTCTTTGACCGCTATCCCGGCAAGAAAGCCGGCGTCACCCTGGCCAATACCTTCCCCGCCCTGGGTTTCAGAGCCTCAGACGGCCCTTGGGACCAAGGCATCATTGCCGGCATGAGTGGAGAGGGCGTACTGCCCATCAGCTATCTCAGCCTGGCCAGGGCCGGCAGCATGGGCGTATTTATCTCTGGAAATGGCGGAGCGATGAATCACCATGACGCCGCCAATTTCCTGGCTCTGGGCGCTGGTAACGTACAGTTTTGCACTGTGGTAGAACGCTATGGCTACGGCATCATTGATCAGCTAGAAAGCGGATTCAGCCACCTCTTGCAAGCGCGCAAAATCGGCAGCGTAGCAGAATTGATTGGCATTACTCAGCCCCATCCTGTCACAGATTTCATGGATATCCCTCCCAAATACAAGCATTCATCTCTAATCAAGGATCTCTGTGTAAACTGCGGCAATTGCACCCGTTGCCCCTATCTGGCCATCGTGCTGGACGAGGAAGGCTACCCCAACATCGATGAAGAGAAGTGCATGGGCTGCAGCCTGTGCGTGCAACTTTGCTGGACAAACGCCCTGGAAATGATAGATAATAAACAGGAATTAAGATGAAAGGATTCAGACTTTTGCTGTTGTTCAGCCTCTTGCTTGTCCTCTCAGCCTCTTTGGCAGCCAGGAATATTTTCGAGCATGTAGAGCAGGACAGCCTCATACTGAAATCTCCTGTGGTATATAAAGATAAGGTTATCTTTTATGTTTACAGCGGCCTGGGCAGTTTCTCGGCCCTGGAACGTTCCGACATCATCAGCAAAAGGCTGGAAAAGCTTTCTGAAAACAAGCGCCTTTATCGGGACAGTTTGCACGTCTATGGTCAGGATGGTCAATACGATGTCCGTTATGGAGACAAGACCATTCTCACCGCGGGTATAGCGGATTCGCTGGCTTTGCAAAAACCTTTGCCCGAGATCGCGGAAGGCTATTATGACCTGATCGCAGATGAGTTTATCCCGCTTTTTATCCATCTGAGTATGCGGCAGAGCATCATCCTGATCGTAAAAACTGTCTTATTTGTATTGCTGATTCTGGGCATCAGCATCTTTATCTTCCGGATGCTCAGCAAGATGATCAAATATCTGCAAAGCCTGATCATAGCTGTGAAAACGGCAAATCCAGAAGGCTTTACCTTCAGAGGCATCAAGTTACTTTCTACCGATCAATTCTGCAGGGCGGCCAGAACCATTATCGCCTTGGTGCGCTTTATCTTGCTGGCTTTATTATTCTATTTTACGCTGTATTTCGTACTTTTGGTGATTCCCGCCACTCACGAAATCGGCCAGCGCTTGCAGGCTTATATCATGAATCCAGTGATGGGAGTGGGTCAAGCGGTTTTGAACTATCTGCCCAGCCTCTTTTTCATCATCGTGGTGGTAATCGTAACCCGCTACTTACTCAAGTTCTTACGCTATATCTTTGATGAGATCGAACAAGGCAATCTGCGCTTTTCGAATTTCTATCCGGAATGGGCTGATTCCACCTATCAAATCGTGAAATTCCTGATCATGTTCTTCACGGTGGTGGTGATCTTCCCCTATCTGCCCGGCTCCAGTTCACCGGCTTTTCAAGGTATCTCGATTTTTGTGGGTGTGATCGTATCCCTGGGCTCTTCTTCGGCCATCGCCAATATCATTGCGGGGATCATCCTGACCTATATGCGGGCCTACAGGATAGGGGATTTTGTGCGCATTGGCGACAAAAAAGGAACCCTGCTGGAGACCTCATTGCTGGTGGTGCGCATAAAAACGATAAAAAATGAAGAGGTTACCATCCCCAATGCTATCGTACTCTCGGGCAATATCATGGACTACTCTTCCTATGCCCGCGAAGGCAACCTGGTCCTGCATACCGAGCTCAGCGTCCGTTATGACGTGCCTTGGCAAAAGGTCTATGAACTCCTGATCTCAGCAGCGCTGAAAAGCGATGGTGTCAACACACAGAAGTCGCCCTATGTCAATATTTTGAGGCTCATGGATCACTGTGTGGAATACCAACTTTGTGCCTATACGGATAGGCCGAATACCCAAATTTTGACTTACACGGAATTGCATAAAAACATCCTTGATAATTTCGCCGAAGCGGGGGTGGAGATCATGAGTCCGATGTATAACGCGATCAGGGATGGCAATGCCAGCGCGGTTCCGGGGATATCCACATAGCACTGCCGCAGAACGCTTTGGCCTTAGACTTAGCAAGATATCCGACACGAGTAAACTCGAAAGCTCTGGTCAGCTCATGTTTGGTACCTGTCTGAAGAATCAGCCAGTACCACCATCTCCTTATTTCAAGCTAATATGCCCCAAGCTGACAGACTTTTAGCTTAGACCTGCTGCTGCCAGACTGCTTCCATCCCCGTTCGTTGTCGTGTAGATGATGTGTAGATAGCAGGAAAAAATACTCTTATCTACACGACATCTACACGTCATCCTATGCAGGAAGGACTCTGTAAGTCTGGAAATGTGAGTGACAGCGCTACAGGATTGGATGCGTCTCGCGTCCAGTAAGACCACAGGCCTTTACAAAAGGAAGCATATCCTATAAGCTTTACTGGAGTTTAAGAGACTGAGCTGTTCCAGCTGCGAATATGCAGAATTACAGGCTCAGCCATTAGTAAGTATGGTACAGAAAATTATTAAAAACTAAGCCTTCTTAAAGAACATAGTATCGGTTAGTTTAAGAAAAAATCTGTAATTTAAACCCCTCTTCGGAGGGGTATTTTTTGCTTAAAAATATCAGCGGTTTGTCCTACAGACTTTCTATAATATGATAGTGACTAAAAAGCTTGCTATTTATTAAATCTAATCCATTGCTGTGATTAACTGCAAGACAAGGAAAACGCCATTGGCTCGATCAAGGATAAAGAGACATGGGACGGCTAAAACCGTTAACTTGATTCCGAATATTGATCAGCATACGGAGATATCTATTTTGTTCAACGAAACTTGCATTATGGATCGCCATCTCTCCCACAGATTGTTCCCATCATCACAAAAGTGATGCCTGATACACCATGGTATTTTTATGATATTTGCAACTTTCAACTTGACATAAATCCTGACCAGCTAATCTTTAGAAAAAAACACCTTGGAGGTTTTATATGCGTAACTTAGGGCTTATTTTGATCATCCTTTTAATGATGGGAACGCTCTGCAGTAAAGTAGTTTATAGCGAATCTCTGCTGCAAGCGGCGAAAAAAGGCGATGCTGAAGCACAATTCTATTTGGGTCTGTGCTACGCCAATGGCGAGGGCATTGTTCAGGACACAAAAGAAGCGGTCAGATGGTATCGCCTGGCAGCAGAGCAGGGCCTTGCTGAAGCACAATTCAATTTGGGTGTGCGCTACAACAATGGCGAGGGCATTGTTCAGAACAAAAAGGAAGCGGTCAGATGGTATCGCCTGGCAGCAGAGCAGGGCCTTGCTGAAGCGCAATTCAATTTGGGTGTGCGCTACAACAATGGCGAGGGCATTGTTCAGGACAAAAAGGAAGCGGTCAGATGGTATCGCCTGGCGGCAGAGCAGGGACTCACTGATGCGCAATTCAATTTGGGTAATTGCTACAACAATGGCGATGGCATTGTTCAGGACAAAAAGGAAGCGGTCAGATGGTATCGTCTGGCGGCAGAGCAGGGCTATGCTTATGCGCAATACAATTTGGGTCTGTGCTACTACAATGGCGAGGGCATTGTTCAGGACAAAAAGGAAGCGGTCAGATGGTTTCGCCTGGCGGCAGAGCAGGGAATTGCATTTGCGCAGACTAATTTAGGATTATGTTATGGTACTGGAGAAGGCGTTATCTTAGATTACAGTGAAGCGTATTTCTGGTTTTTAATTGCTTCTGCAAATGGAATTGATATGGCCAAAGATAACCGTGAGATTGCAGCCAAACAATTAAGCAAACAACAGCAGGAACAGCTACAGGCCAGAGCCCGGAAGTGGTTTACCGAGCATAATTGATAGATCATATAAAACACAAAGCAGATATATTGTTTTCCTCTTCGGGGGATATATTCTGCTTAAAACAATCAGCGGTTTGTCCTATATATGTCCTACGGACTTTTGGGCAAACCGCTGTAACGCTGGAGCTAAATGGGGGAGTCGAACCCCCGACCTACTGATTACGAAGCAGTTCTCAGTCGACGCGAGACGCATCCAATCCAGTTATCGTGGCTTTGCTTCTTGCCCAAATGCAAACCCAGGCTTGCAAGAATGGAATCGTCTCCAGGCGCGCCGCAGGTGCCAGAAGCAGAAAAGATTTGACACAAATAGCCTGTGCTGGATTTTGTTTTTAAACTCAAAATACTTTGTGAAACGATAAAAATAAGATATATGGAGAAAACATGAACAAGATGCCTTATGCAGAACCCTGGCGCATCAAAATGGTGGAGCCCCTGAAAATCCTGAACAAAGAGCAGCGCGAAGCCAAGATCAAAGCGGCCCAATACAACCTCTTCAGCCTCGATGCGGAAGACGTGTATATCGACCTGATCACAGATTCCGGAACCAACGCCATGAGCGATAGACAGTGGTCTGCCCTCATGATGGGCGACGAGAGTTATGCCGGAAGCCGCAGCTTTTTGCGCATGAAAAAGACGATCCAGGAGCTTTTGGGCTTCGAATTTGTGATGCCCACTCATCAGGGCAGAGCTGCAGAAAATGTCCTGTTTTCGGTGATGTTGAAAGCCCACGACATCGTCCCCGGCAATGCACATTTTGATACCACCAAAGGGCACATCGAATTTCGTCATGCCACTGCGGTGGATTGCACTGTGGACGCAGCTTCGGACATGAATTCGGAACTGCCTTTCAAGGGTAATGTCGATATCGACAAGCTGGAAGCTTGCATCAAAGCGCACGGTGCCGAGAAGATTCCCTTTATGGTTCTGACTGTCACCTGCAATACCGGAGGCGGACAGCCGGTTTCCATGGCCAATATCAAGGCCGTGGCCAAGGTCTGCAAACACCATAAGATTCCTTTGATCTTTGATTCTGCGCGCTTTGCCGAAAATGCCTATTTTATCAAAACTCGTGAAGATGGCTATCAGAATAAGACCATCAAAGAGATTGTGAAAGAGATGTTTAGCCATGCTGACGGTATGACCATGAGTGCGAAAAAAGACGGCATCATCAATATGGGCGGATTCATCGGCCTCAGAAGCGAAGAAATCTATCGCCAGTGCTGCACTTTCAGCATCATGTTTGAAGGCTACATCACCTATGGTGGCATGAGCGGACGGGATATGGAAACCCTGGCCACCGGCCTCCTGGAAAGCACGGAATTTGATTATCTGCAGGCCCGCATCTCGCAGGTGAAGTATCTGGGAGACGAAATCACCAAACTCGGCATCCCAATCGTGAAACCAGCCGGTGGACACGCGATCTATGTGGACGCCAAAAGCTTCTTCCCGCAGATCCCGCAGACGCAGTATCCCGCCCAGGTTTTGGGTGTGGCACTGTATGTGGAAGCCGGAGTGCGCGGAGTGGAAATCGGCACTGTACTCGCAGACCGGGATCCCGATACCCGCGTGGAACGCATTCCCAAGATGGAACTGCTCAGGCTGGCTATCCCCCGTCGTGTATATACCAATAATCACATGGACATAGTGGTCTGGGGATTAGAGCAAATCTGGGCCAAACGTGAGACTTACCGCGGACTCAAAATAAAGTACGAAGCGCCTATTATGCGGCACTTCACCGCTACATTTGAAACGCTTTAAGCATAAAAGACATGCGGTTGTCACTTTTGAACTTGACACAATGTGGCAACTTGCAGTTTTGGCTTATGATGACAAAACTAAGATCAGGAGAAAACCATGAACATTATTGAAGATTTATACTACACCGAAAGCCATGAATGGGTGAGAGTCGAAGGCGATACCGCCACCGTCGGAATCACTGATTTTGCACAGCACGAGCTGGGCGATATTGTGTTTGTAGAGCTGCCTGAAGTAGGCATGAAAGTAGATGCTGGCGAGCCTTGTGGCTCCATCGAAGCAGTGAAAGCTGTGGAAGACATGATTTCCCCACTTTCCGGCAAGATAGTCGAGCGCAATACAGATTTGGAAGATAGCCCGGATTTGATGAATAAATCCCCCTATGAAGATGGGTGGCTGATCAAGATTCGGATGAGCGACAAAGATGAGCTTGACAATCTTTTAAGCGCAGTAGAATACAAGAAAGCCATACCTGAATAATTTGCGGCTAATGGCCGGACATTGATAAAAAGAAGCTCCAGCTTTCTGATCATCCTATCTGCCCCTTCGGGAGGAGGTAAAACCACGATTTTGAATGAAATCCTGGCTAAGGCGGATAGCATCGATTATTCTGTGAGCTATACCACGCGGGCCCCGCGAGGAACTGAGCAAAACGGGATTCATTATCACTTCGTGAACGAAGCTGAATTTGAAACCCGTATTGCCCAGGGAGATTTTCTGGAACACGCGAAAGTCTTTGGCCATAGCTGGTATGGAACCTCGATCAGCTTTACTCAGTCCCGGCTGAGCCTCGGGCACCATGTGATCATGGATATCGATGTGCAGGGAGCCGCTCAGATCAGCGCCACAAAAGTGCCGCTGGTGAAGATATTCATTATCCCGCCTTCGATGGATGTGCTGAAGGATCGGCTGATCAAACGAGGGACGGATAGTGAAGAGGCTATTCAGCGCAGGCTGAACACCGCAGAAAAAGAACTGGACTGTATTCCAGATTATGATTATCTGGTGATAAACGATGATCTGGACCATGCCGTAAGTGACGTGATGGCCATTATCAAGGCCGAAGAAAACCGGGTATGCAGATACCACAACCCCATGCAGGGATTCCTGCAACAGGAGAAAAAAACATGATTGATGAAAAGATTGAAAACTTCCTTGAAAAAGGCAATATCAACTATTTGTATTGCTTGCTTTCCAAGCTGGAAGCACATCGGATCAACCAATTCCCGACCTTTGTAAAACAGAAGTTTGCCAAAAAGCTGACCGTTATGGCGATGGAACACGTTGCGGATAACGAAGTGCCGGATTATATCAGCGAATTGGAAGAGGCCGAACGCATTTTGGCCGCCGAACGCGCGCTCTATGAAGATGACGACGACGTGCTCGAATTTGGCGAAGAGACCATTGACGACTCCGCTCGCTTCGTGAAAGAGATTGAAGCCACAGACCTTACAGACTATGATAATCTAGAAGTGGTGAAGGATCCCTTTGCCGATCTGGACGAAGACGATGACGACGATATCGATATCGAAAACGATGATCTTGACGAAGACGATGACGAAAGCTAATGTCAAGACGTGCCCTGATCCAATACCTTGAACTATTAAAACAAAGCGGCATCCGGCAGCTTTACCACGAACCCGCCAAAGTTCTGACTCCTCTGGATAAAAAAGCACTGCTGGAATCACTGGCCCGGAAGTATGCAGATTGCGATAAGTGCCCACTGGCCGCAGGGCGTCTCAATCTGGTCTATGGCGAGGGCAATGAAAACAGCACCGCCATGCTCATCGGTGAAGCCCCCGGGGATAGCGAAAACAAGATCGGCAAACCCTTTGTGGGCGCTGGCGGCAAGCTTTTGGACAAGATGCTGGAAGCCATAAAGATCTCGCGGGAAGACATTTACATCGCTAATATCGTGAAATGCCGCCCTCCCGAAAACCGCAATCCCAGCACGGAAGAACGCCTGGCCTGCCTGCCCTATCTGGTGGAGCAAATCCAGATCATCCAGCCCAAAATCCTGCTGATCATGGGATTGGTGGCAGCGCAAAGCCTTTTGGGCAATACCAATACCCTCACCTGGCACCGGGAGACCTGTCATGAATTTATGGGCATTCCTGCCTTTGTGACCTACCATCCCGCCGCTCTTTTGCGCAATAGCAATTGGAAGCGTCCGGCTTGGGAAGACCTGCAAGCCTTTCAGAAAGAATACGAAAAGCTGCTGTGATCAAAAGACTTACACTCCTTTTGGTTCTGGTCAGCTACATCTGGCTAGCTACTGCAGACATCCTTATTTATGGCGATACCCGCAAACATCCTGAGGTGCATCGCGTTCTGATCGAACAGGTAAAAGGGCTGCCGCTTGAGCTGGCCTTTCACACAGGAGATCAGAATCAAAAAGGTCAAACCCAGGCCGAATATGATGACTTCAAAGATGTTATCAGTCCGCTGAAGGACATCTTCTATCCCGTGCGGGGCAATCATGAAAAAGACCTACAGCTATTTCAAAGCAACTTTCCAGTAGTCTCCGAGAAGAGTTATTACACTGTGCAGCATGACTCTCTGAAGTATATCGTGCTGGATAGTAATCTGGATCTTTTGCCAGGCTCTGTACAACATAACTGGTTCAAAGAGCAATTGGTTGCTGATGAACTGCCCAAAATCCTGCTGCTGCACCATCCCGTGCTCAGCTCTGGCCATCACGGTCAGGAACTCGGTTTGGAGCTGTATCTGCCTGCTCTTTTGAAGAAACACAAGGTGCTGGCGGTCTTTTGTGCGCACGATCACGATTTTGAACATCTGTATCTGGATGGCGTTCATTATTTTGTCACCGGCGGTGGGGGCGCTCCCCTCAGGGAGATGGGCACGCTCAGTCCATACAGCCTCTATTTTGAGAAGATCCATCATTATATCATCATGCAGAAGACGGACACGAAGCTGCTTCTGGAGACCTTTGATTTGCAGGGTAAGTCCATCTACGAGTGTCAAATAGACCTGGAGCAATAAGCACATGAATAAAAGAGTAATGGTTATTAACGACCTCTCCGGATTTGGCAATACCTCGCTGATGGCGATCATTCCCACCCTCTATAGTTTTGGGCTGGCGCTCTCTGTCCTGCCCACCTCTTTGCTTACGGCCAATACCTGTTTTGCGGACTATCATATGCAGGGGACGGACGATTTTATGCGCGAAAGCCTTGCCCATTGGGAAGCGCTTAAGATGGAGTTTTCGGCCATCTACAGCGGGTTCCTGGCAAATACCCAGCAAGTGGATATTGTGCTGGATGCCATCGATACTTTTGGCGGGAAAGATTGCCTGGTTTTGATCGATCCCGTGATGGCGGATAGTGGCGAACTGTATAGCTGCTATGGCGAATCCATGATTCATGCCATGCGCAGGCTGGTGGCCAGGGCCGATATCATCAGTCCAAACTACACGGAAGCCTGTTTCCTGGCCGAGGTTCATTGTCAACAGAAGTGCACAGATAGTGGCTTGCAGGAGCTCTGTGCCAGACTTCATAAATTGGGCGCTAAAGAACTGGTAATCACCAGTGTTCCGCATGAAAAGTGGGACAATGCAGTGCTCTATTCCAACGGGACGGAACTTGAGCTTTTCAAATGTGCCTATATTCCTTGCTTTTATACCGGAACCGGAGATATCTTCAGCACACTGATGCTGGCTTACCGTCTGCAAGCTATGGATATACACGAGGCGATCAACCGGGCTACCCAATCTATATATCATGCCATTGAGCTGAGCCAAATAGCCGGTCAGCCAGGCGCGGAGGGAGTCTTATGGGAGAAGATCTTATGTCGGGCAGACCTGAACTAAAGCGAACCAGGATCTGCTTTACAGATCTGGATGGTACCCTGATGCACTCTGCGGGCATCATCTCAGAGCCGAATCACGAGGCTTTGGATGAGCTTCACCGGCGCGGCATTTACCGGATACTGGCTACTGGCAGATCACTTTACAGCCTCAAGAATGTGGTTCCGCACGACGCTCCCTTCGATTATGCCATCTTTGCCACCGGAGCCGGAATCCTGGATTGGCATAGCAAGGAACTCATCTATTCCCATGATCTGGACGCCGATGAAGTGAGGAAAGTCTGCGATACTTTGGAAGAGTTTGAGGTGGATTACATGCTGCACAACAAGGTCCCGGATACCCATCTCATGCACTATCGGGCCAAGGCTGGATTAGCGGACTTTTGGCGCCGGATCGAGCATTACAAAAGCTATGCGGAAGAGCTGGATCTCAGCAAAATGGAAGAGATCATGGAAGCAACGCAGTTTTTGGCGATGGTAGCGCAGGACCGTGAAGACATCTATAAAGAGATCTACAAGAGACTCTATCCCCTATCTGCAGTGAGAACTACTTCTCCGATAGACTATTGCACGATGTGGATCGAGATCTTTGCCCCCGGGGTGAACAAAGGCGGGGCCGTGCGCTTTATGATGCGGAAACTGGGCGCTTCAGCAGATGATATCATGGTAATAGGGAATGACTATAACGATCTGGACATGCTGAAAATCAGCCCCAATGCCTATGTGACAGGCAACGCCCCCCAGGAACTACGCCGCAAGTATGAGACGGTGGCCACCTGCGATACCAATGGCTTTGCCGAAGCCGTGTGGAAGTGGCTGGAGCTGTAGAGCTACTCCGACAAGCCGGCCAGTTCCTCCCAATATGCCATAGCCCGTCTGAGATGCGGGATCACGATCGAACCACCCACTATCAGTGCGATATTCATCGCTTCATTTAGCTCAGTCTCATTCACACCGGCCGCCTTGCATTGATCCAGGTGGTAGCAAATGCAATCATCACAACGCAGGACCATGGAGGCCACCAAACCCATCATTTCCTTGTACTGGAGCGGGATTGCGCCATCATCATAAGCGGCATTGTCCAGGGCAAAAAAGCGCTTGATATTCAGGTTAGCTTTGTCCAGGGTGAGCTTGGTGAGCCGGGTCCGTTCTGTGCGAAATTCTTTTACTTTCATTGCATATTCCTTTAGACTTTTTGCACGCTCTTGATGATATCCCGCAGTTCGTCCGCTGTAGGGATCACGGGCGAGATCTGGATGTTTCTGCTACTCAGGATCTGGGCCATCCAAGCCTCCAGGTCTATGCCGTTCAAATCCACCTTTAGCCCAATGGGAAAGCCGTCCAGCCAAGCCATAAATTCATCCTGACTCATACCTATCTTGTCGAAAAGCAAACTCAATTCGGGCTTGATTGCCGGAGTATAAAGCTTCATGATCTGCTTCAAAAACATGGCATTTGCCAAGCCGTGGGGGACGCCAAATTCCGTGGTAAAAGGGTAGCCAATGGCGTGTTGCAATGTAGTGCTGGTATGGGCGATGGCGATTCCTCCAAATAGCGAAGCCTGCGCCAAAGCTTCCCGCGCCGGCAGATTGTCCGGCTCTTTCAGGCACAGAGCGAGATTCTGGACGATCAGCCCGATGCCACGCGCGATCAGCGGAAAGAGCAGCGGCTGTCTGTTCGTGCTGTAGATCCCTTCCAAAAGGTGGGACAAAGCATCCATAGAGGTATTCAGGCTCACCGTGCTGCTCAGGCTGCGCATGTATCTGGCATCCACGATGGCGAGCCTGGGGAAGATCAGATCGCTGCCAAACCCAGCCTTGATCTTGGTCTTCGTATTGGTCAAAACGCTGTACTGAGTGACCTCAGAGCCGGTGCCATGCGTGGTGGGAATAGCCACGATGCTGTAGCTTTTCTTCCTTAAAGTCTCGTCATAGAGCTGGTCTTCAGAAAGCATATTGGCCGCAGCCAGAGAGATCGCCTTCGCTGCGTCCAAGGGTGATCCGCCACCGATGGCGATGATGAAATCACAGCCTGTGCAGAGGAGCTGATCTTTGCCTGCCATCACAGAGCCCAGATCAGGATTCTCGCGAACCTGAGCGAACACGCTATGCGCAATCCCCTCTTCTGAGAGGAGCGGCAGAAGCTCTGCCATCACCCCACTTTTGAGAGCGCTACTTTTTCCAGTAACGATTAAGGCTTTCTTGCCCAGGTTACGAATATATTGACGGGCTTGGCTCAAAGCGCTGCTGCCCATGAATATGCGGGTAGGTAAGTATAACATGATCTACTCCATCATAAACGGATATTCATACTTAGTGGCGGGTACAAAGTTCTCTTTGATCGAACGCGCCGAGATCCATCTATGCAGATTCATGGAGGAGCCGGCTTTGTCGTTTGTGCCGGAGGATCTTCCGCCGCCAAAGGGTTGCTGTCCCACCACGGCTCCGGTGGGCTTATCGTTGATATAGAAATTGCCGGCAGAGTGATACAGGATGTCATTCGCCAGGACGATTGCGCATCTATCCTGGGCGAAGATGGCGCCGGTGAGGGCATAGGGCGAGGTCTCGTCGCAGAGATGCAGGGTCTGCTCATACTCTTTGTCTTTATAGACATAGACCGTGAGGACGGGGCCGAAGATCTCTTCCTGCATGGTTTTGAACCTCGGATTCGTGGTTTTGATGAGGGTGGGCTGCACGTAGTAGCCTTCGGAATCATCGCAGTTTCCACCCCAGAGGATTTCCGCTTCGTTGGAGGCGCGGGCATAGTCTATATAGCCTTTGATATTGTCAAAACTGGTCTGATCGATCACGGCGTTTACGAAGTTTGAGAAATCCTGCACGTCGCCCATTTTCACCGTTTCCAGCATGGCGATAGCTCTCTCGTGCCAGGCCTCATAGAGCGATTCCGGGATGTACATGCGGGAGGCTGCGCTGCATTTTTGGCCTTGATATTCGAAAGCTCCACGCACGCTGGCCACAGCCAGGGCATCGATATCGGCTGAAGGATGCGCAAAGATAAAGTCTTTGCCACCGGTTTCGCCCACGATGCGGGGATAGGATTTGTACAGGCCGATATTATTGGCCGTGCGTTTCCAGATTGTGTTGAAGACCTGGGTGCTGCCTGTGAAGTGTACGCCCGCCAGATGCGGAGAGTCCATCACGAGATTGCCGATCTCGGAGCCTTTGCCGGGGATGAAATTGATCACGCCCTCTGGCAGGCCGGCCTCACGCAGGATTTTCATGATGAGATATCCGCTATAGACTGCGGTGCCGGCAGGTTTCCAGACCACCGTGTTGCCCATGAGCGCAGGAGCGGAGGGCAGGTTCCCCGCGATCGAGGTGAAATTGAAGGGAGTGATGGCAAAGATGAAGCCTTCCAAAGCCCTGTATTCTGAGAAGTTCCATTCTCCCCGGGGAGAGATCAGCGGCTGTGTTTCATAGATCTTCTGGGCAAAATAGGCATTGAATCTCCAAAAATCGACCAATTCGCAAACGGCATCGATTTCGGACTGAAAAGCGTTTTTGCTCTGGCCCAGCATGGTGGCGGCATTCATCTCATCACGGTATTTGGTAGCAAGCAGATCCGCCGCTTTTAAGAAGATAGCCGAACGGTGATAAAAAGGCATTATACACCAATCATAAGAGGCGCACTTAGCTGCGCCAATAGCGTCATTGATGTCTTTTTCACCAGCTTTGTGATACTTGGCCAGAATGTGCTGGTGAGCATGAGGCTCCACACAATTTCCCAGATTGCCACTGAAGACTTCTTTGCCGTTGATGATGGCTGGGATTTCATAATAGTCTTTGGCCATATCTGATAAGGCTTTTTGCAAGAGCTCGCGCTCTTTGGAGCCAGGGGCGTAGGTCAGGATAGCTTCATTTTTGGGAACAGGTACGTCGAAAAACATCTTGTCTCCTTGTTTAGAAAGTTGAGAGGGTTGAGAAGGTTTAGAGGGTTCTGCGTGCCCTCTCCAAAATTATGAAGACAGCTTTTGCTGTCTTTTCACCTGAGCCGTACTCTCTCTGAGGTATAGCGGCTCCAAATCGGAAAGCGTTTCTCCCTCATAGCCGAGGGTGGGCAACATGGCGGCCAGGCTGAAGAGCCCCTCCGCTCTGGGTGTGCAGAAATAATCGGGGGCATATTCCGCCTTAATTCCTTCTGCTTCCAAAACTTTGCGGATAATCTCGGCTCCGCTACCGGTGATGATGGCGTCTTTGAGATCCCACTGCAGTATGTCTATGGGCGCAAGCACCTTGGGCGCCTGAATGATGCCAAGATCGGACTGATAAAGGGCGGCATAAAGCTCTTTCATTCTGGCATCGATCACACTGAGGATATTTTTGCCGCTGATGGTGCAGGGCAAAGCCGATAGTTGCAAAGAGTTATAGGCTTTGACCGGAATGCCCAGGCCATAAGCAATGCCTTTCACTGTGGCCAGACCAATCCTGAGCCCGGTAAAAGAACCCGGACCGATGCAGACCAAAAGCTCCACCAGGTCCTGAGGGCTTTTGCCGCAGACTTTGAGAGCGCTGTCGATGGCAGGCATCAGTGTCTCGCTATGCGTTACTCTGATGTCAAAATAGGCGCTATACAGCAGCTTTCCGGCTTCACTAAGGGCGATGGAGCCGGAGCTTTGGGATGTATCAAGTGCTAGCTTCAATTGCCCTGGCTGATAAAATCGTCGTAAAGCTGTTCGAAGTGCAGCTTGTGTTTGGCTTCGTCGGAGGCCAGACGCCTGAATAGTGTGGAGATCTCAGAATCGGGGAATTTTTGGCTCATTTCCGTATAGAGTTTCACGGAGTTTTCTTCCCGTTTCATGGCTTTGATCAGAATGCTTTGATAGGTCAGCTCACTTTCAGCCAGTTCTTTGGTGAGGTATTCGCTGATCTTCAGATTCGGGATATGCTTGATATCCTCTTCTCTTACGCCTTTATTACGAATACCTTCGATCACCATGATATGCCCCATTTCCATTTGTTCCATCTCTTTGAGCATCTGCTTTTGATCGGCAAACTTGGCCTTATTCTGCAGACTCCGATAAAACGAAACCGCGTCTTTTTCGCGTTCAACGGCAAAATCCAGGATTTCATTGAATTCTATAGTGGTCATAGTTCCTCAAAACACTGTTAGTTCAGATTATAAGTAAGCAGCCGGAAAACTATCCGGCTGCTTATGATTATGCTTTAGTCCAGGGGTTCAAACATGTCTTTTCCGACACCGCATTCCGGGCAAACGAAGTCTTCGGGCATTTTTTCGAACGGAACGTTGTCGTAATCTGCTGGATCAAAGATCCAGCCACAGGCGATGCATTGCCATTTTTTCATGGGTATCCTCCAGGGATTTATTTAGTAATTTTCCTTATGTATTGCAAAGTAATCTTGCGGATGATCGCAAGCGGGGCAGATCTTGGGTGGGGTAAGGCCTTCATGGATGTATCCGCAATTCAGGCATTTCCAGAACATTTTTTCTTCT
>JAJBAW010000135.1 GCA_020532545.1 Candidatus Cloacimonadota bacterium | reverse complement strand
GAGTGCATTGCCTACACCCTGCCTGACAAGCCGGATAGCCGACTGCAAAAATACCGCCTGACTGATAATGGACGGCAGTTGCTGATACCGGCAGAAAACAAAACGCTAAGCTAACCAGCAAAGTCGATTACAACGCTATCGGCTCTCGGAAAGAGGCCGACACATCCTGGTGAGTCTGTCAGCACCACCGGATACTACGGGTACTGGTATATGAGTTTTCCCCGCATCCACATATTCATCTACTCCTGGAACAAGGCTGCCGAGCTAGAAGTAACCCTGCGCAGCCTAGCTGCCACTGATTACCCCAACTACAAGGTGTTTATCTTAAATAACGGAAGTGATGACGGTACAGCAGAGCTGTTGGCTACCTTGCCGCCACAGCTTTTCCGTGAATACAAGGTTATCACCTTGCCCATTAATATTGGTGCTCCTGCTGCCCGCAACTGGCTTTATGTTGATCCAGAAACCAGTGAAGCCGAATACATTGCCTATTTTGATGACGATATTGAAGTGCAGCCAGATTGGCTGGTCCTGTTGCTGCAATCTTTGCTGCAAAACCCTCGGGCTGGCGTGGTGGGAGCTAAAATCATCAACGCAAGCAATCCTAAAACCGTGCAACATTCCGGTGGTGTGCTGACCAGAGGTGAAGACTGGATTAATAATGTCCTTCTTTTTACCAACTGTGCGGACCAGGGCCAGTTTGATAACATTAGCCAGCGAGATTATGTTATGGGCTGCGCCAATTTATACCGAAGAAACGCTATGGATGAAGTGGGTCTCTTTGATATTCAATTCGCCCCCACGCAGTTTGACGATGTGGATCACCACCTGCGAATGCGCCTTCACGGCTGGCAAGTCCTCTTTAATGGTTTGGTGGAGGTCAGGCATATGCGTAGTTCTGGTGGGCCAGCCAACGCCAATCACCTGGCCAACCGGTTTAAGCTGGAAAAAAATATGACTCTGCAACAGGAGACAAGATTGTCCGCCAAGGTGCACTACTTGATTTTGTAAAAAAACATCCCTGGATACGAGGATAAGCATGAATTTAAGTGGTCTTAACTATCTCATTGTTGGTGCAGGTTTTTATGGTGCGGTTATCGCAGAACGGATTGCTGCTGACCTTGGTCAACAAGTACTTCTCATTGACAAGCGCAAACATATTGGCGGCAACAGCTTTTCTGCACCAGACCCAACAACAGGGATTGAATGTCATTGCTACGGCTCCCATATTTTTCATACGCAAAACCGTGACGTCTGGGAGTATATCAATTGTTTCACTGATTTTAACTCGTATCGTCATAAAGTGCTGACCCGCTACCAGGGGCGCACCTTTATCATGCCCATTAACCTCTCCACTATTAATTCTCTGTATAACCTTGATCTTTCCCCGGCTCAGGCAGCCATCTTTATTCAGGAAGAGGCAGCCAGAGAAGGCATCACTCTCCCGTCCAATCTGGAAGAAAAAGCCATTTCACTTATTGGCAGGCCCTTATACGAAGCTTTTATTCGAGGCTATACCATCAAGCAATGGCAGACCGATCCTCGTGATCTGCCCGCAGCAATTATCACTCGTCTGCCAGTACGCTGTAATCATCATTACGATTATTTTGACGATCCCTGGCAAGGGATTCCCATAGGTGGCTATGGAGCGTTGTTTGAACGGATGCTGGACCATCCACTCATAGATCTGCAACTGGATACTGATTATTTTGCCATAAAAGATCAGATACCTAAAACCTGCAAGGTGATTTACACCGGCCCCATTGATCGCTTTTTTGAATATCGTTACGGTACTTTGGGCTGGCGCACCATCCGTTTTGAACAGGAAGTGGTTGAAACTGGTGATTATCAGGGTACAGCCGTGGTTAATTATGCTGACCCAGAAACACCCTATACCCGCATACATGAGTTCCGCCATTACCATCCCGAACAAAACACGTATCCGAAAAATCGCTCTATTATCTACCATGAATACTCCTTGCCTGCTGGACGTGAGGATGACCCCTACTATCCCATCAATACAGTAAAAGATCGTGAAATATACGAACTATACCAACGTGATTGTGAACAGTTACCCAACATGCTCTTTGGTGGTCGACTGGGAATGTATCGTTACCTGGACATGGACAAAGTCATTGAACAGGCTCTTGAACTATATGCAGGCAGGATCAGAGTGTAACCCAAATGACAAAAGCATCTGGCTTTATTGTATGGTCACGGCATGCCATGACCAAAACAAACAAAATCTGGCAGTTACAAGCCGCACCTACGTAATCTGTAGTTTGTAGATATTTTGGGTTCATCTGACATTTTCAAACTCTTGTTTGGGAATGAGAGTGGTATGCATATTAGGGAGTTATATATTTATGAAGCAGTTAGCAGATGCAAATAAAGATATTTTTGTATCCATCATCATCCCGCTTTACAACAAAGCGGAACTAACAGCCCGCTGTCTGGAAACCCTATTTAGCCACACCCCGGAGGGACGCTACGAACTGGTACTGGTGGATAACGCTTCCACCGACCGAACATCTGAAGTGCTGGACATTATGCCCCCCGTAGTACGGGTCATCCGCAACAGTGAAAACATCGGTTTTGCTGGGGCTTGCAATCAGGGGGCGAAGGTGGCACGCGGTGAATACCTGCTATTCCTCAATAACGACACAGAACTGCTGTCCGGCTGGCTGGAACCGCTGCTTCACACTATGGCGTCAGATCCAGCCATTGCGGCGGTTGGATCTAAGTTACTCTTCCCGGACGGTACTATCCAGCACGCTGGTGTTGTCATCGTCGATAACCGCATCACCAATGATCCACTCTGTGGGGAACATATTTGGCGCGGGAAACTCGCCGACACCCCTGAGGCCAATCGGCAGCGCGACTACAAGGCGCTGACTGCCGCTTGCCTGCTGGTGCGTAGGCAGGATTTCTGGACTGTCGGCGGATTCGACGAGGGGTATTGGAACGGCTACGAAGATGTGGACCTCTGCTTCAAACTGCTGCACCAGGGCAAACGTCTGGTGTATGAGCCCCGCAGCGTGCTGATCCACCATGAATCAAAAAGCGGGTCGGAGCGATTCCGCCGAGCCCAAGACAATATCCGGCGGCTGCATGACCGCTGGCTGGGCAAGATCCACCCCGACATCAGGATCAATCCGGACAATTCCTACGAATGGCTGGATCGGTCCGTGCCGACCGGCGGCTTCCGCTGATTGGAACTCCCGGATGCTGCCAGATTTGACAGTTGCTGATACCAACAGAAAACAAAACGCTACGCTGACCAGCAAAGCCGATTACAACGCTACAGACTCTCGGAAAAAGGCAAAAACATCATGGCGGGTTTGCTGACATCACTGGACAGTACGGGTACTGCCATATGAATCTTCCCCGCATGTACATCTTCATTTACCCCTATGTAACTCGTGATTTATTACCAAGGCGAGGTATTAACATGCTGTCCCTGCAACTATCCTAGGACGCGTATCCCGATGAGCGATCCGGACTTGATGACAATAAACACAATCCAGAGCTGAATCCAGATACAACCATAAACTACAAAACAACCTCCAGCTTTTCTGTAAGTTTAATCTCTTTTGGTGTTACCTCGGCGCGGTAAGCTATTGCTTCCACACCGCTTTTTACTGCCTGACGCAGCAGGCGACCATACTCGGGATCAATATTATCAGCAGGAGCCACAGACAGACCATCCCCACGCT
>JAJBAW010000038.1 GCA_020532545.1 Candidatus Cloacimonadota bacterium | reverse complement strand
TAGCCGATTAAAGGCTTTTGACTAAAACGTTTTGACATCACTCATATCTTAAGGCATCAATGAGGTTCAGATTGGCTGCCTTCTTGGCAGGATACCAGCCAAAGAAGATCCCAATGGCCATGGAAAACCCCGCAGAAAGGAGTACTGACCACATTGTGACCACGATATTCCATTCCATGGTGTCCCCCAGGACCTTAGCGGCAACGAGCCCGAGCAAAATGCCCAGCAGTCCTCCTATGAAACTGATGGCCACCGCTTCGATGATGAATTGCAAGAGCACATCACGTTTGCCCGCACCTACAGCCATGCGGATGCCAATCTCTTTGATCCGCTCTGTGACGGATACGAGCATGATGTTCATGATCCCGATACCGCCCACCAAGAGTGAGATCCCTGCGATTGAGGCCAAAAGGATGGTCATGGTATCAGACACACTGCTTGCGGTTTCCGCCAGGTCTGTTTGCGAACTCACGATGAATTCTTCGCTGGTGGTGCCTCTGTGTCTGGCCTGCAGAAGATCCATGATGTTTTGTTGCACGATCTGGATGGCGTCACGGCTCTGTGCCGAGACCAGGATACTCATCACCCGCCAGTGGCGTCCCAAAAGCCTTTGATAGACAGTGGTGTAGGGTGCAATTACGATATCATCCTGATCGCTACCCATCACACTTTGGCCTTTGGCAGTGAGCACTCCTTGCACCGTGAAGGGTATGTTGCGGATGCGGATGATTTTGCCAATGGGATCCACATCCTGAAAGAGGTTATCCGCCACGGTTTTACCGATTACGCAGACCTTGGTGCCATTCTCCACATCGGAATCAAAAAAGAGCTCACCGGCAGATGTACTCATGTCGCGAATGAAGAAAAAGTCTGCATTCACTCCCATCACACTACCTCGCCAGTTGCTGCCTTCATATTTTAGCTGACCCCAGCTATTGTAAATGGGTGAAACATAGAGCACTCCATCTACATCGTCCCGGATGGCGTTCACGTCTTCCATATTGAGAAGATTGCCTCCACCAGCAGCCTGGCGCACACTGGAGCGGCTGAAATTCGAATTTACCATAATGACGTTCGTGCCCATGGAATTTACCTGTTCTTCCACGATCGTCTTGGCACCCTGGCCGATGGCGAGCATGGTGATCACTGCAGCCACGCCGATGATGATCCCGAGCATGGTGAGGAAGGTTCTGGTTTTGTTTTTCGTAAGTGATTTCAGGGCGATTCTAAGGATTCCAAGTACAGACATTATTCCTCCTCTTCATGGTCCAAACGGGGCAAAGTAAGCAGATCATTCTTGGCTATTCTGGGATTGGGATTCTCTTTGTCGGAGATAATCTTGCCATCGCGGAAGGTGATATGGCGATGGGCATATTGAGCGATATCGTGTTCGTGAGTCACCAAAACCACGGTCTTACCCTGAGCATGTAACTCCTGAAACACAGCCATCACCTCAATACTGGTGCGGGTGTCGAGATTGCCGGTAGGTTCATCAGCCAGGATGAAGGAGGGATCATTGACGATGGCCCGGGCAATAGCCACCCGCTGTTGCTGCCCTCCTGAAAGCTGATTGGGAAAGTGTTTTGCCCTATCTGCTATACCAACTGTTTCCAGAGCTTTCATGGCTTTTTCGCGGCGCTGATGCAGATTGCAATCGCGGGAGTACAAAAGCGGCAATTCCGCATTCTCCAAAGCGGTAGTCCGGGACAAAAGATAGAAGTTCTGAAAGACATAGCCTATCTTTTGATTGCGGATGGAGGTGAGCTGGGCGTCGTTCATCTCATGCACGGGAACACCATCCAGCACATAGCTGCCGGCAGAAGGCTTGTCCAGACAGCCCAGCAGATTCATAAAGGTAGTCTTACCGCTGCCACTGGCACCCATGATGGCGATAAAGTTTCCGCGTTTCACCTTCAGATCCACGTGCCTCAGCGCATGTACCTGAATATCACCCATCACGTAGGTTTTGGAAAGGCCTTTGGTTTCCAGGATATAATCGTCCATTAGAATCGTCCCATGCCCATAGCAGGATTAGAATTTGCGGCTTGCTTGGGATCGTTATAGATCACACCCGTTACCAAAACCGCATCTTCGGCAATGCCGTCTATCAGTTCCACATAGGCACCGTCAGACACGCCTGTCTTCACAGCCACAGGGCTTGGAACGTTGTCTTTTAAAACCCAGACCACTGCTATGCGGAAGCCAGGATCGCCATTCATCCCAGGTCCACCTTTGGGTCTTTGGCCAGCCATTCCAGGTCCCCCCATTCCAGGCTTGCCACCCTCTGCAGGAGGACTTACTTTTGCAGGCTTTTCACTTCCGGCAGCAGGCCTTGCCATCATCTCTTGCATGGCATTGCGTCCAGCGTTCAGCAGCTCGTCATCCCATTTCAAGCCAAATAGCTCCCAGATTTCCTTACTGGGTCTAAATCTGGTGGCAGTTTCGGGCAGGCGGAGCACATCTTGTTTGGCTCTGATGATAAAGGTTACATTAGTAGTCATCCCTGGCAGCAGCTTGCGCTCGGGATTGGCGGCATCAATGATTACGCTATAGGTCACCACGTTGGATTCGGTGGTGGGATTCAGCCGGATTTGTTTCACCGTGCCTACAAAGCTCTCGCGTGGATAAGCGTCCACATTGAATTCCACTGGTAAACCGAGCTTGATCTTGCCGATATCGGCCTCGTCCACTTTGGCAGTAATCTGCATGCTTTCGAGGTTATTCGCGATCACAAAAAGGGTGGGAGAATTCAGGCTGGCCGCCACGGTCTGCCCTTCATCCACATCCCGGGAAACTATTACTCCATTGATAGGGCTGGTAATGTAAGCATTGGCGAGATTCTTTTCTGCGCGTTGCAGGCCCAGTTGGGCATTGGCCACGTTTTGCTGTGTCATTTCATATTTAAATCTGGCTTTGGTGACGTCATATTCAGGACTCATATCCTGCTCATTAAGCTCTTTCAGCAGATCATAATCCAGCTTGGCTTCCTGCATGGAATTTACCATTTTGGCCAAATCTCCACGGGCAGCCTCCAGAGAAGTTCTCAGAATTTCGGTATCGAGCTTGGCCAGGGTATCACCTTTTTTCACGGTGTCGTTAAAATCCTTGTAAAGACGTTCGATTTTTCCACTGACCTCTGTGCCCACGTTTACCATTACGTAAGGATTGAGGGAGCCGGTGGCGGTCACAACTTCGCGCACCGAACCGTGGGAGATACTGTCTGTGCGCCAGGTTGGAGCAGACTTGGCTTTTCTATATTTGTTGAAGGCGACTACTGCGAAGATAATCACAGCTACGATGACGATGTATTTGATATATTTTTTCATGGATTACCATTTACCTAATATTTGGGCTGAAAGCAGGTTATTCAAGGCTTCCTGTCTTGTAATTATTTCATAGCGGTTAGCATTGTATTCGATATCGGCATCGATATAGTTTGTGCGGGTTTTATCCAATTCCAAAAGCTGAATCATCCCCAGACGATAGCGTTCCTCAGCAATGCGGATCTGCTCCGTTACTTGCTGCAGGCGCTCTGTATAGAGCTCATCCAGGCGCAAAAGGTACTGCAGTTCTCTGAGAATGCTGTCATAATCACGCTTGCTTTGCTCGTTTTTATCGTCAAAATTGAGCTGAGCCATTTGTTTGTTAATCTTATAGCGCAGGCCCGATTCGCCATTTGTAAAGACGTTCCACAGGGAATAAGAGAGATTCAGACTCAAATTGTGCACGGTATTGTAGTGATCAAAATCAAAATCCTGTCCACTCACCCGACGTGAAAAACCATAGCCCAGCGAGATTCTGGGGAATTTCTCCAAAAAGTTTTGGGTCTGGAAGATCTCATTGCGCTTCAGTTCCTGCTCCAGAATCTTAAGTTCCTGCATATTTTCGGTGCTATAAGCGGGGACATCCTTTTTGATATTTACTTCCAGCTCCGCCAGCGGATAGCCCATGTCCTGCATCTGCACCAGGGCAAAAAGCTGCGTGCGGGCATTCTGGATGGTGTTCTCCAATTGAATAAGCAGAATTTGGGAATTCATCACCGCAATCTCATTTTGTTTCACGTCAAAAGGAACGGTCTTCCCCAAGCGCAGCATCACCTGGCTTTGTTCCCAGACTCTGGTTTGGATGGCCAGGTTTTCTTCCAGTGAGCTCTTTTTTGTAGTGGCAGAAAGGATTTTGATATAAGCCAGAAAGACATTGTAGGCATAGCTGCTGTAGCTTTTCTGTAGCTTCAAATCCGCACTTTTCGTATCCAGCTTGGAAGTTCGATAGTTAAAATAGGCCGGATCGTTCAGGCTAATAGTTTTCTTAATCTCAAAGCCGGCAGAGCTGGTGAGTCCACTTTGGGGAGAAATAGGATCCAGATCCTGAGCAATACCCGCATTAAGATTCGCTTCCGGCATCAGATTCCATTTCGCACTGCGGTAGGCGCTGTGTCCGGTATCGTTGGAAAGCTCTTCTTTTTGAATCTGGTAACTGTTTTCGAGACCATGTTCGATCAATTGGTCCAGAGTGTACACCTGCGCTGCCAGCATTATAGGAAGCAGCAGCAACAAGATTAGATAGTGTTTCATATTTCCTCTCTTTAAAATCTTATCCTTTATTATATTATACACGACAAGAGCGATTTTCCTGCAAGATTATTGCTTTTCTGAGGATATCCTCTCTTAAGGTGCAAGAAAAGCAAAGCTGGGAAATCAGGCAAGGAAAATCCTTGCCTGATTTCTGACTATATTAAAAATGGCTCTAAGAGAAAATACTAAAGCTAAAAAGGAGCTAAACATGCAAATCACTAATGCAATTTTAATGGTACGTCCAGCTGCATTTAGAATGAACGAACAAACTAAAGTCAATAACCTATTCCAAAAAGAATTGGATCTAGAACAAGCACAAATAGATAAAAAGGCACAAGCCGAATTTGATACCTTTGTTGGGGTTCTTCGCGATGCCGGTGTAGAAGTAATGGTGTACCAGGACAAAAAGGAACACGACACTCCGGATTCTATCTTCCCCAATAACTGGGTGAGTTTCCACCAAACCGGAAGCATTGCCTTGTACCCTATGTTTGCCGAAAACAGACGCAGAGAACGCAACGAAGAAGTCCTGCAACTCGTAGAAGCATCAGGCTATAAGATCAAGAATAGAGTGGATTATACCCAAGAGGAAAACAATAATGTTTTCTTGGAAGGTACAGGCAGTCTGATCCTGGATCGGGTCAATAGAAAAGCCTATTGCTCACTATCCGTGAGAGCCGACGAAAAGCTCTTGATCAAATTCTGCGAAGATTTCAAATACACCCCCGTGATCTTCAATTCATTCCAGACCGTAAATGGTAAACGTGCAGTCATCTATCACACCAATGTCATGATGGCTTTGGGTGATACCTTTTGCGTAATCTGCCTGGATACCATCGATGATGAAAAAGAGAGAAAGATGGTGATTCGTCATTTAGAAGAAGACAAGAAAGAGATCATTGAGATTACGGAAGAGCAAATGCACCATTTTGCCGGCAACATGCTGCAGGTGATTGGCAAGGACGATAAGACCTTCCTGGTAATGAGTAAAGCTGCCAGAGAAAGCTTGACCCCAGCACAAGTGAAAGCGATAGAGAAGCACTCCAATATTCTAAGCAGTGATCTGAATACCATCGAAACCCTGGGTGGAGGCAGTGCCAGATGTATGATGGCGGAAGTCTTCTTACCAAAGCAATAAACTAAACAATATAAGTGATAGAAAAGAGGCTTTCGTAACGAAAGCCTCTTATACTATATAATCCCGATTCGCGCTCTAGCCATTGATGCGCTTTTGATTCGTCTTGGACTCGAGATGACTCGAATTCTCAAGTTATCTCGAGGCGAAACTCCGCTAAACGCAAGTTGATGGCAGCGGTTTCCATGATGGCCTGTAGGGGCTTTTGGTAAAAGCCCAAATCTCAAGACGGAGCTATGTTAAAAGCAAGTTGGAGGCATCGGCTTTGTAGGCGGAACAGGAGTCCGTCACAACGGAAAACCTTAAAACTCTATTCTTTGGCGGGATGAATGGCGCCCACAGGGCAGCCTCTGAATTTCTTTGGGTCCAGGCCGGCACAGATGCCACAGTCCGTGCACTTCTCGGGATCGATATAGGCTACACCATCCACGTAGGAGATCGCTTTTTCAGGGCAGACTCTCAGGCACATGCCGCAAGAAATACAGCTCTCGGCATCCACTACGTAATAGCTCGCTTGCTTCAGGCTATCAGCAGCCGGAGTCACTTCAAGCGTGGGAATAACTAATGCTTTTTGATCCAGTTTATTACCCAGAACTTGCTGACTACTGTCAGGGCTCTTTTTAGCTGGGTTTACCGGAGTCTTTGCAGCTTGAGTATCGATTGGAGTGGACCTATCATCTGTCTTTTCGATAACAGTAGGGTCGATTGGGGTTTGACCGCCAGACAGATAAAACTCTTCCGCGGGTATAGCTACAAAGCCATCCACACAGCGGCGGCAGCCAATGCACTTCATGCTATCGATCACTGCCTTACCTTGTTTCATGGTGATGGCATTCACAGGGCAGACCTCTTGCTTTTCTGCGGCAGATAGTTTCCCTGTAAAACTCAATATTTGTATGACCACTACTGCCAGTAGCAGTACGATGATGCTGATCTGCAAAGCTTTCTTCATGATTCCTTCTGTTCAGATATGGTTCCGGGTTTGGGGCAGGCTTCCAGGCACTTTAGGCAGTGAATGCAATCCAGAGACTCCACATATTCCTGGGCTAAAATATCCAGATTCATGGGACAATTCTTTACGCAGAGGGCGCAATCTATACAACGCTCAAGATTGCGGTGCACCTTGCGACGGGGAATGCCAAAGAGCTCACCCAGTTTTTGCGATAGATTGAGCAGTGCCGCATAGGGACAGAGGAATCTGCACCAAAAGCGCTGCAAGAATATCGATCCGATGATAATGATGGCGATGGTAATAAGTCCGCCCAAAGCCAAAGCGGGCAGACGTGACAAAGCATAAAAAGGGCAAAAATTGATATAGATCCAGGAGAGGCTGGCGATCGCGAGCACAAAGGTAGCCGCCAATACCCAATATTTCAGTTTGGAAAAAGTGCGTTCGTGAAAATAGGGAATCTGGCGGGGAGTCTTCCTTCTGAATATGGCATAAAGCCCTTCCTGGAAAGTACCCAGAGGGCAGATATAGCCGCAGAAGATGCGCCCCCAAAAGATCGAGATCAGCATAAATACCAGTCCCAATACAATGCCCAGGCCAGCTACCTGGAGCGTGAGAGTCAAGAGGTTACCCCTCGGCATACCAAAGCAAATCACGGCGTAGGGGCAGACATTGTGAATAGACTTTTTGCCTGCCACAATCACAAAACTTAGGATACCAAGCGACAGTATAAATACTATCACCTGGATGAGATTGCGTTTTTTCATGAATGCTCTTGGAGCAAAGCTTTACGCTGAGCCAGAGTGAGTGGTTCTCCTTCTATATTGATCTGCTCGTGATATACCGGACGGTCTTCCAGGCGATAGATGCCCAGATAGATTGGATCTTCGGATTTTGCTATTCTTCTGGCTTCTTCCTCGTCTGTGGGCATGTCTTCTTTGATCTGGCAACGTTCGTTATAGAGATTATAGGTATTGTTATAGCTCACACAAGGTTGCAAGACTTCTATAAAAGAAAAACCCTTGTGGTTGATGGCCTGATGCAAGATCTGGCTGAGATGATCGATCCTGGCGCTGTAGCAACGGGCCACAAAGCTGGCTCCGGCCTCCATCATGAGTGTGACGGGAGTGAAGGACTTTTCCACGTTGCCCATCGGGGTGGTGGGTCCCTTGAATCCCAGGGTGGAAAGAGGAGATGCCTGACCGGTGGTGAGTCCGTAATTGCCATTATTGTGCAAAATCAGAGTGATATCCATATTGCGTTTGGCGGCAAACATGGTGTGTTCCAGGCCTTCGCCCAGACTGTCGCCATCCCCGCCAAAAGTGATTACTTTGAGCTTGGGATTGGCCAGTTTAATGCCACTGGCTGTAGCCACGGCCCGGCCATGCAGTCCGTAGATTCCGGACATCTGCAGGTAATCAAAGATCTTGCCATGACAGCCGATCCCTGCGGTCATCACGATATCCGCCAAAGGGGTACCAGCCTCATTGAGAGCCTGAATAGTCTTCCTTACCGCGGCAAGGATTCCAAAATCTCCGCAGCCTATGCACCAAGTGTTTTCTTTGGGTCCGGTTAAGTTACGCATCGAAGGCCTCCTTTAGCTTTTGAACCAGTTCCTGGGTGGCAAAGTGCCGTCCATCATAACGCAGGATATTGGCCTTGACTTTTACATCAAGCTTTTCCTTCAGGAATCTGGCAAAGTTCGCGTGCGAAGCGTGCTCCACCACTATTACCTCGGCATTTTGGTATTCTTCCAATTCCTCAAAAGGGAAAGGCTCCAGGTAAATGGGAACCACGATCTGGAAAGGAAGGTACTTTTGTGCCTCACGGAGTTCCAGGGCTGTAGAGCCATAGGCAAACACGATGGGCCCGTCCTGGCCATATTTGGCAATCCGCTGATACTTCTTCGTGGCTTTGGCAATGGTCTCGTATTTACGATCACGCTTGTCCCGCATGGCTACAATATTCGGAGCCTCATCGGTGCGCACACCGCATTCCTCATGTTCATTGCTGTTCCATTTGATGATGTCTTCTTCGTCGCAGTGATCAGCACCGGGGAATTTCAAAGGAGAAATACCCGATTCGGTGATAGCATAACGCAGATAGGGCTCGGTGAAGGCGGCTTTATTTTCGAACAAAGGGGGAACTTCATCTAAAGGCAGATCCACATTGATCAAGCCTTCGCTGAGGTGTTTTTCGGTGAGTAAAATAGTGGGGCTTTGACACTCCCAGGCCAAGTCCAATAGCTCGGCTGCCAAAGAGAAGGCACGTTCAAAACAATCCGGAGAAGCCACAATGCGGGCAAATTCTCCATGACCTTGATTGAGAGCAAAATACAGATCTTCCTGTCCGGTGAAAGTTGCTACTCCGGTGGCAGGTCCGGGACGTGAGGAGAGTACGCACAAAAGTGGTGCCTCCACCATTCCAGCCAAAGAATAAGCCTCTTCCATCAAGGCAAATCCTCCGCCCGAGCTGCCCACAGCAGAACGCCTGCCGGCAAAGACGGAGCCAATGGCCATATTAATGGCAGCGAGCTCACTTTCGGCATGAATGGCATGCACACCGTGGCTGTCTCGAATTCTAGCCAGATAATGCAGGATCGAGGAAGCCGGAGTCATGGGATATCCGTAATAATAATCCAGGCCTGCGGCATAGGCTCCCAGAGCGATCATTTGATTGCCGCTGTATATTTTGGCAGGGGGATTCGCAGTGAGATCAAGGGACATCTGAGGCTGGGGAAAGCGCTCTTTGATGATGGCGTAGATTGCAGAGGCATAGGCAATGTTCTCTTCCACCTGCCGCTTAAACTCTACCTTGATAATGTCCTGCAAAGCGGATAAGGAGATTTCACATAGCGCAGCAAAGATGGCAACCGCGGCCAGGGAAATATGGGCAGTTTCCTTGTAATGCTCTTTCATCAGAGCGCTCAAAGGCAGGGGGATCGCGCGAGGATCGTCGCTATCGCCTTCATTACAAAAGTGCAGCGCATCCACCGCCATATCATCTAAATGACGCAGGACACTGCGCTTATCAAAACTGACAATTAGATCAGCTTTTTCGTAAGTATTAAAGACTCTTTCACTGGCGATGCTGATCAGGCTGAAATTGTGACCACCTCTGATCAGGGATTGATAATCATCCGTTTGAAAGGTGTACAGATGATGCTTTGCAGCCAGATTCGCAATCACTTGAGCGGCTTTCTTCACTCCCTCACCGGCTTTTCCACCAATGAGGACACTATATATCTTTGAGTTCAAATTTATATCTCCTTTGAGGTCTTCAATCTTTGTTTAGCTCGTCCATGGCCTCAATATAAGGCTCTATGTCGTAGCCCAAACGCGGGCTTGACTTTTTGAGCAGAGCCTTCATCTCAGGCACTTTGTCATTGCTCTCGGCAAAATGCAGAGCAACGTTCGCGAAATAGCTCTCATTGGGGTAGGAGAGCAAACCTTTTTCGATGAATGGTATGCTTTCCTGAGGATAGTTCTCCATCAGGTGAGCCAGCACATAGCTGATATATATCTTCCAGCCATCCCTGTGCGGGAAAATCACACGGTCCACGAATTCATCCAGCTTCTTCCAGTCTTTATTACCGCTGTAGAAAGTAGTATAAAACTCGGTCAGCTTAATCTCATCATCGATGAAGATTCTGCCCCGATCTACATAGGAAGTGGCCTTCTCGAAGTCTCCAATTTTAGCAAAATAGCTGGCCGCGCGCACAAAGCCGGAACCATAATTCAGCACGAGACGCCGCATGTTTTCATCTTTGAAGACCCGGACATCGTCTATAGAGCGATACTCGTAAACATCGTTGATATTGGAAAGCAATCTGGGGATATCCTCTTGATCATATTCTTTTGTGGCCACCACTCTGGCTACCATGCCCTCATTGCGGGTGAAATCCTCAAAACCGATATAGCTTTCACAGGTGACGGCAAAATAGATCGGGCGATGCCCAAAATTGTCTTTGATGATCTGCATTACAGCCAGATCAGAAACCCGGTAAAAGTTCTCATTGGGTCTCCAGGAAGGTGTTTTATCCAGCTCCAGGGCAAAAGAACCGCTGGCAGGGGTGCCAGGAACCTCAAGGGTGAAGCCCGCCTGGATGGGCCGCATTTCATCGATGCGTGCATCCGGATAGTTGAAAAGGATGCCTTCTTTATCGCGGATTTGACGGATGTACCAGGGTGTATTCAGTAAGGAAAGATTGGCTACGGATACGTCCTTGCGGATTCCTTTCAGAGCCTTATTCTTGTAATCCAGAGCGCTCTGAATAGCCGCCTTAGCATCTGTCGAAGGCTCTACATTCTGGGCCGGATACACGTGCTCTTTGGCATTAGGATCGTGCACGGCCTGGGCAAACCAGAGCGGGAAGGTATCGTTATCGCCATTGGTAAATATAATGGCGTTTTCTTCGATCGAATTCAGGAAATTCAGGCCATAATCAAGCGCGATGAATTCATTGGAGCGATCGTGGACATGATATTGGGAGATCATATTGCCGATCGGGAAAAGCAGCATGATGGCAGCGAAGATATACTTCAGCTTTTCGTTTTTAAAGAAGCTGATCAGTCCCAGAGCGCCTATGCCCATCCACACGGCCCACATATTATAAGCCACCACAAAGAAGTAATCACGATCCCGCACTTCGGCATTGGAAAGATTCATCACAAAGACCATGGTGATGGTGGTAAGCAGCACTACTACCAGGAAATACCGGAAGCTGTGCCGGTTGCGCTTTTGTTGGAACCAGGCTCCGGCAAAACCGAGTATTGCGACAAAGATGCCACCGATCCCCTTGCCCACAGCATGTCCCATATTCACCAGCGGAGCCAGGACGCCTTCCGGGAACCACTGCATGCCAAAATAGCGCAGGAAATGGTAACCCATCTGATCGCTGAAGAAAGCGCCGCGGCGCTTCACAAAGCTGGTTTCGCCGTATTGTTTGCGGAGCACATAGTCTCCAAAAGAGCTCAGGGTACTGGGAATGCCTTCATTGATAAAAGGACGGTCCGCAGCCCGGATCATCAGATAAATATGGCTGGAAAGGCCGACAAGCACAAGCAAAATGGACATAATCCAGAACTTCTTGCCAAAGACATCGCGCAGTTCATAGGCCAGGATGATGATGGCTACCAGGGCAAAACCCCATTTATCAAAGTCGTCTATAGACAGACCTTTGCCGATGCCGCCCAGAATGAAGTATCCAGCCAGAATCGCGACAGTGTAGACCACCACCTTCATCCAGAAGTTGTTATTGCGGATACCTTTTAACAGCATGGGATAGACCACGATGAAGAGCACAGCCGGCGCTATCTGCAAGGCAGTCTGATGCACGCAAAAGCCCAGGAAGAACAGGTAAACGATGAACAGCAGGATGTTCTGATGGTCATAATCCCGGCTCTTTTCCACCCAAATCAGGGTAAGCCAGAAGATCAAATTCACAAATAAGACTAATCCAGAATAGACTTCAGCCTCGATGGCATTCATCCAAAAAGTAAAGGAAAACGCGGTGTACAAAGCCGCCACTGTGCCGGCAAACATCGCCTCCCAAGCTTTGACCTTCAACATGCTTACCAGCTTCACGGTAAAGAGATAGGTAAACATCACCGCAAAGGCAGAGGCCAGAGCAGAGATAAAAGCCGCGATCACAGCATGAGGAGCCAGCCAGCCAAAGAGCGCTACTATCGCCCGGCCGATTACGATGTAAAAAGGATTTCCCGGAGGGTGCGGTACACCCAGGATGCTGATGCAGGTGGCAAATTCTCCGCTATCCCAAAAGCTCATGGTGCGGGCCTGGGTGCTCATATAAACCACCAGAGTGAAGGCAAAGACCAGCCAAGCCACTATACGGTTATAAGCTATGGGCAGCACGGGCTGTGGGCGCATCGTTGCGTCATCGACCGTTCTCTGCGCTTCAGGCTTTTTATATTCCGTGGGTTTTTCCTGGGTAAGACGTTTTCTTATTTCTTTTGTTTTGGCCATTAAAACTCCTTTTGTTAATCCTTCATTCCTGTCTTGGCGTAGCTGGCAATGATTTGCTTCTGTGCGAAGAAGAAGAGAATCAGGATCGGTACTATGCTAAATGTGGAAGCCGCCATGAGCAGGGTGGTCTGGGTAGAAGCCTCCTGATTAAAATAGCTGAGCCCCACCTGCAAGACCCTTAGTTCCGGACGGTTGATCATCACCAAAGGCCACATAAAGCTATTCCAGCTACTGATCAATGAGAAGATAGAGGCTGTGGCAATGATGGGCTTGGACAGTGGAATCACGATGCGCCAGAGCATGCCAAAGATAGAGCAGCCATCGATCGAGGCGGCATCAAACAGTTCCTGGGGCAAAGCCTTGAAATGCTGGCGAAACAGGAAGATAGTAAATATATTCGCTGTCCAGGGGATAATTAAGGCATTGTAGGTATCCAGCCAATTTAATTTGTCCAAAAGCACGTAAGAGGAGATCATATAGATCGGCTGCGGCACCATCATCATCGATAGAAAGAGGTAGAAGAAGAGGTCCCTGCCTTTAAACTCCATCCGCGCAAAAGCGTAGGCAGCGAGCAGACTGGTAAACAAGACCCCGATCAGGCTCAGAAAGCTCACATATAAGGTATTGTAAAAATAGAGGCCAAAGGGCACTTTATTGAAGGCTTTGACGAAGTTGTCAAAATGCAGGCTGGGCTTTTTGCGCACCAGCTCTATCTCTGAACTAGGTACCTCAGAATACTCAACTGCAATATTGAGCTTTTCGTCTAATACATGAATCACGCTGGTCTGGTCTTTTTCCATCACCAGCAAGATCCTATCCCTCTGCCCATCGTGGTTCCAGACATGATACTCTTCTTTGGGGATGAAGAGGGTTTCCTGTTTATTAAACTCAGCCTGGGTGGTGAGTGCAGTGGTCAACATCCAGATAAAGGGGACGATCATAGTCAAACCAAAGATGACCAAGACCACGTAGGTGATAGTGCTTCTTAATTTATTCATTTCATTCCCCTTTAATAATTTACGTGCTTTTCCATTCTACGCTGGAAGATGGTAAGCCCCAGAATGAGCAGGAAGAGGGTAAGGGCTATCGCCGAAGCGTAACCCATTTCCAGAAGGTCAAAGCCCTTTTCATAGATGTAATAAACTATGAGCTTGGTGGTATTCAGCGGCCCGCCTTTGTCCGTCATCAGATAGATCTGCGCAAAGGTCTGGAAGCTGACTATAGTAGTCATAATTAGTACATAAAAGGTAGTAGGCGAGATCAAGGGCAGCGTAATATTCCAAAACTGCCGATTCTTGCTGGCACCATCGATTTCGGCTGCTTCATAATAGACCTTGGAGATATTTTGGAGGCCGGCGAGATAGATGATGGTATTGTAGCCGAGGCCTTTCCAGACCGTCATGATGATGATGCCAAAGAGGGCTTGAGAAGGTCCATGAAAGAATTGAGGCAGTTTGAAGTTGATCCCAAGATCCTGAAACATCATCAAAAAGATCCCGCGGGATTCGGACAGCCAACCTTGGGGAGAGATGCCCACATAGCCCAGGAAGGTATTCATCAGACCGGTCTGCTCCGCAAAGATGAGTTTCCAGACTATCGATACCGCCACCAGGGAGGTAACAAAAGGCATGAAGTAAACGATCCTGAACAGGCTCTTGAAGTACTTGATTTTATTCAAGAGCACGGCAAAAAGCAGAGAAAAAACGATCGAGGCCGGGACCTGGATGATCACCAGCCAAAAAGTATTGCCCATGGATTGCCAAAATACCGGGTCTTTGAGCATGACAGCATAGTTTGCCAAGCCGATGAACTTGCCGGTCCCTTGAATAGACCAATCGTAAAAAGACAGAATAAAGCTCATCACTATCGGTATCAAGCGAAACGCTATCACAATCACCAATGCAGGCAAAAGATAAAGGTATGGAGAAATCTTCCATTTTGTTTTCATATCTTAACCACCTATTTCATTTTCGTCTTGTTTGCGGTACTGGCGCCAATCGATGTCCAGCTTAGTGCATTTTTTATAAAAATTCTCCCGGGTGATCTCTGCGATCGACGCAGCGCGCATGATATTGCCCCCGGTCTTGAGCAACAGGCTATGTACATAATGTTTGCTAAAGCTCTCCTTGGCCGAGGCCCAGCTTGTTTTGTCGAGCTCTGGCAGGATCTGGTCATCAGCGGGGATGCCAGCTATATTCTCCGGTAAATCTTCCGGTTGAACGACGTTGTTTTCTGCCAAAATCACGGCGTGCTCCAAGGCGTTGCGCAATTCCCGGATATTGCCCCTCCATTCATGATGCAGGATGATAGACATCACTCCGGGGGAGATCTTTAGCTCATCTTTCTTGTATTTGCTGCAAAACTCTTGCACAAAAGAACTGGTCAAAATGCGGATGTCATCACGTCTTTCCCTGAGGGGAGGAATATGCAGATTGATGACGTTGAGGCGGTAATAAAGGTCTTCGCGGAAAGTGCCGTCTTCCACCATAGCTTTGATGTCTTTATTGGTAGCGGCGATAATGCGGGTATCGCACATCAGATCATTGTCGCCACCCACAGCGCGAAACACCCCGGTCTCCATGACCTTGAGCAATTTCACCTGAAAAGCCAGAGAGGTCTCGGCGATTTCATCCAAAAACAGGGTTCCGCCATTGGCTTCCTGAAAATAACCTATTTTATCGCGATGCGCATCGGTAAAAGCGCCTTTCTTATGGCCAAACAGCAGACTCTCCAAAAGGGTCTCGGTGAGGCTACCGCAGTTTACGGCCACGAATTTCTTTTGTCTGCGCAGGCTGTTGCGATGAATCAATTCCGCAAACACGGTCTTCCCCACTCCGGTCTCTCCTGTGATCAGGGCCAGAGTATCCAGAACGGCAATCTTCTTGATCTTTTGGATCAGAGTCTGAATCTGAGGGCTATTGCCGATGATAAGATTGGTATCTATATCCTTGTGAACCATAGCGTACAAACGTTTATTTTCGGCTATCAGCCATTGCGCTTGCAGAGTTTTCTCTACCAGCATATTGATCAAATACAGATTGCGAATGGGCTTTTCGATAAATTCACTGGCGCCCAACTTCATAGCCAGCACAGCGGTCTCGATAGAAGCCTGCCCGCTCACAGCTATCACTGCCGTATAGTTATATTTAGTAGATATTTCACTGATCAGATCCAGACCGTTTTCACCGGGTAAGACCAAATCCACCAAAGCTACGTGGTATCTGCCAGCTTCCAATTTGCATCTGGCTTCACGCACAGTGGTGACAGCAGTCACATTGTAATCATTTTCCAGCTGAGATCCGATCAGATCCAAGCTATCCTGAGAATCATCTACGATCAGAACGTTTTGTTTTTCTTTCACAATGATATGCCTATGATAGCTTTACTCTCAGATTCCCAGATGCTTTTGAAGGGGAATGCCCCCTCTGGCAAGAGCTCACATCTGGGGCTCTGACAGAGGCTTTCTATTTGCTTTGGTTCCAGTTCAAGATCCATTTTCAGATACAGGCAGGGCTGCTTATCGTGTTCGCTCACGCCGGTTTGGATTCGTAAGCTGTCATCGTATGAACTGAGGCGCAAGAGTTTGGATTCGAGCCACAGGGCCAGGTACAGGGGAGATATCCGAAGAATCTGCCCCTTAACCTGATCCTGACGTGTAAAGACAATCTTATGCTTGATCAAAAGATTGTTCTGTAAGTATTCCAGCTCTTGATCCAGCCAGTCATCCAGGCAGACATCCTGTTCAAAAGCAAAACTTTTGCTTTCCAAATGACGGACAAGGCCTTTGAGCGTGTCGTCGACTTTGATCCCGGCATCGTAGATTATGTTCGTTTCTTTGAATTCCGGATGGCTTTTGTTCAGTCTTTGAGCATAGCCCAGGATCAGGTTCAGATCGTTATTCAGGTTGTGAACCAATCCTTCCAAGATGATGCGTGCCAGGATGCTATCATTCATAACTTAATGTGTTTTCTTATATTCTTTCAAGCCTTCACGGAAAATGTGCATGGCTTTTTTCAGGTTCTCTTTGTTCAAGATATAGGCTAGCCTGAGTTCATTGCGCCCCAGCCCTGGAGTGGCATAAAAGCCTTCAGCCGGAGCGGCCATCACAGTCTCACCATCGATCTGGAATTCATTCAGCATCCACATCACAAAGTCTTCGGCATCTTCGATGGGAAGCTTGGCTATGATATAAAAAGCGCCTTCCGGTTTTCTGCAGATAATGCCATCAATGGCAGAAAGTTCATCAAAAACCAGATCGCGTCGGGCCTGGTATTCGGCAACCATCCCGGCAAAATATTCATCCGTGAGATACACACAGGCGTTTGCCGCCAATTGATCCACAGTGGGCGGGCAGAGTCTGGCCTGGGCAAACTTCAGCGTGGCCTGCATCAGTTCCTTGTTTTTGGATACTATGCAGCCAATCCGCGCTCCACAGGCAGAATAGCGTTTGGACACACTATCCACCATGATCGCATTCTGCTCAAAATCCGGTATAGTAAGCACACTGGTATGTTTTAGGCCATCATAGATAAACTCCCGATACACCTCATCGGAAATCAAAAAGAGATTGTGCTTTTTGCAGATATTCGCTATGCGGATAATATCTTCTTTGGGATAGACTGTGCCGGTGGGATTGCCAGGATTGCAGAGCATGATCGCTCTGGTCTTGGGCGATATCACCTTCTCAAAAGCTGCGTCATCAGGCAGAGCAAAGCCATCTTCGGCATGGGTGGTGATGGGCTTCAAAGTCACCGATGTCATGGTGGCAAAGCCATTGTAATTTGTGTAAAAAGGCTCGGGAACGATGATCTCATCGCCTTCGTTGGCTACCACCAGCATAGCGAAAGTAAGGGCTTCACTGCCGGCTGTAGTAACTATGATATCATCTGTACTGAGGTTCACACCATGCTTTGCATAGTATTTTACCAAGCTTTTTTGATAGACTTCCAGACCCTGTGAAGGCCCATAGGCCAAAACCTTATCCGAAAAATTACGATAGACTTCGATCATTTCAGGAGGTGTAGGGATATCCGGCTGTCCGATATTGAGGTGATAGACTTTTATGCCTTTGGCTTTGGTAGCCTGGGCAAATGGCATCAGCTTCCGAATCGGGGAAGCCTGCACGTTCAGGGCTCTTTTTGATAAGTTCATACCAAGTTCCTTTTCATTATTACTCTTTGTGCCCTTTATTTAGGACATTGGAAAAAAGGCAAGGATAATCTTATCCCGGATGGGCAGAAAGGCCGCTTTCTGATTGATGGATAACGAAATAAAAGCTTTGGTGAATTAATAAAGCAAGCTGCAAGTTCATGATAAAGGGTCAGACGGAACAAAGACCGCTCCTGCTTTAAAGCCCTATTTTGGCGCTACGAAGCTCACCCCTTGCTGCAGTTTTCGATTCGCTTCCAATTTGTCTTAGACTCGAGTTAACTTGAGAGTCTGAGTGATCTCGAGTCTAAAGCGTGTTAAAAGCAAGTTCGGTAAATGGGCAAGCCCTGACGTTTGTCCGAGCTAAGATCTCTGATACTAAAGCTAATGTTAAAAAGCCCCAGAGCAGGCTCCGGGGCTTATCATATATTCTGAAAATAGTTATTTTACAAGAGTTCGATCACGAGGAATTTCTGTTTGCGGAAGTTCTCCGGATCGGTAACAGTCAAGACATATTCATCACCGTCTTTGGCTACGCTGTATGTCGTGGCTACGTGATTCGAAAGAATGCTATAGCCCTTTTTGGTAGCGGGGAATCTGATCTCGGTGGTTTCCAGCAGGTTGACTTCGCGGAAATCCCCGGTCTCAAGGCTCTTGGTAACCTGGGTTACTTTGCCTATACCCAGGAATCCGCCTTTACGGTCTATCACGCCACGTTCTTTCAGGTCACTGCGTTTGCCAATCGTGTAATAAATGGTATTGGCACTCCAGGCAGCTTCACTCAAGGCATCTTTCTTTTCTTGAATGGTCTGTTCGCGGGTAGCGATCTCTCGCTCAGCCAATCGACGTTCTTCTTCGATGGTTTCGCTCATGATGCCGAGGCGTTCCTGAAGCTCTGTCATAATGGTTTCTTTTTCGCCAATAGAGGCTTTGAGGCGTTCCACGATCTGTTGCACACTCTTGAGCTGAGTGCGTGAGCCGGCCAATTGGGCTTCCAATTTTGCGATCTTTTTCTTGTCTAATTCGATCTGGTCGCGCATAGTGGCGATCGAGCTGACCACACGTTTGTGACGGTCTGCAGGTGACAAGTTTGGTATCTCGGATTGGGAAAAAAGCTGCCCGGAAAGATCTTCGTCCAAGGCTTCCAGAGAGCTCTGAATCTCACCGATAGTGACGGTGGAGGTTTCATAAAGAGTTTTAAGTTCGTCATTGCTTTGTCTTAACTCCTTATTTTTCTGGGAAGCATTTACCCAGATGATCCCAAAGGCTATGGCCAGCACGGCCAAAATGATGATGATTATGATTTGGATATTTTTCATACTTGACTCCCAGTAGGTTTTTATATCAGTGTCATTTCTCTGGCGCATTGCTTTTGTGTCAAGACAAATTAAAGAACGTTGGATAAATTATGAAATATGTATATTTGGCAGCCTGGGCTAAGGAATACGCTGATTTTAAGGCAGCTTTGGACAGAATCTGGCTTTATCAGGATGCCTTGTATTTGGGCTTGATTGGTGGGGACTGTCTGGTCTTTGTACTCAATATGAAAGATAGCTTCGTATATCTTCAAAACAAGTGCACCATGCCCAAAGAGGCCCACGAAGTCTGGCCGAATCTGCGCAACAGCAAACTTGGCGGGATAAAGATGCGCGATGATGATCGGATTCTGGAGCTGGATTTGCATCTGCAAGATATCTATGGCGAGGATAAGGATCACCGGCTCGTCTGTGAATTCATGCCCCCCAAGCCCAATGTGATCATCATTAGAAAAGATAGAGACCTGGTTTTGGACGCCTTGGTGAAATACTCTTTGGCAGACAATCCGATGCGCATGGTGATGGCAAATCAGCCTTACTATCCTCCCAAAACAAGCTTTGTGCCCGATCCTGATGCTGTGGCCACCATCCCCGAAAGTTTTGCGGCAGATTCTATTAACGACTATTTCCGTCTACGCCATCAGGAAATCCTGAAGCCGCAGGATAAAGCTTTGGAGCTCACGCACAAGATCAAGATCATCGATAAAGAGCTGAAGCGCCTGATCAAACGGCTTGACTATCAGAAAGATGATCTGGCCAATGCTGAAAAGGCAGAATACTATCATGCCTGCGCCGAGGCCATCAAGCCTAATATGCACAATATCAAGCCCGGACAAGAACAGCTCGTCACCACCAACTATCTTGATCCTGATCTGCAGGAGATTGCGGTGCCCCTTTTGGTGGAAAAAAGCCCTCATCAAAACCTGCGTTACTATATCAAAAAATATCAGAAAGCCAAAAACGGTCTGGCGATCATCGGCATCAATATCAAGCGCACAAAAGCGGAAATAGAGGCTGTGAAAAAGCTGAGACAACGCCTGGATGCAGGTGAAGATCTGGATTTGGATATCAAGGATAAATCCGGAACCATCACCCAGAAGATCAGTCAGATTGACAAGGTTTTGCAATACAAATACAGCGACGATTGGCATATTTATATAGGCCGCAAAGCCAAAGAAAACGATTTTGTGACCACTAAGATCGGCAAGCCCATGGATTGGTGGTTTCATAGCAGGATTTACCGGGGCGCCCATGTGCTGCTGCGCAACCTGAAGAAACAGGAAGTTCCGCCGGAATTGATCAAACAATGCTGTGCTCTGGCAGCCTGGTATTCTCAGGCCAAGTTTTCGGTGAATGTGCCGGTGGATTACACGCAAATTCGCTATGTGCGCAAGCCCAAAGGCAGCGCTGCCGGATTCGTAACCTATACCAATTATAAGACCTTTTTTGCCACCCCTCAGGATCTCAGGAGCATCCGCAAGGAAAACCAGGCATGATCAAATGCATGGGCATCGTGCTGAGCATCTTTCCTTATAGTGAAAGCAGCTTGATCTTGAAAGTGCTGTCTTGGGATAGAGCGCAGATCTCGATCATCGCCAAAGGCTGGCGCAAAAAACAGCAGCCGATCCTGCGCTTTATGGAATATGAATTCACGCTCTATGAACCCAAGGAAGAAGGTCTGTATCTGCTGAAAGAGCTGTGCCCAGGCAAGGACTACAGCAGCTATGCTTCCACATCTACTTGGGCTGCTGCCGAAGCGGGAGCCGAGCTTTGTGCCAAGATCATCATTCCTGTAAACGACTCCAAGCAGTATTACACCCTGCTCACCCAGTATTTGGAGTACATCGCTCCCTTGCAGGAAAATGCCATCCTGATCTTCTGGAGGCTGATGCTGCGGCTGTTTATCATGATGGGGATCGGAATCCGGCTGCAGTGCTGCGATTCCTGCTGCAAAGCCAAAGAGCCTTTTGCCTATGATGCTTCCGGCGAAATCATCTGTCAGGATTGCTTGCAAAAACTCTCCTGGTCCGATAGATACACTCCGCTCAGCCCGACGAGTAAAAAAGTGCTACGCCTGCTGCCGGAAATAGCCAATCATCTGCAGGATATCCGCCTGACGCACTGTGATGTGAGCGAGATCAATCAGCTTTTCCTATCCTATTATAGCGCCCACCAAAAACAAACGCTCAAGCTGAAGAGCCTGAGCGTGCTGAGTCAATTTTACCGTTAAATTCGCCTAAAAAGGCTCAAAATCGTTGATTTCCCAATAGAAGTGTTCCGCTTCCTGTTGGATGGCGGCCAATTCCTCATAATGTATCATTTCCCACTGTACCAACAGCGCGAAAAAGCTTTTTAAGGTATGGACATCAGTCTCTTTTTCCAGCTTGCGGTAGTGATCTATGGCATCTTTTTCCAAAAGCATAGCCGTGGAAATTGCTGAAAACAGCACTTGGTCCTCACCGATGCGTTTGACAAAGGCTGGTGAGAAGATGCTTTTCACCAGGTTTTCAGCTTTGATTTTGCTGACAATATCATCGGGCTGCATATCGCTGGTAACCTGTTGATAGTAATCCAACAGATAATTGTAATGCAGGCGTTCTTCTTCTCTGCGCGAGAGAAAGAAGTCCTTCACTTCAGGGTCGGAGCTATGATCTGCGGCATGCTGATAGATATTCACGCTATCCATCTCACCCTGCATAGCTTTTTTGAGTGATCTGAGTAGTTGTTCTTTGATTGCCATTATGTACCTCTCATGTTAATTTTGTGTCTTAATCCATAAGCTAATCCTATTTTGGCACTTGGCAAAACAACAATTCCTATTTCTGTATTTGGAGTTTACAATATAAAAGAACGATTGGAGATTTGAGCTGAGACCTTCCTTTATAAACAGAGCACAGAATACAGCTCTGGATCAGTAAATATGCATAGCTGTTTGGCACAGTATAAGAAGAGATAATGCCAATCAGCTAATATTTATTGACAATTAAGCAGATTAAAAAAACGGTGTAATGCAATAGAATATCATATCAGGAGCATAAAACACCTATGAAGAATATCCTTGTGATCGGCGCTGCCGGACAGATCGGTTCGGAGCTTGTACCTTATCTTAGAAAGATCTATGGTGACAACCATGTGATCGCCACTTTCAATCGCACCCCTTTGCCAGCCGAGATTTCTGAGGCTGGGCCTACCGCTCAGATGAATGCCACAGATGGCAATTCCATGTATCAGGTGATCAAGAAATACAATATTGACGCCATTTACAACCTCGTGGCAGTGCTTTCTGCCAAGGGCGAGGCAAATCCTCCCCTGAGCTGGAAGATCAATATGGAAACTACCTTCAACTGTCTGGAAAACATGAAAGAAGTGAAAGGCGCGGTCTTTACTCCTTCTTCCATCGGTGCCTTTGGCCTCACCACTCCTCAGGATCAAACTCCTCAGGATACCATCATGCGGCCCAGCACCATTTATGGCATCTCCAAGGTAGCAGGCGAGCTTTTGGCAGATTATTATCACCTGAAATATGGTGTGGATGCCCGTGGAGTACGCTTTCCCGGCATCATCTCAAACGTGACTATGCCCGGTGGCGGCACCACAGATTACGCCGTGGAAATCTATTACGAAGCCATTAAAAACCAGAAATACACCAGCAACCTTAAAGCCGGTACCTTTTTGGACATGATGTATATGCCGGATGCCCTGGCAGCAGCGGTGCAGATCATGGAAGCAGATCCTGCCAAACTGATCCACAGAAACTGCTTTAATGTGACTGCCATGAGCTTTGATCCTGAGATCATCGCAGCAGCCATCCGCAAACATATTCCAGAGTTTGTACTTGATTACAACGTGGACCCTGTGAAACAAGCCATTGCCGAAAGCTGGCCAAATAGCATGGACGATAGCTGTGCTCGTGCGGAATGGGGCTGGAAACCTGAATACAATCTTGAAACCATGACTATCGATATGCTGGAAAAAGTAGCGGCAAAGCTAAAATAATATGTTAAAGATTGGCGTAGTAGGCGTTGGGCACCTGGGACAACACCATGCCCGCAAGTTTCTGACGATGGATGATGTCCGCCTGGCTGGTATCTTTGATAAAAAGACCAGCAGGGCAAAGGAGATCGCCCAGAGCCTGAATGCGACAAGGTATGACAGCTATGCTGCCTTGCTCGACTCCTGCGACGCCGTCGATATTGCCGCCACCACCACCGCCCATTTTGAGCTGGCCGAGCAGGCGCTGAGAGCGGGTAAACACATCTTTTTGGAAAAGCCCATCACCAGTAAAGTAGAGCAGGCCTACATCCTGCTGGATCTGGCCGCAAAAAGGAACCTCAAGATCCAGGTGGGACACATTGAACGTTTCAATCCTGTGGTGCTGAAAGTAGAGAGCGAGATTCATAATCCCATGTTCATCGAATCCACCCGCATTTCCACCTTCCACAAGCGTGGGACTGACGTGCCGGTGGTGCTGGACGTGATGATTCACGATATCGACCTCATCCTCAGCTTTGTAAATAGTCCCATCAAGAACATCGTGGCCAGCGGCATCGGGATCTTCACTCCCAGCATAGATATTGCCACCGCCCGCATCGAGTTTGAAAATGGCGCCATTGCCAATGTGACTTCATCCCGGGTATCACTGAAGCAAGAGCGCAAGATCCGCTTCTTCCAGAAGGATTGCTATATCCGTCTGGACTTTCAGACTCAGCAGGCACAAGTGGTGAAAATAAGCCCCAAATCCTTGCTGTATCTACCCAAGATCATGATGGGCGCCACCGATATCGACCCCGAGCAATTGGTGGATCAAAAGAATTATGATTGCAGCGATAGCCCCAAAGATGCCCTCACCATGGAGCTGGAATCCTGGACTAATGCCATCATCACAGACACCAAACCTATCGTGGATGGCATAGCCGGCACCAAGGCCCTGGAAGTAGCGGTTCAGATCATCGCTATCATCAACGAACAACTGACGAAAAACAAAAACAAGGTATAAAACAATGCAAGATATTTTTGTAAAAGACATCGCCCAATATGAAGGGCAAGAAGTGCGTCTCAAGGGTTGGGTACGCAATATCCGCAGCAGTGGCAAGCTGCTGTTCATCATCTTTCGGGATGGCACTGCTGAAGTACAAGCGGTGGCTTTCCGACCGGACCTTGGCGACGAACTCTTTGAAGAGGGCAAAAGCCTGAACCTGGAATCCAGCCTGATCCTCACCGGAATTCCCAAAAAACATCAGAAGATCGAGGGTGAATATGAGCTCTCGGTTACCGGCATCACCCCCATTCAGATCGCAGAAGATTATCCCATCAGCAAAAAGGAACATGGTCCGGATTTCCTGCTTTCAAACAGACATCTCTGGATTCGCGCGCCCAAGCAATGGGCTATTTTGCGCATCCGGCACAGGGTGTATTATGCCATCTGCGAATATCTGAACGAGCATGATTTCTTCCGTTTCGATTCGCCCATCCTCACCCCCAATGCCTGTGAAGGCACTACCACCTTGTTTGAGCTGGATTACTTCGATGAAGGCCTGGCCTATCTTTCCCAATCCGGTCAGTTGTATCTGGAAACAGGTATCATGAGCCTGGGCCGGGTTTACGATTTTGGTCCTGTATTCAGAGCTGAACGTTCCAAGACCCGCAAGCACCTCACCGAATTTTGGATGATGGATGCCGAAGCAGCCTTTGTGGAGCATAAGGAAAACATGGACATCCAGGAAGGGCTGATCCGCTTTGTGATCCGCACCGTACTCGACAAATGCGATAAAGAGCTGGATATCCTGGAGCGTGATAAAGATGTGCTGAGAG
>JAJBAW010000036.1 GCA_020532545.1 Candidatus Cloacimonadota bacterium | reverse complement strand
CCGATATGGATGATTTTCTGGAAAAGCAGCTAAAACGGCTTCAGACCGATCATATTGACTATTATCTCTTGCACGCCTTGAACAAAAAGTCTTGGAATACTGTGCATGAACTGGGTGTGCTCGACTTCCTCCAGGGGGCAAAAGCTTCTGGCAGAATCCGCCATATCGGCTTTTCCTTTCATGATGACTATGATACTTTCGAGCAAATAGTGCAGGCTTGGGATTGGGATTTTACGCAGATCATGCTGAACTATCTGGATACGGAATATCAAGCCGGGTTGAAAGGCATGAGGCTGGCCATCTCCAAGAATATGGGCATCATCAGCATGGAGCCTCTCAGAGGTGGAAAGCTGGCCAAGCATATTCCCCCGGAAGTCGAAGAGGTCTGGAAAAGCGCTGGAAACACCCAGACTCCGGTGGAAAGAGCCTTGAGCTGGGTTTGGAATATCCCTCAGTGTACGCTGCTGCTCTCCGGGATGTCCACCATAGAGCAGGTACGCCAGAATATCGAACTCAGCGAAAAGGCCGAGGCCAATATCCTGAGCGACGCTGAGCAGCATATTTATAGCAAGGCCCGCGAAGCTTATCTGGCCCGCATTCCCTATCTCTGCAGCGAATGCCGCTACTGCATGCCTTGTCCTTATGGGGTGAATATTCCGGCAAATTTGGGGCAATACGCTGAAGCACTAATGTTTGAGGATAAAAACAGCAAAGAAGCCTATCTCAGTTTCATCCCAGAAAAAATGAGGGCAAATCAATGCGTAGAGTGCGGCGAGTGTCTGTCCAAATGCCCGCAGCAGATTGATATCCCCAAATGGATGCAGACGATCAAGGAGTTTTTTAAGGACTGAAAACACCCGTATCCCATGCTGGATTGGATGCCTGTTGAGGAAGGGAAGCCCAGTTATGGATTGCTTCCCTACCCCTATCAAAGCCTCAATAATCCGAGGGAATCCTTTCGATCCGGGTGCTATTCTTTCCATTCTGCGCTGTTCTTCACAAAGACTACACAGGCAACAATCGAGAGCTGAGAAACCACATAAATCAGCTTGACACATTATCATTCATTATTAAAATTGAATGTGTTCATTAAAAAGTAAATAGGGAGCTAAAATGAAGCAGATCCTTTTGTTTGTCATGGTGTTCGCAAGTATCAGCTTGTGTGCAATCAACCAAAGTACCTTCTTGTTCTTATCCTTCGAGCCCTCCAGCATAAACCGTGCCATGGGGGGAGGAGTTACTGGAGTTGTAAATATCTGGCACAATAATCCCCTCACGGTTTACACCAATCCCGCAGTAAGTGCTTTCCACGAAGGTTTCGCTTATGGCTATTCCAAGGAAGATTGGGGAGATGCCTTTGGAATCAGAGATATGTTCTACAATTCCTCAATGCTCACCTATGGCTATAAAGGCGTGGCAATCATGCTTCCCGGCTATAATGCCAGTGACAGATTTGGAATCACTTTTGATATGGGGATGCAGCACGTAACAGACAGTTCGGGACAGGATTTAGGCGATTTTCACAGTTACGATCATGCCACCACCTACGGTATTGCACTTAATGCCTTCGAAACCTATCGTAAACTCGCTATGATTGATCATACCTGGATGAAATACGTTGATCTGGCCATTGGCGCAAATTATATTGATGTTCATTCTCAATTAGCCCCTGCCATTGGCTTTACAGACTCAGGTGTTAATGCAGATGAGCGATCATTAAACATTGGGGGAATAGCCCGCTTGAGCTATTGCTATGATAGGACACTTGCCTTTGAAGCTGTTTATGGACTTAGCCATTTCAACGTAGAAGCTAATGAAGCTCAGTATATTGACGAAGTAGAAGCTGATCCTATTTGGAGCCACCGCAATCAGGGCTACGCCCTTGGGGTTTCGCTGAAGGGAGAAAAGCTGGCGGCACCACTTATTCCCGAACAATTCAGGTTTTTCGATAACCTCCTAACTTTCCGCTATCTGAATGCAGCCCTTGATCCGCTCTACTATACAAGTGAGCGCATCACCGGATCGGGGATAGAATTTGGATTTTTGGATACATTTTTCATTCGCAATGGCCAATATGATGATGATGCGGGGCATATTAACGGGAAAACCAGCGGTTACGGTATAAACCTGCATTACCGCAACTTATTAGGTTTCAGCTATAACTATGCAGAAGTACCGGGTGTAGAAATCTTCCAAACTCGTAAAACAAAAGATTATAGCGTAAATATTGATTTTATCAATCTGTTCCAAGTACTTAGAAATTAATCTGTGAGCTGAGACGCAAGCCACCCTCCAAACAGGAATCATTGGTGAAAAATGGGGATTGACAATATCCGCTACCCCTATCAGACAGTTTTCTGCTAAGCTAACCAGCCATAGCTCTCACCCGGTGCTTGAACTTGCCATTAACGGACTTTCGATTCGAGATGACTCGAGCCCTCGAGTCATCTCGAGTCCAAGACCTGTCAAAAGCGCATCGAAACATCATGCAGCCCAAGATCAGCTCATGATCAGGCTTTTATAAAAAATAAGGAAATGCCAAAAGATATATCTTGACAGAAGTATCGCCGAGTGTTTATTAGAAATTGTACTTAGCATATTCATGATTTACGAATAAAAATTGCTACCAACGCTTGTAGATTTTGAGTGGCGAAGGTTAGAGAAATCTAGCGCCTTCACTGAGGATCATAATATTGCTTGTAGTTGAATCTATCAATTCAAGTAATGCAGATTTATGGAGGATACCATGAAAAAACTCTTGTTTGCTGCACTCAGTCTCTGGTTAGCTGCCTTGTGTTTTGCCCGTGCGGGGGGGGGGGATACAAAATCCGCCTACAACAAACTTGTTGACAGATGACCGCATCAGGAATACCGTAGCCGTGGACCCGGATGGATATTCGTCCAACCGTAGGTTTTATGTAACTACCTTCGGTTTACAAAGATTTGATGGAAGTGTAAATCATCAACGATTTGCCCCTTTGCCCAGACCTGGAACCCTGTATAGATTCGGTATTAGGAATAACGGTGCCGGATTCGGATGGGATTTTACACATTTGGACCCGGACCCATATATGATGGATGATCTTGTATTTAACCTGCCTGGCACAATAAACCCGAATTGCTACTCTGAAGAGGATGTTGCGAGTCTAAATGGGTATTATGATACGACACTAACCTATACTGACGATGTTCAGCGTCCCGAAGCTTATATGCGATATAATAGTGGAACCGGCTCTTGGGCAAGTCCAGTACTATACAAGGATTATAATGGCGGGAAACACCTGATTATTCTCAACAAAAGCGGTTGCCTTATGAGCGTGGATGTATCACAGGATGATCTGACGGTAGATTGGAAAGTCGATTTAAGAGCTCCAGAGCGTGATTATGATCCAAACGCCTACAAATTTGAGTTTATGGCTACTCCTGTGCTACAGAATAATACGATTTACATAGCTGGGATCAAACAAATTCATGTAGTTGATCTCAGTTCGGGTACACTTATAAACAGCCACAACTGTTCGGCAGTAGGGGAAGACGATTATTTCGAAACTCCTTTAGTTCCTGATACTCAGCCTGCTCCTGATACCAACTTCTATGTGATTAGCCGCAAGGGTATCCCTTATGTGTTCGCTGGCCATCATGCTTACCGTATATCAACTACTATGCCCTTGGGAATATCTCAATCGCCTCCAATAATAGATTCCGATGGGCATGTCTATTTTGTAACCCAGAGCTCTACGGGACCGAAGCTTAGTTTTGTAGCACAAGAGAACAGGACCCTGGGAAATGACCCATCTGCTTTGCTAATGCAAAGCGTTAATTTGCCCATTTATGGTGTAGCAGGAATCAAATCACAGATACTGACTGATTTTACGCAAAATATGTACATGCTTTCAGATAATTATTTTATCAGATTGAACGAGTTATACGATTTCAATTCTGCCTCATCCCCCCTGGATCCTGTCATATATTCGGCAACAAGCCCTGACGATTGGATAAGCAGTTCATATATTTCCGATATTGGAGTATCCACTACTTTTCCAGGAAATCACCCTTTATTGTCATATCATAACGAAAGCGAAAAAACCATGAATTTTTGGATCAACAACAGAAATAGCAGCAATTTCGGATCTGAAGTCGAAAATTATTACCCTACTAATGCAGACCAATACGATCTTTCAAGCTGCGTCATAAACATGCTTTACGCTTGCTACTCAAACGCATATAATCCTCCCTCAGTTTCACTCGCGATGCCTCGAGAACTTTCAGGAAGACAGAGTTGGGGAGGTATCGCGCCATATATCACGTCGTTCGCACCATACCAAAATGCGCTCTTCGGTGACGAATGCGGGGGAATTACCTCTTATGATGAAGCCTTAGCTTCTGGGAGTGTAGATTTTAATCCTACCCTTGAAGATGGGGAAGGCCCAATTCCCGAAATGGGCTATACAAAGTATATGAAAAATCAGAATAACATCCCCACAAATAATGAGGTGGAAGAAACCACGGTCTATATCTATGGCTTGAACCATACAAGAGGCCCTTACACTTATGTTAATTCTTATGTCAGAGAAAATGCTATGGATACTCTCCCAGGCTCAGATATTGAGGTAGTCAGCGCAACTTTCACAAATCTACTTCCCAATAAACGCTATAGAATTGCCTGGCAATATCCGGCCGACAGCTACACCTCCTGTGAAAATATTAAAATTGACAACAATACAAGCATGATAATATTAAATGGAAATCCTGACTTAATAGTGGAAGATACCTTAGATGATCCTGATCTTACGACTTCATGGGATTACCCTGAGCCGCTACACCTCAATAGCGTAACCCTGCAAGATAACGCTCATTGGAGAATTGGAGAAAATTCCCAGATCAGGGTCTCCACACTTATCCTGGGCTCCGGATCTATCGTAACAGTAGGAGATGGAGCACTGTTATCGGTTGGAGTAACTGTCTGCAATAGCACGGATAGGAATGCTATATTAGATGTAGATGGACAGCACAGCGGATTCTTCAAAGTAAGCTCAAATCTGGAGCTTACCGAAGGCAGCTCTTTGCTGATAAAGGGATACAATATGCCCTCTCCCAGTTATGTGCTAAACACTGTAATCGTCAAGAACGATGCATTGCTGGAAATGAAATCCACGTACACACTGCAAACCTCGGACCTGGTCTCTACCTCCATCGGCTCTTTGCAGAATCGAGGATTAGTGTTAATCAATGATTGCGTACAATGCACAAGTACTTACATTGACAACTTTAATGACCAGTCGGGCCAGCTTAAAATAAAAGACAATTCCGATTTCGGCCATTTCATTTGGCGAGTTCCCAGTGGGTCTATTCAGGCTCCGTTCTATATCGGTGATTCAGCCTTGACAGAGCCCTCAAGGGCAAAATTCACTATACAAGATGCAATGTGTGCATTTAGGAGCTATGATAACAATCCAGACTACGATGTTTATGGAAATATCGTGGTCAAAGGTACTGCTCAATGCATGGTGAACAATGAGGCTACCTTGTTCTTCAGATCCGGCTCCAAACTGGATTTACTGGGCAATATGGAAGCTGATACAGGGGCGGAATTAATTGCCAATATGCTCCCTTATAGATCACCTGGCACTATCAGGTTCGATGAAGGAGTGTATATCTCTGGTTACAAACCAGATCCTGATCCCAATGATGAAGCATGTCACGGCGATAGGATAAGTACCGATGATTTTGGGAAGATTGAAGGTGTAAACCAGATCTATCCTCGTAGATTATTAAACTTGCATGTTTCGACTTCACACCCAAATAATCGAAGATGGGACGGCGTATTTATAAACACAATTAACCCAATAGGGGATAACTTTGAACTTGAATCCAACAATCACAGCATAATATCTGGGATTGATAAAATCTTCGTAAAATATCCGGGAACTGCGCCATTCATATCCGGGGTGGATTTTGTCAACTGCACTTATGGGGTTTATTCCACCATAGAAGTAGCTCTGCAACCATTACGAAACATCAGTATCTCAGGGTGCAAGTTTACGGACTGTAGTTATGGCATTTACCTCGAAGATACTCTTAGCGCATATTCTCCCAATATATCTGCGGATATACAGAACTGCGAGTTTGGGGATGACGATGCTCAATCTGGGTCCAATTTCGCAGGAATAGCTCTGCGTCGTGCCAAAGACGTAAAAGTTAATGGCTGCAATTTCTACCGTAATAGCTATGGTATCATGAGCCTTGAGTCCTCTGTTTTAGTAGGAGGAAGCTATGATCCTGATGATGATACCCCCACTGATGGTACACCTTGCAATTTCTATAACAATGAGAAAGCAGGCATTAACTTCGAACAATCAGCAAATAATCAATCCAAATCACTGGTTTACCGTAATGTATTCTCCGGTGATTTGTCCACACAAACAGCAACATCTGGGATCGGTATCTGGGCGAATGAATCGGTAGTCGATATTATCGATAATGAATTCAGCAATCTGGGCTGGCACGGGATGCTGGTTAATGGTTATAATTGGAACTCTAATCCTGATTATCATGGCTTTGCAGCAAATGGATTCCAGAATAACCAAGGCAGTGAATTAATTGGTGACGCAGGCTCGCTATCGACCTCAAGAACTGGGTTAAATGTGTTCAATGACGCCGAATTTATCGAAACGGGGATTATTCCCAATGACCCCTTAGATAAATTTGAGGCTTGGGATAAGTATATTCTGGCGAACTTATCAAATGGTATTGCGACTATGGAAGGCAATATCTTTGTACAGTCTCCCTATGAAAACCCAGATAGGTTCTACCCTTCCCTTGAACCCTTTAGCTTTGACCGGGATATGTCTGCTTCTTTATCCGAGACTATTATAGCTGGTATGAACCAATTCTACCAGGGTTTGTTTGATGAATCGATTGCAAGCATGAAACAAGCTGTAGAGACATATCCAGATTCTACGTTAACGGGACTTGCTATAGACTACCTCTATTATGCTACGAGAGCCTCAAGTGAGGATTATGCTACGCTCAGAGCCTATCTCGATCTGAATATACCCTCAGATAACTTTGCAAACTATATAAAAAAGGAAGAGATTAAAACTAAGTGTCATATAAAAGAAGAGGACTATCTTACGGCGATCAGCAGATTGCAGCTTATACTCAATAACCCGGAAACAGTTGCTGATTCGCTATTTGCTTTGATAGACCAAGCCTACTGCTATATGAGTCTGGCTACTGGCGGCGCCAAAGCTCTGCCCAATATTAGCGTCAAAACGCCCGATTTTGATAGTTATATGAAATTCCTTGCAGAACTATCAAAGTTATCAGGTGAATCATTACAAAGTGTCCAGCCACCCCCTCATGTACTTAGGATTGAGTCAAATTATCCCAATCCCTTCAACCCAGAGACCACGATCAGTTTTTCTGTGCCCACTGATGGGAAGGTGCTCGTGACTATCTATAATATCAAGGGACAAAAGATTAAACAGTTGTTAAACGAGACGATGCTTACCGGGAAACATGCGGTAATCTGGAATGGAACCGATTCAAATGGTAAATCGGTCAGCTCCGGTCTTTACTTTGCCAAAATCAAGCAAGGTAATACGCATCGTATTCACAAGATGATGTTAATGAAATAAGATTAGTTATTCCGGGCTTCGGTCCTACACCGAAGCCCGGAATATGAGGAGAAACTATGAAACGCCTTATTTGCATAATGATTCTGATCATGTTGACCATCTCAATTTACTGTGTTGAGGTTGGTGGGCATATTACCCGTAGTACTACCTGGTCTCCAGAAAACAATCCTTACATCATTAGCACTTTCTTGTACATAGACTCAGGAGTCACACTTGCTATCCTGCCAGGAACCCAGATCCTTTGTACTGGAGCCGATAAAAGCGATATCTATAACTTCAAGTGGAGCGGTAGTGCTCAGCCTGTGTCCAAGATGATAATCGTTAATGGTAGAATAAATGCTGTTGGGACCCCTGATCTACCGATCCTTTTTGACAAGTATCAGGAGGATAGAGATTTTAGATGGGGTGGGATATACATAGGCCCAGATGCCCAAGTATCTACTTTCGAATACTGCGAATTTCGGAATTCCTTCTTTTGTGATTATGTTCCGGGAGACTGGTCCCTGGCCGCCATTGACTTTGACAATGGTGCCATCAATGTAAAAGACTGTGTCTTTGAGAACAATTTAAATGCTATACGGACAGGATTTCTGCAATCAGACATCCTGCTTTATGACTGTAAGTTCATCTCTATGAACGATGCATATCCCATTCCTTTTGGTAGTAGAACAGGTTTCATCGGATTCAGTGCTGCCCCCGAGCCGGCTCCAGAGCGTAATTATAAGGTAACGATCGCTAAATGCTATTTCACGGGTAGAGCATCTTTAGGCCCAGTCGGATATTATATGGATGTCTTGAAGTTAAATAACGTTATGGATAATTTCATTTCGAGAGATGATCCATCACCAGAATTAAGAGCCGAATATGGATCCAGCAGCAGCTATGGGAATATAAGTTATAATGGAAGCAAAGGCTGGGGTTGTCGCTCAGCTACAGTAACAGATACGGTATTCGCCCGTAGGAATATAATGCTCAAGCCTGAGAATGCGAATCCGGGAAATTCACCTCTTATTCTTAGCTCAAATGGCTTTGGCACAAACTACGTCTCGGACAACTATCTGCATGGCTACGTGGAGGCGGGTTCCATGACAAGCAATGCCACCACCAACTATATCTATAACAACATAATTGAAAACAAACAGGGAAACGCAGTGCTGAACTTCGAAAACATCAATCCTGCGAATCAGGGTGGGCAGATGAGGTTCTTTAATAACTTGGTAAGGTATGTGGGAGATTTTCATGCTCCTTCGATAGCAAACGTTCACGATACCTCACCATTGATATATAATAACACCTTTGTTAATTACCAAGCTCTGCATAATGATATGGGTGAAAGCTGTACTACCTACTCTAATAACATCATTGACGTCTCTTTCAGCTTAGGTTATCCTAGTACTGGACAATCTGAACTTCTGATTAACAATTGCCTCAGTATTCCCATTCCACCTGGATCGTCCATCTATGGGGAAGGGAATATCGTAGCAGACCCTATGTTTGCAGACACGCTTAATGCTGACTACAGCTTATCAGCAGAATCGCCCTGTATAGATGCGGGTGTGAATCGTCCAGACTTACCTGCCTTTGACATCAGATATCACAAGCGGATCTCCCCCAATGGGGCCCGCAGAGTGGATATTGGTGCGTATGAGTACGATTCCGTGTATATCGGCGGCATCAATGGCAGTGTGTATGATGCTGCTACCGGCGCAGTGGTGGATTGCGTGAAGATAGAGATTATAAGCAAGCTTCCGGAATTCAGCGATACCCTGGGCTGTTTCCAGTATCCCACTGGTGCTGGTGTTTATGAGGTGAGAGCCAGCCGTTGGGATTATTATGATCGCGTTATCCGTAATGTGACCGTGATTGAGGGAGAAGACACCATCTTGAATATCCCGCTTATGCCTTTAACCGTAAGCAATGAAGATGAGCTCTTGCCCTCAGGAAACCTATTGCCAGATCTGAAGAATTACCCCAATCCCTTCAATCCCGAGACTACGATCAGCTTCATCCTGCCGGAAGCCGAGTTTGTGATCCTCAGCATCTACAACCTCAAAGGCCAGAAGGTATGTGAGCTATACAATGGAATCCTGGAGGCAGGAAATCACAATCTTGTGTGGAATGGCATAGATTCCAAGGGCCGAGCTGTGAGTTCTGGCATCTATTTTGCCCGGATCGAAAGCGGCAAGCGGAAGCAGAGCCATAAGATGATCTTAATGAAATAGTGTCATATGACTATGGGATGCTTTAAAGCCTTTCTGTAAAAGGTTTTATAAGGCATAGCCAAAATGAGAATTGGGGCACGGTCGATAGATCGTGCCCTTAGTCATTTTGGCAATCTGTCCTGTATTCTATTGACGGCCAGAGTGTTTTATCCTTAGCTGGGCTGTCTATTTTTGCTAAAACGAAGTGGCGCAGAGCTTAAAAGCCCTGCCTGGAGTCTTTCAAGGAAGTAGTTCTCATTCGAGGCGGGACGCATCCAATCCAATATACCCGATCCGAGACGGATCGAATCCTGTGTTTTGACGCGTGAAATCTCAGTGGCCCAATCTGCTCTGTCTAAGTCACACCCCCGGTTCAGCAGGGAATATTGCAGATTTATAGTTCATCCTTGCGCACCTGCTTTGCAGCAGCGCAATCTATAGATAGCGAGCCCATAGCCAAAAGCCGTAGGCTCTAAATCTGAAGAAAGTAGATCTGGACATTGGCAATGGCTAAGATAATATGATATGGTATGATAGGAATATGATTACTTGGTTTGGGGGCAAGTCCTGAGCAATACAGTTATTTGTCTTGCGCGAATTTGCGTTATACTGTATATAGTTACTGAAAAAAGAGGTTTTTTATGCCAGAGATAGATTTAATCCTGATCACCGATATTGGTTCTACCACCACCAAGGCCATCCTGATCGACAAAACAGCGGCCAAATTGCTCGCTATAGAGCAAGCCGACACCAGTGTGGAAAAGCCCAGAAACGACGTTAATTACGGGATATATAGTGCCACTGTGGCAGTGGAGAAAAGCAGCAAGATCAAGCTGCTGGAAAGCGGATCCAGCCCGGACAATCCCATATTCCTGCCCAATGTGAAGTATCTTTCCACCAGTAGTGCTGGTGGTGGCCTGCAAATCCTGGTGGTAGGCCTCACCCTCTTTGATAGTGCCAGCAGCGCCAAACGGGCTGCTTACGGCGCTGGAGGGGTGATCCTGGACGTCTTTGCCATCGACGACAAACGCAGCGCGCTGGAACAAATGCTGAGCATGCGCAATCTGCGCCCGGATATGATCCTCCTATGTGGCGGAACCGATGGCGGGGCTGTAGCTTCAGTGCTTCGTTTGGCCGAGATCCTGCGCATTGCCAAGCCCCTACCGAAGTTTTCCACCGAAAACAAAATCCCCACTATCTATGCCGGCAATAAGGACGCCTCTCACATGATCAAGCGCATGATCTCGCAAGACTTTGACCTGTATATATTACCAAACCTGCGCCCTGCTCTCGATGAAGAAAACCTCAAGCCCACTCAGGAGAAGATCCAGGAACTCTTTATGGAAAACGTGATGGAGCGCGCTCCGGGCTATAGCAGGCTGAAACAGATAGTGCACGAAAACATCCTCCCCACTCCTGCCGGTGTGCTGAAGTCCATCCTCAAGCTCAGAAACGAAGAAGGACAAAACCTGATCGCTTTTGACGTTGGCGGTGCCACCACAGACGTTTTTACCCGCATCAACGATCACTATCAACGCACCGTGAGCGCAAACCTGGGCATGAGCTATAGCGCGCTGAATGTGCTGAAAGAAAGCGGCATAGACGCCATCAAAGGATTCCTGCCGGACTCCATCACCGAAGCTGAGATTCGCAATTATATTGGAAACAAGACTCTTTATCCCACCACCAATCCACAAAGTCAAAAGCAATACCGCATCGAACACGCTTTGGCCAAATGCGCTCTGAAGCTCTCCTTTGTGCAGCATCAGCAAATGCACTTTAATACCCAAAAAGTCGGCTATTTGGAGGCACTAAAGAACAGCACCCAAGACAAGTATCAAGAGAAATTTGAATACATCGAAAATGAAAGGAAGCACTCTTTTTTCCCCAGTGATATAGATCTGGTAATCGGTGCCGGGGGGGTCTTTGCCCATGCTCAGAATGAGATGCAGTGCATCGATATCCTGATCTCAGGTTTTAAGCCCAGTGGAGTCACCGAATTGGCCATAGATCGCCATTTCATCAGCCCGCATCTGGGAGTCCTCTCCGAAAGCGATGAAGCCTTGGCGACAAAGCTTTTAGCCGAAGATTGTCTGCTGAATCTGGCGATTTACGTGCGTCCCCATTTTCCTGAGAAGAAGGGCATCCCCGTATTGGAGGCCTTGCTGCCGGGTGGCCAGAGTCTCAAGATCAAAAGCGATTCCTTTCAAGTGATCGAAGCCAAAACCGGGCAAACCATCGAACTTACGGCTGCAAAAAAGTGCTTTATCAATGGTGAAGAGATCGTCCGCACCGTGACTACAGATCTGCCTATCATCATCGATACCAGACTCTCCCGGGATAGCTATCACGCTGAGGCAGAATCCGCTTTGAACCTGTATTCTCAGGATGCACCTGACCTGATTTTTGGCAATAACAATGGAGTTTGCACTGGCGAGTTTATCCGCGAAGTGGAACTGCCCTACAATGGCGATATCCTGGCCGCAGAATCTGATCTAGTGAAACCGGATGACATCGTGGCTGTGAACCGCTACAATCCGCCCCGCCTCTATGTGATCCAGGCCTGTTCCTACTGTTCGGATGCTCCTGAAGAGCAGATTCGCCAGCATCTTCAAATCCAGACCGGGGATAAGATCGATTTTGATCAGATCCTGATGACCGCCATGCCCCAAAGCCGCAATAAAATGGCCTTCAAATCTCCCGTACGGGGCAAAGTGGAATTTATTGATTACCTCAGCGGCATTGTGGTATCCTCAGAGATTCAGGATTATAGCGCCAAGCCTGTGCAGGTAAAACTCGCAGAAAAGATGGCAATTCCTCCCAAAAAGATCAATTGGTATCTGAAAAAGCATGTCGGAGATTTTGTCTATCAAGGAGATCTGCTCGCGCAAAAACTGGATACCTCCGGAGTGGCGATGGCGATATCTCCCACCACAGGCGAGGTCATTGCATACGATAAAAAGAATGCCATCATGACGATCCATTACAAAGCCAAGCCGCACAACTACCTGGCTCATGTGCCGGGAAAAATAAGCCGCGTGGAACAGAATAAAGCTGTGGCTATCAACTATCAGGGAAAGCGCCTTGATGCCAGCATCGGTTGGGGAAATACCGTGCATGGCAGATTGGAGTACAGAGCGAAGCCGTCTAAGGCTTTGGTTCCAGAGGGTAGCATTTTGGCCTTGGGCTACAGCCCTGATCTGCAGGAGCTGAAACGCCTGGCAGATGGCGGTGCCATTGGCATCATCTGCCCTGCTATCGACGAGAAAAACCTGGTGGAATATTTAGGACTGGAGCAAGGAGTGATCAATACCGGCTTTGAACCCATCAAAGCGACTTTGATCCTGATTCAGGGTTTTGGCGAGATTCCGCTTACGGCCTCACAAGAAGAGTTTTTCAGCAGTCATAGTGGTAAACAGTGCTTGCTGGAGCCTCATACCAGAATCCGCGCCGGAGTGCTAAGAGCCAGTGTAAATATCATCACACAAGACTAGAGTTTAGATCGGCCTCCGCATGCGCCATTGCCAATTGCCCAGCGCGGTGCCGGGGATATTCATGCGCGCATCTATGCCCAGGCCAAGGATATCCTGCATGGGGAAGATCATTCTCTCACAGCCGGATAGGCGCGCTATGTCGATGAGGATTTGGTGGACATTGTCTGCATTGGGAAGATCATATTGCGGTAAAAAGCGTTTGCAAAAGACGCTAAGATTCAGTCTGGAAGAAGAGTTTGTAGGCAGTTCGTTCCACCAACCCAGAGTGGTGTTGTTATCATGAGTCCCGGTATAGATGAAGCGGTCTGCGGGAAAATTCTGCGCATCCGGCACGCTTTCTTCAAAGCAAAATTGCAGGATAATCATACCTGGCAAACCCAGTGAATCCCGGATCTGGCAGACATCCTGGTTCAAGATGCCCAGATCTTCGGCAATGAATCTTTGAGTGCCAAATTCTTCTCTGATACTGCCAAAAAAGGCTTCCGGCAGGGCTCGCACCCAGCTTCCGGTTCCTGCAGTTTCGGGAATCTTGTTCTCAAGGCAAGGCACTTTCCAGTAGTTTACATAGCCGATAAAGTGATCCAGGCGCAAGAGATCGATGAACTTCAGGATGTGTCTGAAGCGCCTGTGAAAGAGCTCGAATCCACTGTCTGAAAGCCGATCCCAGCGATATATGGGATTTCCCCAAAGCTGTCCTGAAACCGAAAAGGCATCGGGCGGAACTCCGGCCACGCTGAGTCTGCAGCCCTGTTCATCCAGATCAAAATACTCCTGATGCGCCCAGACCTCGGCACTTTCGTAGCTGAGATATAGCGGCACATCACCAATAAGCTGGATGCCTTTCTGTATCAATACCGCCTTGAGACGGGCAAATTGATCTTCGAATATGGCCTGCAAGGCGGCAGCTTCCCTCACCAGAGGGTCTTGGGCATATTCCTGGTACAAGTCTTCAGAGTAAGAACGCTGCGCAGGTGGCCATTCGTACCACTTGTCATTGCCATTCAGTTCTTTGAGCTTTAGAAATGTGAGGTAAGGCTTCAGATGCCAGGCATTTTCCTGGATATATTTGTCGATATCATGAGATTCCAGATAGCGGCGGGCAGCAATCGTCAGCAGAGCTTCTTTCAGCTTGCGCACTGCATTGTAATCCACCATCTCGTTGCGAGGAAGAGTGATAAGCTCGCCCTCTTCAAGCAGATTGTCATCTACCAAGAGCTCAGGACTGATCAGATAAGGGTTCCAGGCAAAGGCAGAGATGGGATTATACGGGGAATTGCCATAACCGCAATGATTGAGCGGCAGAATCTGCCAGAACTTATGGCCTTCCCGGGCCAGGTAGTCTGCAAAGCGATAGGCCTCAGGCCCCAAATCTCCGATTCCATAATCTGTACACAAGCTGCTGATGTGCAGTAAGATTCCGCTTTGCTTCATTTTTGCCCCAGGATCTCGATAATGCCGAGATCGAGTTCCAAACGTTTATCGATGATGCTGCTCTTTAGTTTATAGTCTGTCCTTAAGAGGATATCCATTATATTTTCCAAGCCTTTAATAGAGTAATTTCTGGCAAAACCCAGGTACTCTTTACGCTGAGAAGGATAAATTTCAGCTATGTGCTTGCTGTTGATCTCGTTATCGGTGATGTGCCGTGCCCGCAGCAATTGAATCCTCCAGAGGCTGTTAAAAAAGCGAAACATCGAAAAGAGAATCTGCAGGGGCTCCCAATCTGCTTCCAGCATGAGATTCATGGCCTGCAGGGCAGTTTTGATTTGCTTTCCGCCCAAAGCCCGGAAAAAGTCTATCTGCGTTCCCGCTCTGGAGCCGCTGAGGCCATCCAGATCCTTCTCGGTGATTTGCCGTCTGGAACCCACCAGTAAGTCTATCTTGGCCAGCTCATTGGCTGCAGTGGCATAGTCAAGTTCAATGCGATTGGTAAATTCCGTCTGCGCAGCAGAGCTCATGCTCTTGTCTATGCGTTTGAGCTCTTCCATCAGCCAGGTGCGCATTTCGCTGGCAAATTTGGGAGGATCGCAATTCACCGTGTGGCTATTGGCTGCGATCTTCTTCCAGGTACCCAGAGTCTTATTGGCCTTTTCGGTCACAATGGCCAAAGTCTGAATCTCAGATGGGGATTCAAAGTATGCCGCCAGTACCTCCAGCTCTTTCTTGAGAAAGGCTTCGGCTTTTCTGACGATCACGAGTTTGGAGCTGGAAAAGATAGTAAAAGTATCCAGATATTCACCAAGTTCTGCGGCCTTGATCTCATCGCCATAAACGATGGAGATATCGATTTCGTTTTCACGCTTCAGGGAGCGCTTGATATGATCCAGGACCTTATCGATCAGATGGGCATCAGTGCCCTGGATCAGATAGTTTTGCCCCAGGCTGGGCCGGTGCGAGGCAATGGCCAGAGCGCTTATAATCTCAGCCATTATGCAAACAGAATAAAGCCGATTGAAAGCAGTGCAACCGCCCACACGTAATAGGCAAAGTACTTCAGCGAGCCTGCCTGAATGAGGCGAATGAGGACGGCAATGACCAGATATCCTGCCAAAAAGGAAGCCAAGAATCCTGCCAGATAGATACCTAAGACATTAGCATCAAGCGCCATCAAGGCCGGCAGTTCAGAAAGATTGGCAGCCAAAATGGCTGGGATGGAGAGTAAAAAGGAGAAATGAGCGGCGTCCTTGCGCTTCATCCCGCAAAAAAGCGAGGCTGTGATGGTGGCTCCGGAACGGCTGATGCCTGGAATGATAGCAAAGCCCTGAGCCAGGCCAATGAGGGCCGACTTCAAAAAGCCGGTGCCGGAGGCAGGAGTAGAGGTGTTTTTTACGAAGTCTGAAGCAAAGATCATCGCTCCTGTGATGAGCAGCATGAAAGAGACGAACAGCGGATACTGATAGGCCTGTTTGAGCATATCCTTGAAGATCAGGTAAAATACACCCGTAACGAAGGTGGCGACTATCAAATAAACGATCAAAGCGCGGTTTTGGCGATGCGGCTCACTATCGAGATTGGGTTTCCAGCAGAAGAGCGAACGGATAAGCTCCCAGATCTGTTTACGGAAGAAAATCAGCACAGCCAGAAGGGTGCCGAGATGCATAAAGATCTCGAAAGTAATGCTATCCGAGCTTTCCATGCCAAAGAAGTGTTGAGTGAGCACCAAGTGTCCGGAAGAACTGACTGGAATAAACTCGGTCAGCCCCTGGACGATGCCTAAAAAGATTGCTTGCAGAAAATTCATAATATCTCCGGTACTTCGTATTCTCCCACTTCGGAAAGGGGAATCAAGGTAAATCCAGCCTTCTTAAGCCTGCTGATAAAGGCCTTCAAATACACCAGTTTATCACGGTTGTGACAGTGCGTGATCGCGATCACGTGATTCTGGGATTTTGAGAGCTCGATAATGCGGTTCAGCTTGGCCTCCATGGTGGATTGGTTAATATTGGGGCTATCCAAAAATATATCATTGCGAAAGGCTTTGATATGTGACTTCTGGGCGATTTGGTAAGCTACAGAGACGTTGGTCGTGCGGCTGTCCAAAAAGACTTTATTGTGTTCTTTGAGGGTCTTCATCACCGAGTTCATCACATCTGGATCCGTGGTTGCCAGGCTGCCCATGTGGTTGTTTATTCCGATGCAATCCGGCATGTCTGAGATGAATTGAGTTAGAGTCTTCTTGATCTGCGCCTCTGTGTGCTGCAGCAGAATGGCATTCTTACCAGGATCAATTCTGGGATAGCCGATCGGTTCCATGGGCACATGGATCAAGGTTTCTCTACCCTGGCTGCGGGCCTTCTGCATGGTAAGAGTACTATACTTCTCGTCCGGGAAGATGGCAAAGCAGACCTGGGTATCCAAGGCCAGGAATCCATCCAGGAGCTCAGGGCTGATCGCGCCAAAATCATCCACCACGATAGTGATGGTTTGCTGATTCGCCTTGCTTTTATAGATGCTGGAATCGTAATGAAGCACCAAGTGATACTTGTCTGGGAGACCTTTTTGCCCAAAGATCAAGGTTTGTTTATTACTGTCGTCTGTACCACTGTGCAGCACAGCACCTGATCTTTCCAGTTCGCCCTTGAAGATCATATTAGCATAGGTGAGGTCCATCAGAGAACGATCCACAGGAACAGAGTATTGGATCACATCTCCCGTCTTTTTACGCCGGATGGCAGTCGCAGGAACACCCAGCTTGTCAGCCGCCAAGCGGATGGCCAGATCAAGCTCAGTTTCTCCCGCTTTTGGTGTGGGCGTCGGTTTTACGGGAGGTTTGACTGTAGCAATGACAGGCTCTGCTATCTCTTCGGTCACAGCTTTGGGTTGATCTTTGACCTTCGTCTTCGTCTTGGCTTTTGTCTTGGTCTTGCCCGTATCAGCCTTCGTCTTAGACTCCTTGGGGGGAGATTCTTTACGCTCTGTGATCTCTTTTGCCACCATATCTTGCAAATCCTGCGGTGCGTCTTGAGGCTCACGGATCAAGCCCCACATAATCACTATGGTGATGACGGCAGCCAGCAGGTACAAGCCCAGTCGTGGCCTGCGGTTTTTGTGTTTAATCCTTTTGGGTTTCGCTTTAGATTTAGGTTTTGTTTTAGCTCTGGTCACTGTTTTCTTTTTAATTTTGGCCATAAGGCACCTGCTTTATCTTCATGGGATGCATGCTGTTATTCAGCTTTTGGCTGAGCACTATAATCGGGTAGAAAAGGAGATTTGACAGCATGAAGGCCGCGGCGAGCATAAAGAGATTAGCCAAAACCGAGCCGATTCCAGAGATAGGGATCAGCTCTATATCAAGCTTCAACCCTAATAAATGTCTGATGCCGGAAAGCACGGGAGTGATGAAATATGCGATCACAATCAGATACAATTTCACTGCGGCAAAGACTACGACGATCATCATGACGGTGTATTTTAGCGCAGCCCAGGGATTCCTGTTTGCCCAGCCCAGGGCGAGCAAAGTGGATCTCTTTTGTGAGTACCTTCGATCTCGCATAGGCTTCAGCCACATGGATTTCAAGTAGTAATACAGGATCAAAAGCACGGTAAGGGCTCTAAAGAAGAACATCACGCCTTGCTTCAGCGGCAAGTCAATTCTATAGAAATAGCCCAGAAAGCGAGCCAGGATATAGTAAACCATGAGTACGAGCACGGTGACAAAAAGCACCAGATGCAATTGGATCACCTTATCATAAAATTCGCCCAGGAGCTTGGGATGGCCGCTGCGCGGTCCGGGAAAGACAAAGGTATATATTTTGAGAATCATAAAACAGACATAGATCAGTAAAACCCCAAAGAAGGTAAGTGGCAGATAGTGCATCCTGAGGCTCAGAAGCGTGGTGAAAGGCAAAAGGATACTGGCACTGGAGATCCAATACAGCAGTGTTACGGGATACAAAAAGACCTGAATACCATTGTACTGCCCGCACATAGCTTTCAGCATGAACCGCAGGAATTGAGATATCTTATTCATAGCTCGCCTAAAACCTTTGCACAAAGCCGGCATATAGGCTTGTGTCCTGTCTGGGCAGGCTTTTGAACTGCCACTTGGGAGAGTTCAAGAGGTTCTCTGCTCTCAGATAAACCTGGGTGTGCAGGCTAAGATCGTAAGCCGCATTGATGCTGATATCGATCAATTCCGGCAGGGGTTTCTGATAATGGTCTAATGCAAAATAGTGTTGATTGATGCCCAGGCCGGCCTCAAAGGGAAGGTTCCGATAGATAAGGGTAGATTCCACCTTGAGCAGTGGATTGTAGGGCTGACGAAGCCAATCTTCATTGGTCATATAGCCCAAACTCAGCACTATGGCTTGATCAAAGACGAGCTTGCCCTCTCCAAAGCTCAGATATATCCCGCTCTCATTACTAAAGACATCGGAATAGTACAGCTCCGGCACTTCAGGATTGGGGCTGTCCCGCAGGACCGGTGCATTGACTTTGTATTTTGTGGTATTAGCCAAAAGAAATCTATGTAAAGAAAAGCTCTTATGCGAAGAATGGGTATCTTCCAGCGCTATCTTAAGATTGAGCGGGATGGTAGTATTCCTACGCAGGGCATCAAAGCTCAGCCACCGATATTCTTCCAGAAGCTCATAATGATCATTGCCTTTAGTTTCCGGACTATTCACGATGCTCAGCTGCTGATCAAAATTTGTGTTGTAGTGCCAGTGAAAGCCCGGCACGGGATAAAAGCTGTAGCCATCGTGAATCACGTGGATGCTGAACTTATCCATTTTATCATGGTGAACTTCAATAAAGCTATGCAGCACCGGTTTCTCGCTGTAAAGATAGAGTCTGTTTCCCCAAGTAAAGCCCGCTAAGTCCAATAGACTCTGATGAGTAAAGCCCAGGCCATTGCTTTTGAAAGCCACGCCACTATCGTCCTGCTCGATCTGATAGCCCCGAATCTCATTCGACATCTGCCGGATATTCAGACCCATAGGGCCCAGTTTATCATGATAAGACGCCAAAGACGCCATCGTGTATTCGCTATCCAAGTCCTGCATTTCTGTGTCAAAGTGCTTGACGCCAAAGTCCAGCGCACCCCTTTCCCCCAAGGCAAAACCCAGTCCCAGCCCTCCGTGATAAGAGTGCATATTCTTTTTGGCTAATCTCATTGATGCCATGGCGTTTGCAGCGCTCACCGTTTTTAAGGATGGATGGTATTTGTAGTACGCATCCAGGCCCAGGCGGGTGTCGCCTTGCAGATGCAGAAAATGTCTGAAGCTTTTGGGGATCGGATCGCTCTGTGGCGGTTCCAGAAAAGGCAGGGATGAAGGCACAAAGGCCGATATGCTATCACTGGTAATGCTTTCTCTGCTATATGGCAGCGCTTTTTTATAAAGAAAGATCTTGATTTGGCTGTCCCCGCTCACGTCGATATCAGGCAATACCTGAATCTGTGCCTGCAGTGCAGTCCAGAGCAGCATTAGCAGCAGAAGACAACGCTTCACTGGCTCTCCCCCATGCGTTCATTGATCTTGCTGAGCTGAGCTTCAGAGAGCAGAGATCTGTAATCTAAAAGATGCATCTCAGCCTCTTGGCGCGCACCCAGAGCAAGGTAACTCAGGATCACATAGTACGCACAGGGCCCCGTGATATCCTCATAATCAGGAAAGAGAATCATGGTCTTTTTAAAGTCTGCAATGGCAGCTTCATACTGCTCATTTTTGAATAGCATAAAAGCTTTTGAGTAAAATGCGGTGGCATGATCATGCGGATTGGAGCTGTCATTGATGATGCTATCCGCCCAAGGTCCTGCTTCTTCAAAGCGCGAATCATCAATCAATTGCGACAGCCTGAGCAATCTGGCTTGTGGGAGCTGATCTACATACTTTGCGCCACGCTGCCAGATCTCTTCGAACCTCAGATAATCAGCGGTAACAGATGCCTTGAGCGCCTCTTGCCACAGTGCAGCACCGGGCTCCAGATCGAGCGCAGTTTGATACTTCGTCAGCGCCGCTTCGTATTCTCCCATTTGAAGATCCACCTCAGCCCAGGCCAGCAAGGCCCGCAGATCCTGAGTGTCTTCATAAAGCGCGCTCAAAAGAGAATCCGCCTCAGTATAGGAATTCAGCTTCAAGAAGCTCTGCCCCATCAGGAGTTCCACCTCCATCCGGCTTTGCTCCGGGAAATCTTCCCTCAGCTTTTCCGCACTGAGCAGCACGTCTTTCCACTGCTCGCCTTCGGCGTAGATTTTGAGAACGAGATAGGACAATTCGAAGCGAATAAACTCACTCTGGAAGGTATCTGCAAGCTGTGCCACTTGGTAAGCCAGGACAGGATCATCCAACCGGCGCAGGGTAAGCTCGATGCCGGTAAAGACCTCACCCAGAAGGGCTTGGCCGGCAGCATCGATCTGAGTGACATTGCGGAATCTAAGCAGGATATTCTGATAATCGCTCAAAGCTTGATGATAATTCCCCATATTGTAATAACTATTGGCGATGTCGGCCAAAACCGGCAGAAAGTATTGGGAATCCGGAAAGGTATCCACAAATTGTTCAAAAAGTCTCAGAGCCAGATGGTAATCTCCTGCGGCATAAGCGGATTTCCCACCCAGATAGAGATAGGTATCCGGGCTCTGTTTGCCTTTATAAAGCTGCAGATAGAGCTGGGTGGCTTCATCGTAACGCTTCATTTGATAAAGGCATAGGGCACGATAACTCTTGGCTTCGGTGATGCGCAGCTCGCTCCCGGCAAGCTTTTCTGACTGGCTGAAATATTTCAGAGCCTCGGCATAATCTTTGCGGTAAAAATTGATGTGTCCCTGCAATATCAGGGAATCGTAGCTGGGGGTGAGGCCCGCCAGGCTATTTTCGGCATCACCATAGTTGCCCAGATAGTAAAAGACCTGCGCCACTCTCAAAGCGGCATAGGAATTCTGCGGCTCGGCCTTCAGGATGTTTTGAAAGGCCGTGAGGGCCCGGTTGTAATTTGCCAGATAGTAGTCCATTTCGGCCAGATAAAACCGGGCGGAAGGGGCAAAGCTGGACTCCGGATGATCCTGGATCAATTGATTGAAAGCCTTGTCTGCCAAGGGGTAATCCTTCTCTTCATAATACAGATAACCCAGATAGTAAAAGGCAGTATCGCGATTTTTGCCCCTGGGATAAAGATTGAGATAGCGGTTGAAACTCTGCAAAGCACGGGGATGATCTTTGGCCAGGAGCCAGCTACGGGAGATCAGGATGTCGATCTCAGCCATCTGCACACGGCTCGTACTCTCGCTCCGTCCTTGGGCCAGGTACTTCAAAGCTTCAGCAAATTCCTGCTGTTGAAAGGCAAAATAACCCAGCGTGTAAAACTGTTCAGCCTTGGCAATCTGATTCTGGGGATTGGCCACAAAATCTCTGAGCTGGCGAATAGCAGACTCAGGCTGAGACTGATACATGATCTTCAGCCGCTCCAAAAAGCTCAGTACCTTAAGCTCTGGCTCTGCGCTTTTTACCAATCTGGAAAAGAGGAGATCAGCCTTGGCGTTGTCAGCCTCATGAACCAGGATCAAGCCTCGGTAATAATCGTAATAGTCACCTTTGTTTTCAGTGTTTTCCAGGATTTCAAAGGCTCCGGTGAAGTCTTCCAGACTGATAGCCTTGCGGATTCTGAGCAATTCCATTTGCGTAAGAGCTTGCAAGGAAGCAGTGTCCTGCATCAACTGATCAAATTCCTGATAGCGGCCATTGTCCAGAAGGTGCTGTGCCCACAGGATATTGCTTTGGGCATAGACCGGGCTCTGCTCTGAAATGCCTGCCAAAAGAGTCTGGGCTTCGCTGTCCTTATCCAGTTTGATGAGGACTGCAAAGTATTCGTATTCCACCTGAGGTTTGGGGCTGTAACGCAGTGTATATTCATAGGATAGCTTGGCGCTATAATATTGCCCCAGATCCTTATAGAGTCTGGCTTTGTAAAGATTGGTCTGCGCCAGGAGGAAGGTGTCCCTGGTCTCAGCTTCTAAGGTTTGCAATTGATTCATGGCCGCAGAGTATTCCCCCAGACCGATCAGGCTCAAAGCCCGATGCAGATAGACCTGATGACGCAACGATAGCTCAATATCTTCCAGCAGAATTTCGTCATAAATCTCCAGCGCCTGAGCATAGCGTTCCTCTTCCAAGCAAAGATTCCCGCTCAAATAGCGCAAATGGTGACGATAAATACTCTGTGGGTACTGAGCCTTGAAACTCTGGATTTCCGCTGCCAAAAACTGGCTTTCACCGCGCTCATAGAGCTTTACGATGTACTGATAGGAGTATTTTTCCAGGTTACTTGCCGCAGGTACCTGCGCGAGCAGTGGCGCTATCAGCAGCAGGCCTATCAACAGGATAATGGGATATTTTATATTTTCGGACATTAAGTTCTCCGCTTATTTCTCTTTGTTCCAATCTGAAAAGCAGGCTGATCCTGTCAATGCCTTTATTTTTCAGAGATTATGCGGTTTTCTGAATATTGGATAGAACGCGGATCGGGCGGATTGATTGGATTTATTGGATTTAAAGAGGTTTTATGGTTTTAAGGTTTTAACGTTTTAGCGTAGTGCAGGACGCAGTTCCTGCGGAACTGGCTCTTTTATAGAACGCAGATCGAGCTGATTGTTTGGGTTTATTGGATTAAAAGAGGTTTTATGGTTCTAACGTTTTAACGTAGTGCAGGACGTCGTTCCTGCGGAACTGGCATTTAATGATATCGATTCTTCTTTGCCAGCGGTCCTGCAAGGCTCATTCTGTCTCTGAGCCTTAGCAATGGGCTGCTAACTTACGCATCTATGATGTCTGCTTAGTCCATCACACTGATCACTCTGAAGAACTTCTTGTCTGCAGATCCGGCCCAACCCAGGAAATCTATCTGCAATTGATTCGTCGTCCCCACTAAGCTATTGGGATCACAGACGAAATATGGCTGGTCATCTGCATATATTCTATATTCGCTGATGGTTATCGGATTGCCGGCAGTGTCTTGGACCACCGCAGCCCAGTCCAGGCTCAGATCAGCACCTGTGATGGAAAGCGAGAGTCCTGCCACGGCCTGCGGGCTGGCAACACCTGTTCGCAAAGACACGGCATCGTAATAACCGTCGTTATTACTCCCTTCTCTTCTGGTGCTGATCAGTCTGATCCTGATAAATCTGGTTCCAATGGGTGCTATAATACTATGTGAGACCAGAACCCAGGCCTCGGTTATGAAGTAGTCGCCCGAGTCAAAACTGCCCAAGATTTCAGTCTTGTCCTGGTCCAGGTATTCCAGGACTATCCGGGATATATCAGAGGGACTTTGGGGCCAGGAGTGGACATAAGCAGAGAATTCAAACAGATGATTGCCCGTGTCGATCAGGTCCACATAATCCGCGAGCTCTACATCCTGCCTCAGTTCGGCATTGCGAATAGCTCCTGCAAAAAAGTAATGCTGACCTTCGTAGGGATCTGGGCTAGTGCCACGTTGAGTCCAGCCTGTTCCCACCACCTCAACCCATTCCGGGATTTCCCCATTTACCAAAGGAGCTTCACAGCCCCCATTGCGCACAAGTTCGACCATTGTTCGGGAATCTTTATCCGGTCTCTGATCTTGCGCACCATACAATGCTGCTGGCATCATGGTCAAACTCACCATCAGGCCAAGCAAGGTAAAAACAAATCCAGCGTAAACGTTTTTTATACTATTCATTTCATTCTCCTTGAGTTCGAGTCTTCATTTGCGTCTGCGCAAATCATACAACATGTCTCTAGCGCACACTTGTTTTTCAGAGTGTATTGATTCTGCAGACAAGCGATTAACGCTATAAAACAGAATATAGTTCATTCATGCTTTTTGCCAAGAACTGATCTGGTAGGAGTTCCTGTTTTCGGATTTTTGATAGAACACTGATCGGGCGGATTGATTGGATTTATTGGATTAGAAGAGGTTTTAGAGTTTTATCGTTTTACAGTTTTAAAGTTTACCGTTTTAAAGTTTTATCGTTTTAAAGTTTTACCGTTTTGAGGTTTTACCGCTTTGAGGGTTGAGCTTTAAGTTGTTGTTCCAGTGCCAACTGCCAGAAAAAGTCCGTAGGACGCCAGGCGAATGCCTATAGCCCAGCAGTTAACTGCTGGGTTGGCCAGTAGATAGATTCCCGAGTCCGGAACGCAGTGGAGGACGATAATTGATGTCGATGGCAGTTAAAAGTGCACCAGTTTCGGAAGTTTAGATTGCACCAGTTTGTGTAATAATAAACTTAGCCTTTTGATAGAGATATCAGGAGGTGAAATGAAAGGAGCCGATGTGTACAA
>JAJBAW010000134.1 GCA_020532545.1 Candidatus Cloacimonadota bacterium | reverse complement strand
TGGCTCCGGTAGTGGCAGTGGAGAGCACCACATTCTGGGCATTCTCGTACCATCCGCCAGGAGGAGTGAAAGCAGGAGGAGCAGCCTGGAATTCATATTCCGCAGTCTGTACTCCTGATGATATCCAGGCATTCTTTACGGCAATAGCTTTGAGCGTAAGGGCTTGGTTCACATTGATGGCACCGCTATATTCGTTGCCATTGAGGGCTGATGGAATCGAGCCGTCCGTGGTATAATAAACAGTGGCATCAGCAGGTATCGGGGCTGCGATGGTGACTTGAATGGGATTTCCATAAGTTCCACCCGCAGGGCTGAATACTGGCTGATTGAAAGCAACCTGGCCAGTGATGGTATAGATTTCAGTTCCAATGACAGAGCTCTGCCAGCCGATACGGAAAGCCTTGGCTTTGATGGTGAAGTTTGGAGTATTCAAAGGAACAGCTATCGGCATGGTATAGATAGTTGATGCCGCAGTAGGTTCGTCTCCATTAATGGTATAGCGGATTGTGGCGCCTTCAGTGAGCGTAGAAAGGACCACTGTTTTCGCTTCCGTATATGTGCCTCCGGGAGGATTGAACATTACAGCCTGGACAGTGCCAGTCACAGTGTAGCTTCCGGCTACGATAGCGCTGGAAGACCAGCCTTCTCTGTAGGCAATCGCTTTGATAAACACATTGGTGTTTTGAGGGACGGTAATCGGTCCTGTGTAAAGCGTTCCATACTCTGGGCTGGGATCGCTACCATCTGTAGTATAACGGATATGCGCTCCAGGTGTAATGGTCGATATGCTCACCACAATCTCGTTGTAAGAATTTGTGGAGCCGGGACTGAAGATCGGATTGGCCACCACGGGGATGAACAGGCCGATCGTATAGGCTGCAGATACCAGAGGCGAATCATTATAGCCCGCCAAATAGGCATAAGCCCGGATGATCTGGTTTACATCCACAGATATCGGAGCTGTATAAGCAGTACCATTGGTGGCGGATGGAATACTTCCATCAGTAGTATAGACGATGGTCGCGCCAGGGGTGCTGCTGTTTAGTTCCACGACTTGGGCAGTATCATAATACCCGGCAGGAGGTGTGAATACCGGCGGTGCTACTCTGAATGTGTAGCTGCCGCTGGCTTCGCCTGTAGCCCAGTTGTTCAATACTGCTTTGGCCCGGAGTACGCTGTTTGCATTGATCGAGATGGCACCAGTGTAGGGAATGGTAGGATCGCTGCCGTCCAGGCTGTAGTAAACCATGGCGGTGGCAGGAATCGGTGCCGCAATCTCTACAGAGATGGGGCTGCTGAAGGCTCCGGGTGCAGGACTAAAGACCGGCTGATTGAAAGAGATGACTCCAGTAGTGTTGTATATGGCAGTACCGGTATCGCTATCTTCCCAGCCATCTTTGAAGGCCTTGGCCTTGATGGTCATATTGATGTTTAAGGCAACAGGAATCGAGCCAGTGTAGAGCGTCGAAGCTGAAGTAGGCTCTGTTCCATTCAGAGTGTAGCGGATATAAGCTCCCGGGGTAGTGCTGGTGAGCTGTACCAATTGAGCACTCTGATAGGTTCCGGCAGGAGGTGTGAAGACCACAGCGCTTACCTTGCCGGTGATATTGTAGGTCGAACTTACTACAGGGCTGGGATAGTATCCGCTTGTCATATAAGCTATTGCCCGGATCACGGTATAGCTATTGGTTTGAAGCTCAATGGGGCCTGCGTAAACTAAGCCAGTGGTCTCCGAAGGAATGCTGCCATCTGTAGTGTAGCGGATAATGGCTCCGGGAGTGCTCGAACTGATTTGAACCATTTGCCCGGTGGTATAGGTCCCGGAAAGGGGATCGAACACAGGGCTGGCCACGGTAGGAGTGACTACTCCGCCGATACCGTAATTACCAATAACCACAGAGGAATTTGCATAGCCATTCTTTACAGCCATTGCTTTGAATAAGGTGCTGCCTGATATCGCAATACCAGCAGAATAGACATTCGAAGCAAGGGTAGGCTCTGTGCCATCCGTGGTGTAGTAAATGGTGGCCCCGGGGGTGGCACTGGTGATCAGTACCGTGATCGGGTCCGCATAGTAGCCAGGAATCGGATTAAAGCCCGGTTCGGCTGTGAGGAAGGCATAGCTACCACTGTAAACAGGGCTGTCCCAACCATCCACCCAGGCAATTGCGCTCAGGGTGGCATTCCCATCAATCATGAAGGGACCGGTATAAAGGATGCCAGTTCCAGGTGTAGGTACGCTGCCATCTAAGGTATAGTAAACTGCTGCACCCGCGGGGATCGGATCGGCAATCGTGACCATCTGAGGTCCATTGTAATTGCCGGGTTGCGGGGTAAACAGAGGTTGATTGAAGGAGGTGCTGCCATAGATCACATAGACAGCCGTGCTGGTTTCGCTGGTAACCCAGTCTGCCAGATATGCTTTGGCTTTCAGTGTAGTATTCTGTGTGATCAAAATGGGAGCGTTGTAAAGTGCGGAACTTGCGTTCGGCTCGCTACCATCGGTAGTATAGCGGAAATAGGCCCCTGGCGTAGTTGAACTCAATGCTACAGCTTGCGCGGAGGTATAGGTACCTGCGGCAGGTGTGAAGGCAACAGCTTCCACCTGGCCAGTAACAGTGTATGTGGCAGTTGCTATCTGGCTGGAGATCCAGCCTGCGCGATCTGCCATGGCCTTGATGGTTACGCTGGTGTGCAGAGGCACGATGATAGGATGGGCAGGATCAAACTCTGCAGAGGCAGTGCTGGGATCTGTACCATCCGTGGTATAGTAGATCGTAGCGTTTGGGGTGGTGGTGCTGAGCGCTATGCTTTGCTGCGTTTGATATGTTCCGGAAGCAACGCTGAAAGCGGGCAATGCCACAACCTGCAGGTTTGTACCGATTCCATAAGTCGCGACCATAATCGGAGAAGGAAGGTACGGGTCTTTGAACGCTCTGGCCCGGATCGTGCTGTTTTCGCTCACGGTAATCATTCCGTTATAAAGCGGGGAGCTCTGAGTGGGTTCGCTGCCATCGGTAGTATAATAAATGGCGGCTCCACTAGTCCCACTGGTCAGAACGACTTCTTGAGTGGAGACATAAGATCCGGAAGGAGGGTTAAAGAACGGTGCTTCAGCCTGGAAAGTATAGCTGCTAGTCTCAGTCAGAGACGGCAGCCAGTCAGTCTTGAAGGCCTTGGCTTTGACGGTGATCATGGGGTTGATTAAGGCATCGATCACAAAATCACCGTTATACAGGTGGGACGATGTACTTGGCTCACTGCCATCAGTGGTATAATAGATTGTGGCATCAGCAGGTACAGGACTACCGATATTGATAGTCACGGCGTTTGCATAGGTGCTTTGGACGGGATTAATAGTACCCATTACTACTTGCCCGGTAATGGTATAAGTAGCAATACTGGTTTCGCTGGGAATCCAGCCTGCCAGGAATCCTTTAACCCGGAGTTCTGACGTACTATTTACGAGAATCCCTGTCCCAGTGCTATAGGCAGGAGACAGCTCGTTTGGCTCTCCCCCATTTAAGGTATAGCGCAGCACTGCGCCGTCAGGCACTGTATTTCCGATGAGGTTGACAAGCTGTGAATTCGGGTAAGTTCCTGAGGGTGGATCAAACATGTTCACCGGCAGGGCAACCTGACCAGTAACAGTGTAAACCGCAGTATAAACTGGGCTGGAGATCCAATCCGCTTTAAAGGCCTTCACATTGAGCGTAGTCACGGTGGCCAGGGGTAGATTTAGCGAAGCCGGCATGACCAGAGAACTGGAACTGGGCTC
>JAJBAW010000133.1 GCA_020532545.1 Candidatus Cloacimonadota bacterium | reverse complement strand
GTGGTGGAAGTAAACCAGCGACGCAAAAGCAGATTGATCTGATTGAGATGAAAGGTAAAAAAAAATCTATAGATCATCACAATTATGTGTATAATAAATTTGGTAAAAATCTTGATCAGTTATGCGGAAGTGAGGCTGATGCTATCATAAAAGAATTGGATAAAAAATAAACATTTATTATTTTGAAAGAAGCATTTTTAGAGAAGATGTATGAATATATTTTCTTACATCTTCTCTGTTTTCAAATTGTGGTGTTTTGATGCAATTTTGTGCAATGAAGAATCTTGCTGCTTGATCATAAATATAAAAATTTACAGTAAGAAAAGTCTATTATCAGGTGTGATTTGTCCTCTCAAAAAAGGCTGAATTTCTGCCTTGTGATGGACAGTACTTCATCCATCAATTTTCGAGGCTGATCTGTAACAATTTTCAGGTCGCTCACCGTGAGTTTGTAGATTTTTCCACATTTATACTTTCCCATGGTGCCTCCTCCAGGGTGAGTCTGGTGTTTTTCGGCATTGTTCTTGTGCCCTTATGAAATTATTGATTTTTCGACAATCATTACCGGCAGGCTGGGATCTATTATCTCTGGGGGAGGGGGAATATTCAACTGGAGAAATTTTCGAGCTAGTGGTATCTTTTTTTGAATAAGTGAGGGGTGGTGATATGGCGACTGCGGAACACATAAAATCTTTGATTCGGTCACATTGCGACAATGACAGGGAGCGTTTTTTCGCCATCGCCCTGCAGGTTGCCGCGCATGAGGCTAAGCAGGGGCATGCTGCCGCCGCGCATGATATTCGTGCGTTAGTTGACAATGCCAGAACTACGCCCCGCAAGGTTATCCCTTTTAACCGAGAATTCTCTGACCTCATTCTAGCCGCAACACCCTCTTATAGGGTTTCGGATATCATTCTTCCCGACGAGAAGCGCCAACGCATTGACCGAGTCGTCCACGAGTACCGAAAGCAGGATAAATTACGTAAACACGGTTTGAGTAACCGGCGCAAAATTCTTCTCGCCGGTCCGCCTGGTACAGGAAAGACCATGACCGCCTCTGTTTTGGCAGGGGAGCTTAAACTTCCCTTGTACACCATCCTCATGGACAAACTCGTTACCAAGTTCATGGGAGAAACTAGCGCCAAGCTACGGCAAATTTTCGACATCATTCGCGTCCAGTGCGGGGTTTATCTTTTTGACGAATTCGACGCCATTGGCGCAGAGCGTGGGCGGGGCAATGACGTGGGGGAAATGCGGCGCGTTCTGAACGCTTTTCTTCAACTCATTGAGCAAGACGATTCAGATGGCTTGATCGTTGCTGCCACTAACAATGCTGCGATTTTGGATCAGGCTCTTTTCCGCCGATTTGACGACATCCTTTACTACGGTCTTCCTTCCTCAAGCGAAGTGCAAAATCTTGTAGCAAACCGTCTGGGCAGCTTTAGGCCTAAGAAAATGTCTCAAGTAGAGCTTGTCAAAGCAGCTAATGGCCTCAGCCATGCGGAAATTGGGCAGGCCTGTGATGATGCCATAAAAAATGCGATATTGTCTGATAACAAATCGGTCACCGCGACATCTCTCAAAAATATGCTTAAGGAACGTCGCGCTGCGTACGGTCAACCTAGCAACACCTCGCGAACATGAGTGAAGATAAAAAGCATATATTTCTTGTTGATTCAGCACAAACAACGCCTTTTAAGAGCAACGGGACCAGGGGGAGGACGTCAAAATACCCCATAAGGGACCGCTTCTCCCATGGCGCTTACATCAAGCAGCGATTGGAGAATGCTTGGGCACAAGCCAGACAAGAGCAAACTCCTCGTACAGCCGTGGCTGTTCCTACTAGACAAGGAACTTATCTTGAATTCGAAAGTGCTCCCTGCTTCGACCTAAAAACTGAAAGTTTAGAGAATCGGCGTCAGGGTATTCGTTTGTTGAATGTCCGTACAGATAAGCTCGACACGTTGAGCGATGAAGCGGGCCTTGCTACTGTAACCAAGGCAACAGTGTATGTTCCCGCCGGTACAGAAGGATTTTTTCTCGAACGGGTTAGGCAGTACATGGAAGAGGTGGCGGTAAAATCCGGTAAGCCAAGGCACCTGGAATTGATTGAAGGCGTACAGGATATTAATTTGGCTTTAGCAGAAGCGCTTTGGACCGACGACAAAACGCTTTTTCCTGAACATGAGCCTGTCGTTTGCGAAATTTGGCTTCAGGGCGATCAACCCGACGTGGAAGCTGGGTTTCGAGCTTCTGCGCAATCTTTGAATATCCCTGTGCAAGCAGGCTCACTTCGTTTTCCGGAACGCACAGTGGTGCTAGCCCATGCCAACCGTGAACAACTCGGGCAGCTTCTTGCGTCATGCGACAGTCTGGCTGAATTTCGACGTGCAAAAGAGACTGCTGAATTTTGGACAGGATCAGACAATGTTGAACAGGTCGCGTGGGCGCAGAGCTTGCTGGTCAGATTAGACTTCAATTCGGAGGCGAGTGTTGCGGTTTGCATTCTTGATACTGGGGCTAACAACGGACACATACTCCTCGCACCAATTTTAGTAGACGAAGACTGCCATACTTGTGATCAATCTTGGGGCGTACATGATCATGATCGACACGGCACTCTAATGTGTGGTTTAGCCGGGTATGGCAATCTCCAATTGGCTATTGAAGGCAGTGGTACTGTGCGTGTTGATCACATTCTTGAATCCGTGAAAATACTACCGCCAAACGACCAGAACGATCCGAAACTATATGGATACTTGACCTCCCAAGCAGTGAGTAGGGTAGAAATTCAGGCTCCACAGCGCAAGCATTTATTTTGCCTCGCGGTGACTTCAGACGACGGTCGTGAACGAGGCCGACCAACCTCTTGGTCCGCTGCTTTGGATGCCCTCGCCTCGGGTTTGGACATTGGCAAACTTGCTCCAGGAGCAACTGACCACGAAGCTGAGCATGCCTTCGAGAACGAAAAGCGGCTAATTATAGTTTCCGCTGGCAATGTGGAAGAGAGCGCCTGGAAGGACTATCCAGCCAGCAACCTGATCAGCTTAGTACAAGACCCTGCCCAATCATGGAACGCCTTGGCCGTTGGAGCATATACGGAAAAGACTTTTATCGCTGATCCAGTCCTTGAAGAGTATGAACCCCTAGCTCCAAGCGGCGGTCTTTCGCCATTTAGCTCTACATCACTTGAGTGGGACAAGAAATGGCCATCCAAGCCGGATATCCTCATGGAGGGCGGCAATGTGGTGATAGATCGCAGCGGTTTTTGTTCAACTTGTGAAGATACATCCTTGCTTTCAACAAGTCATAAGCCCACAATTCGTCAGTTCGATACCATCCACGCAACAAGCGCATCCACTGCACAAGCCGCATGGATGGCAGCACAAATTCAGACTAAGTATCCTCATGCGTGGCCTGAGACCGTGCGTGGTTTGATGGTACACTCGGCGAGTTGGACCGAGCAGATGAAACAGGCTTTCCTGGGCGCGGGAAATAAGACTGATTATGCCCGATTACTCAGAGTGTGTGGCTATGGGGTTCCGGATCTGCAACGCGCCTTGTACTGCGCTTCTAACAGCCTCACCCTGATCGCTCAGGATACCCTGCAACCATTCGACAAGAAGGAGGACGGGCCTGGATTCCGAACGAGAGACATGCATTTACATGAACTCCCCTGGCCCAAAGAGGTTTTGGAAGATCTAGGCGAAACGGAAGTAACTTTACGCATTACGTTATCTTACTTCATTGAACCGAGTCCCGGTGAAGTGGGGTGGAAAGACCGCTATCGTTACCAGTCT
>JAJBAW010000035.1 GCA_020532545.1 Candidatus Cloacimonadota bacterium | reverse complement strand
TTGTGCAAACTAACTGTGAAAGCATACGACGAACTTTGTCGGAAAGCCGTGTGCGGGAAAACCGCATGCACGGTTTGAAGAGGGGGGCAGGATTAAAGCTCCTGCCTCTACTCTACTGTGACCATTAATTTTTTGGGTGGGGATGCCTGCACGCTATCTAAATTTAGCTCCAACCGCTCGAAAGCGAACACCGGGCTGATCGCTTTTAGATATAGCGTCAAGACACTGAAAAAACAGCAATATACGATAGCTTCTTTACAAATCCCCCTTCATTCAAGCTGCCCGATATCGGACAGCTCACAATCTCATCAGTACCGCTATATAGTTCATTAACAAGCCTTTATCTAACAGCATCAGCTTTGGCTCCCCAATTGCTATTATATAGGCTTGAGGTGACCATGAATAAAGTAATCGTATATCTATCCCAGAGTGAGAAAAGCAATGAATTGACTGAGTACTTTCAGAATCTTGCTTATGAGCCGCTGTTTACAGATACTCGCACCAAGCTGCTCTCAGCTTGCAGCAAGAAATTCTGTGCGAAAGTGTTTCTGGAGATAAGCACGCTTTCCGATATCCTGCTGATTAATTCGATCAAAGAGATAGATAGCGCCACGGACATAGTCCTGATCCTCAAACCCGGTCTGGAGGACATCGTCTCTGCCTTGCAAAACGAGCACTATCAGACCGTGAATAGCATCATGAACCTTTCTGCTTGTGAGCATAAAGAATGAGTGGCAGCACTTGCCCAATTGAGCCAAAATCCGAGAGCATTAGCAAAGCCCTGGGGAGAAATAAGCTAACAAATAAGACACTAAAGGAGAATAAAATGAAAACGAATTTCAAGTATTTCTTATCTCTGCTGTTTATGGTCGCAGTGATACTACCTGTTTTTGCCCTTTACCCGGGTAACTGTCTCGTTATCGACAATAACAAGTTTGTAGTAGCTAACGGGATACCGAATTATAGTGCCATAACACTCGAGGGGTGGGTAAACCACTCCAGTTTAACTCAATATATTCAACGTTATTTTACCATGGTCGATGAGACTGCCGTACTGCGCAAGATAGGCTCAAACATGGATTTCTTCGTCAAATCAAGCTCAGGGGCAATCACTCGGGTTACTTATGCCTTTCCATTTACCGTAGGTCAGTGGGTTCATGTGGCAGGAACATATGATGGTACAACTGCGAAATTGTATGTGAATGGCACTTTGGTCAATTCGGCAAATCCACCAGCAGGGGGCTTTACCGCCAATACAGGCCAATTAAGAATCGGTAATGATGCTGAATCCATAATTGGGCAAGTAGATGAGGTAAGGCTGTGGAATGTGGTGCGTACTCAGGAACAGATTGCCAACAACCGCTATACGGAGCTTACTTTGCCCCAAACCGGCTTGCGCTCCTACTGGAGATTCAATGAAAGCAGCGGAGACGCAGCAGCAGATCTTTGTGGAAACTCCAATGGGACTCTGCTAAATATGAGCAATGCAAACTGGGTGGCTTCCACAATTCCTAAGATGGGCGAAAGTGGGACAATTTCCACCAATACTACCTGGTCTGCATCCACAATTACGGTTATTAACGATGTAATCGTTGCCAGCGGTGTTACACTTACTATTAATCCGGGTGTTACGCTGATTTTTGCCCCTGGTAAAAGGCTGATAATCCAAGGAAATCTGATAGCTCTTGGGACTGCTGCCAATAGAATTACTTTTACCGAAAATAGCCCTGGAGCTGGATGGGGAGGCTTGTTCTTTGATGGAGCAACCCCTAATCCCACCAGAAATAGTAACCTGAAGTATTGCATCGTAGAGCACGCCAGCTATGCTGGTCATGGTGGCAATATTAGAGCTTATCTTTATTCATTGCTGAGCTTAGAAAACTGTATCATCCGTGATGGAGATTGTACTGGTTGGGGTGGAGCCTTGGAAGCTACTTCATCCTCTGTAAGCATGATAAACTGTTTGTTAAACAACAATCATGCCTCCATCGTTGGTGGAGCTATTGCGATATGGAGTGGTTCTGATGTAAAAATGCTCAATTGCACTGTAGTAGATAATTTGGCTAATAGCAGAGGGGCAATCGCCTATCATCTATATAGCTCTGACACACAACCGGTAATCAGGAACTGTATATTTTGGAATAATGGCAGTTCCGCTATCAGCTCATACTCTAATGCAACCTTACTAACCGATGTTCAATACTGCAATATAGAGGGCGGTTTCACGGGAACAGGTAATATCAATCAAGACCCAGGATTCACGGGTGAAACAGGCAATCCCTATAATATATCCAACACCTCACGTGGTATCGAAGGAGGCATAAATGAAACCACTGGGCTTACTTTACCGACTACAGACCTAAAAGGCAATCCCAGGATTTACACGCCTTCCGCAGTTAACAGGGTGGACATGGGAGCCTATGAATATCAGGGTTATGTGGCATCCATCACACTTCGTGCTTCCGATGGTGACGATAATTATCCCGGCTATGTCCAGCTACTCTGGGAGTTTTTTTCGACTTACACTCCCGCTCCCAACGAATTCAGGATCCTACGCAATGGATTAAACCTTGGCACTGTGTCTGCCCAGACACACTCCTACCAGGATCACTTTGTTGTACCGGGCACTTTTTACAGCTATCAGGTAATAGCAGATTACGGCACTGGAACAATGAGTTCACTGGAGGATATTGGTTATATCAAACCCAATGGGATTATCTCCGGAAGAGTTCAAACGACAAATAGCAACCCTGTGATGGGAGTCAAATTATCTCTTTCGCCTGCTGTGGGAAAATGCTTGCAATTCAATGCTGCCAATTCCTCCATCTCTATTGCCAATCCTGGAGTGAATTTGAATCAGGATTTCACGGTAGAATTGTGGGTCAAAACCATGAACACCTATGTAAACCTGTTGGACTGCGGTAATCATCAGCTAAAGATAGCTAATGGCAAAGTAGTATATACAGATGGACCACACACTCTTACCCAGCAGGATTTAGCGATTGCTGTGAGCAACAATAGTTGGCATCATATCGCTGTAGTAAACAACGTTGCCACAAACACTGTAGAGATCTATCTCGATTCTTTCAAAGTGGCTGTGGCTACAGGCTATTACTTTGCCAACTACAATTTTGGAGACTTTGCTGTCCCCTCGGGTTTTACGGGCTATCTGGATGACATCCGGATCTGGGCAGCAGTGAGGGATTCCTCTCAAGTAGTGGATGCCATGAACATGGTGATGCCCAGCAATTCGCCAGGATTAAAAGGATATTGGGCGATGAATGAAGGCGCCGGAACCATGCTCTTTGATGGCACAAACTATGCCCATAATGCGGTGGCAAGCAATTGTAGCTGGTCTTCAGCAGATGCCGGAATGGCTTTGGGTGCTATTACCAATGTCTCGGGGGATTATGTGATTTCACAGATACCTTATGGAAGTTCCACCACATTTACGGTGACGCCTGCCAAACCCGGGCATATCTTTCAGCCCGAAACCAGAACGGTTACCCTCAGTTCCAGCAACATCGCAGCTAACAACGTGGATTTTACGGACAACTCGATGATTCCCATCTCGGGCAAAGTAAAATTTGCTGGCACGACTATCCCTGTGGTGAATGCCAGCATCTGGCTGAATGGGGCGATAGCCCTCCCGCCGGTGCATACGGATGACACCGGCTATTATGTGCTGGAAGTGGAACATGGAACATCCTGCACTGTTAGTGTTGTGTTTAATGACCATGACTTTACGGGCAATGGCAATCTGGGAGCCGTTACCTTTCCCAAGACCAACGTAAACTTTACAGATACGTTTCAAACTCAGCTTTGCGTACAGGTAGTAGGTGGCAGTCAGAGCTTCCCTATCGGTAATTTTAAGATCACAGCAAAGCCGGTAAATGATAGCTATGCTTACGAACAGACCTTTAACGCATATAACACAGCAGATTGGTCATCAGGGCAGTTAATAGTGACCAATCTTCCTCCGCTAAACTACAATATCACTATTAGTCCCTTCTCAGGCACTGCTAATGACCCCTTCGGTCTGCAAGTTAATCCTCTTTTCACCAAAAACCAAAGTATAGACCTTAGGGATGCAGACGCACAGGGCGATACCTTGCGCTTTGAATGGCGTGAACCTTTGCAAGCTGAGGTGACATGGGCTGACAGCCTGGAGCTGAAGTATATGGCGGGCGATCCCCTCCATGATTATGGCTTCTACGTGATGCAGCAAAACGTGTGGCAGGAAGCGGTGGTAAGAGCCGTGGAGAATTACAATTATGGTGACTACACAGACCATATCATATCTTTGACAGATTGCGATATCGAGATTACCGATGATGTGGGTGCAATTGCCACCACCTCAACAGACTTTAACGGAGCGAACAGCTTCACCTACAGGTTTGCTCCCTATCTACCCAATATTACGTCCGGCACAAACCATCCTTATCAGAAAAGCCTGGAAATCACGGTGATCGATCCGCAAACACTGCTTTCTGACACCAATATCACCTGGATTCTTACGGAGGGAGCATGTCCTCAGGGGACCACATTTTCCTCCACATCCCCAGAGATTCCCATTTTGATCTTGCATGATCCTCCCGGAGATGGAAGCTATGCCAGCTTCGACCAATCCAGCTCACATTCCTTTGACCTGAGCGTATCGTATTCCAACAATGAAGGTTCGACCGTTCAGGCAAAACTGAGCCTGGGACCAGATATTACCTTTGACGTGGGCTTTATGTTCAGTGTGCAAACGGAGCTGGATTTTGTGGCGGATCTGGGATATGGCTATACATCAAGCAGTACTTTAACTAATGACAGCTCAATGTCCACGACGCTTACGACTACTGAGGCATACCAGACCTCCAGTGAGGATATGTTGATCGGACAAGCCTCTGATTTGTATGTTGGTGGAGCACTAAACCTTATCTGGGGAGACGTCCTGAATGTAGCATGGAATAATACGCAGAGCTGTGTTGATACGCTTACATCCGTGAAGGTGTCTCCCCAGGGCTTTGACACCTGGTATATCTACACGGAAAATCAGATTCTCAACACCGTAATCCCCAACCTGGAACATATTCTTAAATATGCAGACGCTGCACGCTGGCAGAGCTTCGTTGATGCCAATACCCAGAACATCGAGAACGCTGTGGACAATGCAAATCATCACGGCAATTTATCCTGGAATGCCGGAGCAGGCTATCTGTTCTCTGAAACAAATGCTACAGAAACAACGACCACCTACAGCTATGAGACCACTGTTGATGAGACCTTCTGGGGAGAGATTGGCGCATTTGTAAACGGAATGGGGGCATCAGCCGCTTTTTCCTTTGAAACTTCAATCACAATTGGCAAATCTGCGACCACAACCGAGCAAAACGAGACCACCATCTCTTATGTGCTTTCCGATGATGATGAGACCAGTAATCTGAATGAGCTCGCAGATTACTATTCTGTGGATATCTTGAAAGACCCGATGTATGGCACCCCGGTATTTTCGGTGGTGGGAGGAGCCAGTTCCAATCCCTGGGAGCCCAATACGATGGCCCGTGATGGGGTAAGTTTTGGTGCCAACACCAGTTCATCTCTCGGGCTGCTCGAAGGGGAGCAAGCAGTATTCTTATTGTACCTGGGCAATACCACTCAAAACCATGAAGAGCGCCGCTACTATCTCTGTATGGACCACGCGAGCAATCCAGGTGGGGCCACGGTCTTGATCAACGGCTTGCCTCTGATCGACAGAATGGCCTTTGACATCGATGCCCTGGCTTCTGTGCAGGCAGTTATGACTGTGATCCAGGGGCCCCTGGCATATGATTATCCTAACCTTAAACTGGAGTTTTACGCCGAAGGTGACAGAGGTAACGATGGGCCGGATGGGCATTATTTCTACCGATTCAAAGAGTTTGATGTACGCTGGGAAACGCCCTATAGTAAAGTGAGCATTGCCAGCCCGGGGGCGGATTGGCAGATCAACCAGGCTTCAAACAACCAGATGGAAATAATGATCACAAACTATGACCTCACAAAAGCAAAATTCCACTCTCTGATTTTGGAGTATAGACGGCCATCAGCGCTCAATTGGTCGCGCGCATTTGAGGTCCCGCGCGATTCGCTTATCACTAATCCTCATTATTACACAGAGTCCTGGGATGTGTCCAGCCTGGCCGATGGAGTATATCAGATCAGGGCAGGAGCCATCGATAGCTTACATGCCACCTACTATACGGAAGCTATTACAGGTTTTATAGACCGCAGTTCTCCCACAGTGTGGGGCTTACCACAGCCTTCAGATGGCCTCTTGCAATTGGGTGATGTGATCTCGCTTACTTTTACTGAGGATATCGATCCCAATTCCCTTGCTTCTGCAGCGATCTCGCTCAAGATACTCAGAACCGATATGGCTGTGGGGGTAAACGTCCAGGTAAATGGACCCTCCGTCTCCTTTGTTCCCACCATTGTCAATTCCTGGCTGGAAAACGAAACCCTGAAGATGTCTGTTTCCGGTCTGAAAGATCTGTGCGGAAATCCCATGACCGGGCTACCGGTAGAGTGGGAGTTCTTTGTAAATGCCAATCCAGTAGCCTGGCTACAGCCCAAGCTGGAGATTATCAAACCACTGGGACAGGCGATGCAAATCACTACCTATTTGAACAATTCTGGTGGTCAGACCTCGTCCTTTAGCCTCACAAACTTGCCTGATTGGCTCACGGTAAATACTGTTAGCGGAACCCTGCTACCCATGGATAGCCAATGTCTGGTGTTCAGTATCAGTAATCAGCTGGGCTATGGCACTTTCAGGCATACTGTCTATGCTGATATTCCAGCTTTGGGCATAGAGCCCTTGCTCTTCGAAATCAGCGTCCTGGCCAATCCACCAGCCTGGGCAACTACCCAGTTGGACAATTTCGAATACTCCATGACCATCACCGGGCAACTGATGATGGAAAGTGAAATCTCCACTGACACCAACGATATCATCGGAGCCTTTGTGCTGGACGAAGGGGGCGAATATATCTGCCGTGGTTATACCAATCTGAGAAGCGTGCCCTACATCGCGGGCGCTTATCAATTCTTCCTGACGATAAACAGCAACGAAGAAGACGCGGAAGAGCTCTATTTCAGGATTTGGGATTCTTCTACCACCAAAGAGCATTACGGCACCACAGAGGCTTATGTCTTCGCTTCTGGAGCTGTTTACGGCACTCCGCTAAGCCCCGTGATCCTGCATGTAAGCCCCACTCTGTTCCGCTCTATACCCTGCCGTAGTGGCTGGAACTGGGTGTCTGTGAATCTGCTCAATCCTGCTTCCATGGCGGTAAATGAAGTTCTCGGCACTCTTTCTCCTGCCGATAATGATCTGGTAAAGAACCAAAGTTCTTTTGCGCAATACACTACAGGCTCTGGCTGGGTAGGCAATCTGAACACTATTGCCAGCACCGAAATGCTGAAAATCAAGCTGAGCAATCCCGATGAATTGCAAATCATGGGGAACCTGGAACCGCCGCTTACGACCCCCATAAACCATGGTAGCGGCTGGAACTGGATCGGCTATCTCCCACATGTGAGCATCAGTGTAAATGAGGCCCTGGCAGATATGTCGGATCTCACTACAGGCGATCTGATCAAGAACCAAACCGGCTATTCCCAATTCATCGAAGGTTATGGCTGGTTCGGATCCTTGCTCTTTATGGATGCGGGTCAGGGCTATATGCTCAAGACTGGTACTGGTGGATCTTTCACTTATCCGGATTATGTAATTCCGCGCGAGCAAACTGCCGATTTCGCTACCGCACAAAGCACTCGTCTGCGTGAGCTCGCGGGCTGGAATTGCAATCCTCTGAACTATGAATACTCCTCCAATATCACTGCGGAAATCCATGATCTAAACTCTCTCTTGAACGATCCCAACCTCACGATAGCCGCATTTTACGGCGAAGAATGCAGGGGTATTGCCACGCCAGTAGAAGTAAATGATCAATGGGTCTTGTTCCTGACCCAGTATTCAAATGTCTTGAATCAAACACTCACATACAAGGTGTTTCTGGCTGATAGCAATGAGATTGTGGATGTAGTGGAAACCCTGCCCTTTGTCAATAACCAAATACTGGGGAATCCCTTTGATCCATATCCCTTCTATATCAATATGGGCGAGCTGAATGCCCCGCAGAACCTTGCTCTGGTAATAGAAGGCAACAACTTAAGCCTCACTTGGGATGCAGTCCCCGGTGCCAAGTCTTACAAAGTGTATGTCGGAGACAGCCCAGACGGTAGATTCACTGAGGTCTCGAGCCTGGGTTCTTTTGGCAGGGCAATAGCAGCGCCCACAAGCAACGATACCTTGTCTGCTGCTCCCAATCGAGCTACAAGACTGATATGGACTTGCGATATTCCCCAAGGACCAGGAAAGTTCTATCATATCAAGGCAAACACTGATCCACGTTGAACACGCTTGCCTGACTTCATAGAATCCAAGTTCGAGCTTGGACTGTAGGAATCGGCTGCGCCTCACTTTTGCTTCGGCAGATGAGAGGCGCAGCTTTTTCAAAGGTGCTATCTGAAATAGCGTCCTTACAGGACTATTTCGGGTTAATCGTATTGGCATTGTAAAACTAAAAGGGAAGAAACTATAAAAATCTCTTTAAGCAACTAATCTCCAAAATAGAGTTTAGTGTCCAATTGAAAAAAGGCTGTCATGCATAGCAGTGTTTTAGCCACTGATTTGCGAAAGAAGAGGCCTCCGAGCCCTTGCCATGATCGTGATTCTAAGATGTGTATTATTCGAGATGACTTGAGATTCCGAGTCAACTCAAGATCAAGACATGGTGAAAGCAAATGAAAGCCACAAGCGCCGGGTGGCTGAATAGCGCGCGGCGCTTGTGCGTTCGGCAAGGGCAAATCCGCTGGGATTGAGCTGGGCTCTTGGCGGATTGTCAAATTCTTCTATTTAAGGTTGAAATATGCGGTGAGGGTTACGCTGATGCTCTTTTGTTTGGTACCGGTATTGTAAATGCCATAATCCGAGACTTCGGTGGAATACGGTTCGGTGATCTGAAATACTCCGGCACGGGCTTCACGCAGTTTGCCCAAGGAAGTTTTGGCCGAGCCTGAGATCTCTGTGGCGCGGGCCAGGGCGTCTTCCGTGGCAGCGGCCAGCAGTTCCTGTTTGAGCTCTGGCAGCTTGGTATAGAGGTATTCCAGGCGGGAATCGTTGAGCACCATACCCCGTTCGGCAAAGAAATCCGGGTTTAAGGCCAGATCCTCGATTTTAACCAGGTTTTCCGAGAGGATAAAGACGCTCTGGTTGAGGTTGTAACCTGTCATATTGCCGTTATTGTCAAATTGTTGATAGCTGGTTACGGGCTGAACGCTGACTTCATCGAGAGGCACGCCTTGCTTGATGAGATAGTCTTTGAAGGCCTTGATATCATCATTCATGTCTTTGTAACCCTGGCTCAATTGGCTGGAGGAAACCATCTTCTGTACGGAGATGTTCCACTTTACCAGGTCAGATTCAAAGAGTTTGCTGGAGTAGCCTACCACGCGCAGGCTGGTGGCGGCTTGACGGCTCTGCCAGAAGGCCAGGCTGAAGATGCTGATTCCGATGATGAAAGCTACGCCCAAGAGGTTGAATTTGTTTTTGGGCCCGTTGATCCAGTCCCAGGCCCAGATGGCGAGCAGGGCCAGAATGGCGATAATGAAAGTGTACTTCATGTAGTCTCCTTATTTGCTGTAACGCTTTTGTTGTAACACATTTGTTGTAACGCTGGTTTTAGCCGGTCGTAGCACTGTCTTTAGACGGTGCGTGCACTGTCACCAATTCTTGGTTTCCCGTAGGTTTAGCAGGTCTAAAAACTTTGTTTTGTTCTTGGGTTCAAGGCTGTTTGCCCCTTTGGAGCTTAGCTTCTTTTTCAAGACCTGCGACCTTTTCGACACGGGACGTATCGAATCCGGGGCCACGCACCGTCTAAAGACAGTGCTACGGACAGATGACGCACCGGCTGAAGCCAGCGTTACGGTCTTGATGCTGTTCATCATAGTAAGCCCCATCTTCTGCGGAAAAAGAGTTCCAGACAGAAGCTGAGGATGAACAGGGAAATGATATACCATTTCTTATAAAAGGCAATTTCATTGCGGGAGATACGCTCACGCAAAGTGGGGGGTAAAGGCTTATAATCCTGCACCTGGCTGAGGTTTAGCAGCCGTCCCCGGCTTTCGGAGGCCAGATAGCTCAGCAGGGGCAGATTGAAGTCAAAATCCCGCTCTTCGGCCACAGTCTCAGAGATGGCAAAGCTGCCGCTGCTCTTTTGCTGGGAATCCGGCTCGCGGATCTCAAAACGGTAGTTGCCGGTTTTGCTGAGTTCGGCGTTAAAGCTGTATTCATCGCCTTCGCGGACCATAAAGTCCCGGGTGATTTCCTTGCCATCGGGATCAAAGATCGTGATCAGCGGGTTTTTATCCAGATCACTTCCCCTAATATCATCCTCTGCTCTGAGGCGGATAATGACTTTTTCGCCCTGCATATAGCTGCTTTGATAGATGGCGCTGTAAGAGCCCAAAGCTTTGTTGCTGAGCCAGGTAAGGATGTTCACCATCATCTTCTGATAGTTGCCGTCCGGGCTTTGCAATTGCCAGCGCCAGAGATTGAGAAAACTGAAGGCCAGAGTGCGGCTTTTCCCGCTGTGTTTGATGGCGATGGCGGGGGATTTTTGAGGGTTGTTCATGCTGGCCAGGATCTCTGCACCAGCGGTGGGAGTGACGTAATAATAGTCCAGCGGAGGCAATTTGGTGATTTCAGCAGAGAGCGCATTGAGCATGGCATATAGCGAAGCACCCGGCGAGATTTGCACAAAACCCTGATAGGGAGCACTGATGTTGGACTTTTGCAGGGGCAGATATTCGGCCAGTTGCTCTATGGGCAGGCCCTGGTAGAGCAATCCCGCTCCCCGGCTGAGATTGCTGCTAATATACTCTGTGGCAGTGCTGTGCAGGCGCAGATTGCCGTTGTTTACGATCACGATCACAGCGGCTCTGTCCTTGCTGTCCAATTTGGCGATCTTTTCGCCCTGCCAGACGTTGCCATCACGAATCTGGTAGGAAGCGCTCTGCCATCTGGGATTGGTAGCTACAGCATCCTGGATGAATTTGTTGTCCCAGGCGGGGGCATCTGAGAAAGTAACGATCAGCTCTTTATCTGCCAGAACCTCGATGGCGCCGGGCATTTGGTTGTTGCTGAGGCGGGTCTCCTGTTTCAGGGGAGTGATCTCCACCCTGAAATTGAAGAATCCGGTCTGGGCGAAGCGGTGGCTAAAATCCACCGTTTGTATGAGGCCTTCCTCTAAGTCCACCTTCTGCGTGGCCAGACGGTTCGGCCCCAGATAAAGCTGGACCTCGGCCGGACCGGAGTAATTCGCAGACTGCACTTTGGCACGGATGATGGCGGCTTCATTGCGGTAGGCATAGCGGTTTGTCTCTACGGATTTCAGCTCCAGATCGGGGACCAAAAAGCGGCTGCTATCGGCCAGAGCTATGATGGGGACGCCCAGCCGGGGAATCAAACTAAAGTCTTCATCGCGCAGCCAGCCGTCGGAGGCCAGAACTATGGCCTGAACCCGGCTGAAATCCAGAGTTTGGCTAAGCTTACTGAGGCTTTTGATCAAAAGGCTGTTGTCAGGGCTGCCTTTCAGGCCATTGGCAAAGTTGTGCTCCAGGGTCTCATATCCAGCCGCGGCATACTTCTCTTTCAAGATTTGCAGCGGGGCCTTCAGCAGGTCTTTCTTGCTTTTATTATCCCGTTTCAGGTCCATGGAAAGGGAGGTGTCCTTCAGAAAGAGCACCTGCCCGGATTCCTGCTGTTGCCTGATATAATAGAATATGGGGCTCAGTAAAATCAGCAGCAAGATGAATAGCGTGATGCCGCGCAAGGCAAAGAGCAGAGCTCTCTTGCCCTTGCTCAGTTCGGGCTGAGTGCGGTAATAAAATGCAGCGGAGATCAGGATTGCCAGGAGGCCAGCTAATATAAAGATCATCAGTACCCACTACTCATAAAGAGTCCCAGAGAGACTCCTTTGGATTTGTAGCCGGGAAATACGCTGTCGTAGGACTGCACTGCCAGCCCAAAATCGCTGAATCTGGTTTTGAACTCGATGCCATAGGAGACCTTGAGGGGCTTGTGGCTATTGGGCAGGGAAATCCCCCAGGACAGTCCCACAGCCTTGTAGGGCAGGAAGCTGGCGCCCAAAGACAGGGTTCCGATCGCACTGGTGGAGGCTGTTTCTTTGAAGCCATGCACCCAGTCTGCCGAGACGGCTGCGTATTTGTGTTTGTACAAGGCAGCCAGCCGCAATTCCGGGGGCAAAGTGGTGGTAAAAGGTTTGATATTACGGCTTTCGGTTTCTTGCAGATAAAAGTCTTCATCAATATTGGCCACGAAAACGCTGTCTGCCGAAAAGTGGTAGCTATCCAGTTGGCTCTTCAGGCTCCATCTGATAAAACCGGCGATATTGTCCAGAGTGATGCCGGCTTCCAACTCTGGCGTGATCTCTGAATATACTCCCAGCATACCCTTGAGGCCCACGCCTCCGATGCCTCTGCGCAGCTTGATTTCTTGCAATACGCTCATGCCATCATCCGAATCGTTGATGATGTAGCCATTGTATTCCTGGGTGTTGATGCTGTGTATTCCGGTCAAAAGACTCGCCGCAAATCCCGCTTTGATCGCAGGAATAGACTCTGGAATAAAGGGAAGAGTAAGCCCTCCCATGCCGTAGGTGACGTCGGAATAGGCCAGAGCCGAGAAATTGGTGTCGGACTCCATAAACTTATACGTATCCTCGGTATTGCCATAGAGCAGGATCTTCAGATAGTCTTCTGCCAGAGCGCCTTTGAGGAAGTATTTGGCCGAGGCTGAGATGGCGACATTGTCCATGGTGATGCCAAAGATGCTAAGGCTCCCGCCGGAATCGAATCTCAGGCGGCCATCGACTTTGTCCAAAAGCCTGATCTTGTCTGCCGCGAAAAGAGTATCCCGGGAGACAAAGAAATTGTAAGTCTCCAGGTCCAGGGAGGTGTTTGCAGCATAGATGGCGAAATTTACCAGGGGTAGCCAGACATCGGTGCGGCCGTCTTTGCTCAGCTTGGCGGGATTCCAATAGTTGGCTTCCACACCCTGCGCCCGCAGCATATAGCTATCGGCATAAAAGATCGATTTTGCGGAGGGCATTGCCAGTAGCGAACCTAGTCCCAGACAGAGACAGAGGAGTAACAAGAGCTTTTTCATCTTACAAATCCTCCACTCTCACGCTGGCCAGAATCTGCCCTTTGATCCAGATAAAGTCCCGCAAACCGGCATGAACTTCCACCAGGTCAGTTGATTCGTCGAAGTGGAAGACCCATTTCAGATATACCTTTGGCGCGGTGAAAAGATCCAGCTCGGCCCGGTTCAGGTCCAGCAGTTCCAGATCTTGCCAATCCGGGTGAGTCAGGGAAGAACCCAGTGCGACCTGCTTTACAAAGCTATAAGTCGTGGGGTCAGCAATATCGATAGCTTCATGATCGGCAAAATAGGCATAAGCTCTGGCTCCCAAGGGCACGGTATTCAGCGCTTTTACTTTGAAAACGGCTTCCAGCACGTTCTTGCTGATGCGCTCCTGATTTTCTGCGCTGATGCTGATCTTGGTGGGCTTCTCTACGATAATGGACTTGTTGTGCAAGGTAAAGCGGAAGGGCGATAATACGGTGTAATGGGCATAGATGTAATCCGTATTATGCAAGGTGCCGTAGCCGGAAGCTGTATCTATAATGAATTTGACATCTACGATCTCAATGCGCTCCGGCATGATCTGCATGAGCTCCGAAATGCGGTTTGTGAAGGTCAGGAGGGTGGGATGGTCCACTGTGCCTGCGCCGATGCGGAAGTTCGTGCCCTCATCATCCAGGATCGGGATGGTGATGACTGTGTTGCCGCGCGTGGCTCGGAACCAGCCCGTGAATTCACAGCTAAAGTCGATTTGATTTGAGACCGCGATCTCGATGAAAGCATCTTGCAGAGTGATGGCATCGTCCAGGTGTAGCGGATAATCAATAGCAATATCGCTGGCAGAATCTGCCGCCAGAGCTTCATAATGATCAAAGTGTCCCTGAAACATGCTAAAAGTGAGCGGCTCATTCATCTGGAAACTGATGGCTGCCAATGCTGCACCATTGGGCAGAGCGGAGGAGCTGGTGATCTGTATATCCAGATTCTCCAGGGGATCCGGGCTGTTCCGGACGCCAACGCCATAGCCGTGCAGATCGATGCTGTGCCAGGCTTTGGCAGTAGTGTAAAACAAGCGCAAAGGAGCACCCCCCGCATCGGTGAGGGTGGGAATAGTGATCTCCAGATGCCAGGTGCCCGCAGCAGGGGCCACATTGTCTATACGGATCTTGAGCACGCCAGACTCTATCACTCCAAAAGAGGGATTGACATTGCTGGGGCCATAGTTAAAAGGAATGGTTTGCGTGGTATTTGCACCGGATAATACCGGCAGATTGTTCAGGTTGATATTGGGCTCCACTTCCACCACGTCCAGGACATTGGTCTGGGTACCCCCCTGGGTAGTCAGATACAAAAGGCTGTCTCCATCTACTGTAAAGTGCTCATTTTCCAGCAAATCCGACACGTAATAGTGCTCATTGATCAGTGGCACACTCAGATCTACATCCCAGACCGGGAGCGAGGGTTTCTTGATCTCACAGGCCGCCAGGAGTAGTAAGATGCCCAATAAAATCATTAGTTTATACTTCATGTTTGCCCCTTCAATCATCTTCTTACGGACTGATTATCTTGGTTTTGCTTAGAAATTTTGGGTAGTTTTGAGCCTAGATATTGGCAGGCATGTGCTCGGAGTAGCTGTTCTTCTTTTGCCCCCAAGTGCTGCAAGTGCTCAGGATTGTGCTTCAGTTTCCGGATCAGGAGTTCCTGCTTCACGAGTTCGCCAAAGGCGGGATGAAAGGGCCCGGCGATGTAGTCCTGAAGTTCCAGATTCGAGGGCAATCCGTATTTGATGATGCGGATGCCTTCCTCATCGCAGAGCTCTGCATAATCTGCGCAGATCCTGACTGCTTCCGGGATCGAAAGCGGGGTATATTCACCCTTCTGATAGATCTGCTGCAGAGGAGTGCCACGGATCACGACCAGAGGATAAAGCCTGAGTAGATCGGGTTTTAGCTGGCGCAAGAGGTGATGGTTTTCTTTGATAGTCTCTTCATCACTACCCGGCATCCCAGGCATGAGTTGCAGACCCAGGATGAGCCCTGCATCGCGAACTTTATGTGCTGCATTCAGGGCTTGGGCGGTGGTGTAATTGCGTCCGCTTTTCTGCAGAGGCAGCTCGCAAAAGTCTTGTATGCCCAGTTCGATGGTTTTCACGCGATAGGCCTTGCAGCGCTCCAGCACTTCATCATCGATATACAGAGGATGAGTGGAGATGCGAATACTGGAATCATCGTCCAAAAGGGCATGGATTCCCTTCAGCAAAGCCTCCTGTCGGGAAACTGGCAAGGCCGTGAAAGTGCCCCCATAAAAGGCCACTTCTTTAGCGCGGTTCGGATTTCGCCAGATAAAAGCCTGGACCTGAGCTTCTGCCTCTTCCAAATCAAAGGCACCGGCACGGCTGATCTTGCTTTGATCGCAATAGATACAGCCACCGGGACAGGCCTCGTTTGGGATGAAAAGAGGATAGATCAGGCTTTTATTCGGCTTATTCATAGATTATTCGGGTATTTTGATCTTCATGGGACGCGCGAGATAACTGGTGTGCAGAAGGCGTTTGGCCTTCGGGCTATTGGGCGCATCCAGATATGCTTTATAGAGTTTTTGGATGGAGGGATTGTTGTGCGATTCCCTGAGTTCACTGCCCTCGTCTTCTTTGTAGAGGCCTTTGGCACGGGCCTGGCGCACGCTATTTGTGCTGCGGTAAGGTTGACCCCCACCGCCCACACAACCGCCTGTGCAAGCCATTACTTCCACAAAGTGATAAGGGGGCTCTTTACCTGCTTTTTGGGCATCGCGGATTTCGTTCATCAGCGTGGAGACATTGCCCAGCCCGGAGGCTACGCCAATGCGGATTTCCTTGCCAAGAATCTCGATCTTACCTTTTTTGATGCCTCTGCCACCCCTCACAAAGGGGATCTTGGGGTCTGGCAGTTCTTCGCCTGTAGCCAGGTGGTATGCGGTTCTCAGGGCTGCTTCCATCACTCCACCGGAGGCTCCAAAGATCGTGCCGGCGCCGGTGTATTCGCCCAGAGGGTTATCTGCCACGCCATCATCTAGTTTGGCAAGGTCGATGCCCCTGGTTTTGAGCATGCGGGCCAGCTCACGGGTGGTGATGGTGAGATCCACGTCTTTGTGTCCGGAAGCATACATATCGTCCATGCGTTCGATCTCATATTTCTTAGCGGTGCAAGGCATTACAGAGACCAGGAAGATCTTGTCCGGGTTCAGATTCATCTTCTCGGCCCAATAGGTTTTCACCATCGTGCCCACCATCTGATGCGGGCTTTTGGAAGAGGAGAAATGGGGGATCAGATCGCTATGAAACTTCTCCAAAAAGTCCACCCAGGAAGGGCAGCAAGTGGTGATGAGGGGGAAGGTCTCCGGTTTATTCAGGAAGACATGCACAAATTCACTGGCTTCTTCCATGATCGTGAGATCTGCCCCAAAGTTCGTATCAAAGACATACTTGAAGCCCAGTTCGCGGAGCGCGGTGTACATCTTACCTTTCACGTTGGTACCGGGTTTGTAGCCAAATTCTTCGCCCAGAGCCACCCGAACTGCGGGTGCTTCCTGTGCTACCAGAATGAGCTCGGGATCGTCCAAAGCAGCCCAGAGGGCCTCGGAGTCATCACATTCATAGATGGCGGCCACAGGACAGTAAGCACTGCATTGACCGCATTTTACACACTCGCTGTCTTCCAGAAGGCGACCATAGGTGGGACCCACAAAGGTCTCAAAACCACGATCACTAATCTGCAAGGCATGCACATCCTGGACTTCGTTGCAGATATAAGTGCAGCGTCCGCAATTGATGCAATAGGAAGGGTCCAGAGTGATGGCGAGCGAGGATTCGTCGATGCCTTTGTATTTGCGTTTGACGTGTTTCAAACTCATGTGGCGGATGGCGAGTTCTTGCGCCAGATCCTGCAATTCACAGCGTCCGTTTTTGATGCATTCCGGACAGTTATTGGGATGGTTTGACAGGATGATTTCCACCGCTTCCCGGCGCAGGTCCAGGAGCTTTTTGCCGGTGGTTTTGATCTCCATGCCGTCTTCACAAGGAGTAGAGCAGGCGCGCACTACGCGGCCATTCACGTCCACCATACAGACTCCGCAATTGCCAAAGGCAGGCAGGTCTTCATGGTAACAAAGATGCGGGACCGGAAATCCGGCCTTGGTGCAGGCGTGTAAGACCTTGGTGTTTTTCAGCACCTGAGTGGCCTTGCCATTGATATAGACTGTAATCATAATCACTCCTTACGGGGTTTTTTAGTTAGAGTGCATTAAGTAGAAAGTGGAAAATTGTGTCAAGGACGGCGTTTAATTAATGGAGAATTTAGAATGTATGATGTATAATTAATGGAGGTGATTTGGAACTTTTCGGCTTTGATGTCTTGCTGCCAGCTTGCTCTACCCCATTTGTTGTCCTGAAGCTGACGTGTAGATAGCAGGAAAAAATCCTCTTATCTACACGTCATCTACACGACATCGTATGCAGCAAGACCCCGGAATCAGGCTCTGGAAAGAAGTAGATGCCGGCAAGTATGCCCTTGGGTGACGATAACTATATAGAGCTGCGGGAGTCCGCGCCTTAAAAGACCCGGTAAAGTCTTCCCAGACAGCAGCTCATAGCGTGACGGCTAAAGCCATCACCTTGAGTCTTTTAGGGCGGATATTGTCCATGAAGTTATATTAACTCTCTAAACCTTCTCAACCTTCTAACCCCTCTCAACTCATAGATAAAGCAGATTGCAGATTGGAATGTATATTGAACCCCCTCAAGCTCTAAACCTTCTCAACCTTCTCAACCACTCTAAACCCTCTCAACTCATAGATATAGGTCAGACCGGAACAGGATTTCGGTCCTACGCTAAGCCTCCAATTCTCAATTTGCACGATAAGCTCCAAATTACCTCCATTAATTATACATCATACATTCTAAATTCTACATTCTCCCAATTAATCCCTTGACCTTATCCCATAGTCATATACTTTGGTGAATGAGGAAAATTATGAATAAGCAAGTAAAACTAAGTGCAGGGGAGCCTTTGTGAAGATTCAGATAGTCTCTGATTTACATCTGGAATTTCCCGCCAACCGCGTCTGGCTCAGCGAAAATCCGCTGCTGCCCAAAGCTGATCTGCTTTTGATCGCGGGGGATCTGTGCACGCTCAAACAATTCGACCCGATTCAGCCTTTCATAGAGGGTTTTAGCCGGGATTTTACCCTGGTGGTTTCCACCTATGGCAATCATGAGTTTTACGGCTCCAATATCGAAAGCGCCTATCCCTCTGTGCACAAAGAGATTGCAGAGCGCCATTTCCGTCTGAACAATGCGGTTCATATTTATCAGGATGTCCGCATCATCGCCTCGCTCTTGTGGAGCAAGATCCCTCCTCATGCCGAGGCCAAGCTGGAAAACGGCCTGAATGATTATCGTTTTATCTACAAAGCTGGCCCGCGCGGAACTGAAACCCACATTCGGGTCAGTGATACCAATGCCTATCATGCACTGTCCCTGAACTTTATCCAGGAGGCGCTGTCCCAGCCTTTTGCCGGCAAGACTGTCCTGCTCACCCATCATTTACCCAGTTTTCAGTGCGAACCGGAGCTGTTCAGAGGTTCGGATCTTTCCACCGGTTTTGTCTCCAATCTGGATGATCTTATTCTGGAACATCCAGAAATCGCGCTCTGGGCGCACGGTCATGCCCACGATTTTGATGATCGCTATATCGGCAAAACCAGGGTGGTGAGGAATCCTCTGGGGTATGTGGATCACGACGAGCACGAGGATTTCCAGCGAGATTTCGTAGTAGAAATATAGCCGGGCCAGGTATTTAGACTATCTACCGGGCATTTGGAACAATCCTTGCTTTATAAATAAGAGTGATTGCAAAGCCCGGGCAGACTTGTCCGGCAACTATCTGGTGGAGAATATGAATATGCCTGAGATGAACAAGAGATTTAAGAGTATATATGCCGAGATCGAAAGATTCTGTTTCGATCGCGAAGACCCCGTACTGGCCTTGCGCAATATGCGTAATTTCACCGAGGGTTACGATGCCTTTGGTATTGAAGATGAAGAGCTGAAAGTGCTGCGGGACCGCATTATGGATGAGTATGAAATCACCCCCCGCGAGATAGCGGAGCTAGGCCTTATTCTGCTCAAAACCGGGAAATACGAATTTGGCACTTTGGCCATTTTGCTGATCAAAAAGCACCGTCCCCGCATGGATGCCTATGTGCGCGAACGGATCAAGGAATGGTTGGATACCGCTGTGGAAAACTGGGCTCATGCGGATTTTATCGGCTCCAAGATCCTGCCCATATTCTTTGAACTGGAGCTGATCGACCTGGAGAGTTACACCTCCTGGCGGGATTCCCGCAGCAAATACACCCGGCGCGCAGTGGTGACATCCCTGATGTGGCAAAAACGGGCCCTGGATGCCGATGCCATGCTGGCCTTCCTCACCCCTTTGATCCGCGATCAGGAAAAGGTGGTGCAACAGGTTTTAGGCTGGTTTTTATCCGATCTTTGGGAAAAGGCACCTATCCCCGTAGAGGCCTTTTTGGAGGAGCAGAAGGAAGCACTGGATAGCTCTGTGCTGAAACAGGCTACCGAGAAAATGCCCCTCAGCAAAGCCAAACTCTTTCGCCCCAAACCCCAAAAGACGAGCCCAAAACCTAAATTCAGACCTAAACCTAAACCGAGAGGGAAAAAAGAATGAAAAAGCCCTTATTTATACTGATCTTAAGCCTGCCCATCCTGATCTTTGCCGCCAGCCTCACAGTGGATATCCAGTTTTTGGAAAGCTCCCGCAGCGGCTACAGCACAGCTCCAGGCAGCAGGCAAGTTCCCGTGCACAGCGTGAATATCCTGCTGCCCAAAAATGCTGAAATCCTGGATTATGAGCTCAGTTTTGATAGCTTTAGAGCCGCGGCCAAAGGCTATCAGCAGATCAATCCCCCTTTTATCAGTAGCGAAGGGATATTGGGTAGCAACAGCCCGCGTACTTCTAGCAAAAGATACAACTATCTGGGCCTGCGCCATTGGGGAGAGCTTGCTTATGCCAGCTTTGCCATCAATCCCTATGATGAGCATTCCGGTTTGTGGTCTGAAACCGCAGAGATCACCATCCAATATCAGCCCGGAACCAGAGCACAAGGCCTGATCCCCGCTACCTTCAAGAACGCTGATTTCTTTGCCAATGCTGAGAGGCTGAATGAGTGGTACCGTCCCTCTTCCCGGCACAGCATGGGCATCATCGTGATCAGCACACCAGAGCTTTACAGTGCTCTGGGCGCCTGGACTGCCTTCCGTCAGGGACAGGGTTTTACCATCCACTTTTCCAATATCGCAGACGTTTTGGTAAATGAAGTAGGCGCGAATGCTGCAGAAAAGCTGCGTAATCATCTGATCACCCAGCAAGTGCTCTATCCCTTTAGCTATGTGCTTTTGGTGGGGGATCATGATCTGGTGCCCATCGCGTATCTCACTCCGGAGCCAAACAGCAATACCACCGTGCCTTCAGACTTCTATTATGCCGATCTTTCCAGCAATTGGGACACAGATGGGGATGGTCGCTACGGAGAATATTATTCCCAGTACGGTGAGGAAGATTATGGGGTAGATTATACCCCGGAGGCTTTTGTGGGACGCTTTAGCACGAATAACGCGGCTGAAGTGAGCCAGATTGCCCAACGCATTGTTGCCTTTGAGCAAAGCAATGCTCCTTTCAAAAGCAAGGCTCTGTTGCCGGCCGCTTTCCTGAATTATCATGATGAACCTGTGCCCGGCATGCCGCAGACCGATGGTGCAGACCTCATGGAGCTGGCCAAGGCTACGATCCTCAGGAATTGGGAGACCACGACCCTGTACGAGCAGATTGGCGTTATCCCTTCCTATCCCTCGGACTATGATCTGGATGAAGCGAGCTTTAATAACCTGCTCAGAACCCAGGAATTTGGCCTGATCAGTTGGAGTGCCCACGGCTCCGCAGTTTCCTCCGCCCGCAAGATCTGGATGAATGATACGAATAGCAACGGCCTGCCGGATTCCTATGAGATGGAGTGGCTGCCTTTGGTAGATACCGATAGCTTTGACAATATCCAAACCGAACACGGCTCCGTGATCTTCGCCGCCTCTTGCAATAATGGCTATCTGGATTACCAGCAGCAATCTCTGGCAGAAAAGGCACTGGTCACCAAAGCAGTGGCGATCGTGGCCGCCAGCAGAACAGGCTGGTACAAAGTGGGCTGGGAAACCCCCGGTTGGGGAGGACTCTCCAGCTACAACTACCATTTTCTGGAGAACTATGCCGAAGGGGGCTATAGCGCCGGCGCAGCCCTGGCCTATGCCAATCTCCTGCACACCCAATATTATCTGTTTGGCGACCCCATTGATGATGGCGGCATCGTCTGGCCGGAATTGCAGAACGTCTATACCTATCTGCTCTTTGGCGATCCCGTGCTGGGACACACTGAGTTTCCTCAGCCCAAAGGTGAAATTCTGGTTTATTCACCGCATTTCGACGCCTATCCAGTGGTCAACGCCATTCGCGAAAACACCAGCTACAATGTGATCTACAGCGATCGCCTGATCCCGGATTATGCTTACCTCGATTCTTTTAAGGCGGTGTTTTGCCTATTTGACGATGATATCCCCGCGGTGGATAGCTTTGAATACGCTCTGCTGAATGGCTATCTGGAAACCGGTGGTAAGATCTATCTGGAAGGACGTCTGCCCTGGAATATCAATGACGAATTCCTGGGTAAATTCGGCCTGGAGGCACCCTATTATTCGGCAGTACAGATCCAGAGGATCCAAGCGGAAGACAGTCTCTGGGATTACACTAATCCGGACTATCTAACCGATGCCATGTCCCCCGTGGGAGCCACTGCCAGTGCGCTCTTTGAAACTGCCAATAGTGACCCTGTCGATGCCATTATCGGAGTGCTCAATGCCCATGAAGATTACACTACTATCGGCAGCAGTTTTCACCTCAACGACGTAGCGAACGGAGATATCGGACTCACCGAAATGGTGGGGCTCATTCTGGAAAAACTGGGAGTCACTCAGCCCGTGCCAAATTCTGATGAACTGATCACGCCTGCGACCATTCAGCTCAAAGCCTATCCCAATCCCATGCGCTCTGATCTTCATATCTCGTTGGAAAGTGCCAGTAAAGCAGAAGAAACCCTGAAGATCTATAACCTTAAAGGGCAATTGATCACCAGCCTGAAACTCAGCAGTAAAAACGACTATACGCTGACTTGGAATGGGAAGGATAGTGGTGGTTTGCAGTGCCCCAATGGCATCTATATCCTGCGTAGTGGAGCCAATAGCAAGAAGATTAGTCTGGTGAAATAGAGTTGTAGAGTTTTAAGGTTTTAGCGTTTTAACGTAGTGGCGGACGCCTGTTCCGCCCACAGCTCTATCTACAAAGTTCAGAAAGTTTAGATGGTTTAGAAAGTTTAACGTTTGGGCGGACTCCCGTTCCGCCCAATTCTCTTGATCCATCAGCCAGGTTTTACTCCTCCCACATTATTTGGCAAATATCTGGCTTGCAAATTGCATGCTATCATAAACTCATACAGGATTGTTCACCGTCCTCATCGTAAAACCTCTAAGAAGCTAAAGGAAATAGACATGAAAATATTGTTGATCTCACCTAAATCCACCATTGGCGGCCTCGAAAGCCTGCGCTCGGGCAATCAAATCCTGCAAGGCTTGCTCTACGTAGCCGCCGCAGCCAGAGAGGCCGGACACAAGGTGACCGTAGTCATCGCCAATAAAGACAATGTGGGCAAATACATCCGCCGCTATCAACCAGAGCTGCTGGCAGTTTCCTGCGTGACATCCACTTATCCCATCGTGCGCGACCTTTTGATCCAAGTCAAAAAAGACCATCCTCAGCTCAAAACCATCATCGGCGGCCATCATGCCACCTTCATGTACAAAGAAGTTTATGAAGATACGAAGGTGGATTACATCTGCCGTGGCGAAGGCGAAGAGGTTTTCCCGCAGCTACTTGCGGAGCTGGAAAAGGGCAATGAATACCCCGAGATTATGGGTATGGCCTTCTATAAAGACGGACGCTTTTGGAACGATGAAAAGATCGTGATCATGCAAGACATTGAACATTTGCCCAAGATCACGCGTGACCTTACCGCTCCGGAATTTAGCTTCAGCCCCAAGATCGTCTCCTCCCGCGGCTGTCCCTTTTTCTGTTCATTCTGCTCTATTTCAGCCTTTTATGGAGGGGCCTACCGCAAACGCAGCGTAGAGACCGTGGTCTCGGAAATCAAAGAATACATCGAATGGGGCTACCAGGATTTCTGGTTTCATGACGACAATCTGACCGTGGATGCCGCCTGGATGAACCACTTTTGCGATGTGGTCGAAAGGGAAGGCCTGACCTTTACCTATAGCTGCATGAGCCGGGTGGATACCATTTGCCGGAATCCGGAGATGTTTGCCCGCATGGTGAAAAGCGGTTGCAAGCTGGTCTCCATCGGCATCGAAAGCGGCATTCCCGAGGTCCTGGAACGCATGCACAAAAAGATAGACGTGCAGCAGATCAAAAAGGCAATCCGGATTATGAACAAAGTGGGCGTGACGCATAACTGGTATATGATCCTGGGTTCCGGCGACGAATTTGACACGAAAGAGTATCTCGAACAGAATATCCGCTTCTTTTGCAGCTTGCCTTTGGGCTATGTCCTGATTTCGATACTTACGCCTTTCCCTGGCACCGAGCTATTTGATAAATTGAAAGCCGAAAAGCGCATCAGGCATTACAATTGGGAAGAGTACGACATCATGCACTGCGTGTACAATCCCATCGGGATCGGCTATGCCGAGATCGAGAAGATGTTGCCCAGAGCCTATATAAAAGTCTATCTCAGCAAAGGTTGGAGGCTAATTCCGCTCCTCATAGACAGCATGAGAAACAGCACCATCACGCCTGGCAAACTCGCCATCGCTATCAAGACCCTCTTCATCACCCGCTTCTTGAACAAGGATTTTACCAAACTACTGAAGAAGCCGGACTAAGCTCCGGTTCTGCTTTAGCCTTAGGCTTTGTCTATTAAGGCAGGATGGTTTTTATAATAAGCTTTATATCTCCTCAATCTTACCGATCATCGCCATTGCCTCTGTTTTTGACCAAGGTATGGATGCATCCAATCCAGCGGGAAATGTCTGAAGCTCGAATAGACAGATATCGACCAGTTTTCTCAAAGAATAGACTGGAAACGGTTTAATCTGCTTAGCTATATTGAACAGTCTCCTAATGAAGAGACTGTTCAACAAGTTTCGATTATTCTCCAATAACTTAGCTGATTCAATAGTCTAAAAAGTGGGCGAAGCACCCTTCCTACAATCCATGGATGATGATTACATCGAAGTAAAAGCGAATGTTCCTGTGTCGTTAGATAGCAAAATCCATATGTATTTGATCCTTTCTCCCTCTCTTCAGGGCGTCTATCACATCTTTATCTACCCTTAATCAAGCGTTAATAATTAACGCTTGATTAAGGGTAGATAAAGATGTGATCAAGTCTCTCAAATGAGAAAGAAGATTGGGGGACCCTGGTGTTTCCAAGAATGCTGGTTTATGGCTGGTTTATTCGGATGAAAAAGACTCTCTTTGCCGCTTGAAGTCTAAAGCGCCGCTAAGCTTATGGTAAATTGATAGTTATCTTAGGCACCTTGAGCTCCAAGACTCACACGAACCGCCCGATCTGTGTTCTATCATCATCATTCATTTGCAGGACTTGGGTTTTCGCCCAAAACCCCTACAGCCCACATAGGCAGGACTTGGGTTTTCGCCCAAAACCCCTACCTTTTTAATCCAACAAATCCTCTTGATCCGCCCGATCTGGTGCGCCACGAAGCGTTGCATGGGAAGTTGGTGAGAATCCAACCCACCCAATTGTCCGTTCAGGTGTAAGCCCGGGAGATGCCTGCAACCGTAAGGTAAAGGGCAAAGCTCTCCTATGGCGGTATG
>JAJBAW010000034.1 GCA_020532545.1 Candidatus Cloacimonadota bacterium | reverse complement strand
GACAAGCACCAATTAACGACACGAATCCAACAACGCCGACCAATATGTCTTACATCCTAAAATACTTGACACTCTTGCACAGCTGAGGCTTATCAAAATGGCTGCAACAAAATGTGCAGCACATCTCAGGTGCGCATGCTCCAGGAGGGTGAGGAGGAAATGGCTCAGATCTTTGGATCAGCAGGCAAAAGTGCTTTTGCCATGGGGGACACGCGGTACCAGGATTTGATCTCCCGCATCGTCCTGCCCATGTTGTCCTTTCTGTTACTGCTTCCTGTTGGATACTATCTGCTCACGCGTGGCCACCTTTTCTGGGGTGCGGTGGTCGCAGTCATCTATGTCGTCTCCATCAAGGCGCTTGAAGAAGCCGGAATCAATCTCAAAAAACGGATTTCCCACGCCGACACAGGAGCCAAAGCTGAACAAGCTGTCGCCGAAGCCCTGCAGGAGCTCCCTGACGATTACTACGTCTTCCATGACCTCGAATTCCCCGGTTTCAACATCGACCACGTCGTACTCGGCCCCAACGGGCTTTTCCTGGTGGAGACCAAAAGTCAGAAGGGGAACATAACTCAGGAGCATGACGAACTGCTCAGAAACGGCCGCAAATTTTTCAAGGATTTTTTAAAGCAATGCTGGAGCCAGACCTACTCGCTCCGGGACCACCTGAACGCAGAGAGACTGCGCGGGCTTACGATCAAGCCAATTCTTTGCTTCTCGCAAGGATTTGTTGAAATTCGAGGCCCGGTGAAAGGAGTGGCCGTACTCAACGCCAGTTATCTGCGACCGTTTATCCTCTCTCAGCGCGGGAGTGTTTCGGTTCAGATGAGAGATCAAATCATCCCTCTGCTGGCCGCAGCCGTGTCCAACCAGGCGGCACAGCCCAGCGCGATGGGCCAGCAAGCCCAAACTGGGAGCATTGTCTGTCCGAAGTGCTTTCATGAGCGCACAAAAAACGACGACCAGTTCTGCAGCGCTGCCGAATGCCCAAAATGCGGCGTGATCTACACTCGCGCTCAATCGGATACGCCAGACACGCCCCCTACCGCCCAAACCGCAGGCAGCAAGGATCTTCCCCCGATAGTATTCGCCCTACTTCCGTTTCTCCCAAAGCGATTTCCATTCACCCTGCTTGCAGGCATAGCGATGGCAAAAGGAAAACCGACAACGTCGAATTTTTCATGGATTATACTGACACTCAAACTTGCCGCATGCGCCTTGGCTGCCATCCTCTTGACCGGCGCGTACAAAACCATGCAGGCCACCGTGACCAGCATTTTCTCGCCATCGCAAGCCATTCAAACCCCAGAGAAACCGAATCCAACCCATCCCGTAGCATTCCCACTGACGCACGCGGTATCGTCGGACAATTCGGCAAAGGCAATCACTTTCATCTTTGAGGAAGATCGAGGGCAGAATGTGATACTACTTTTCTTCGATAACAAAGCCAAAACTCTCGCCTTGCGGGCCTGCGTTCGCGCGAACGAAAAATTGACCACGACACTGCCCCGCGTCGACTTGGGGTACGTCATCGTCACCGGCCCTGCCTGGGAGGGTTACGAAGAACTATTCGGCAGACAATCAGAGGCGAAGAAAGCCCTTATTACCTTGAGTTCTCAGACGAAAGCGGGCAACGTCACGTCCATTCGAGCGACATCTAGCATGTTCGTCCAGAAGGGAGTCGAAAGCCCACTCCATGAAACAAAAGCGTGGATTAAGGCTGTCTTTAAAAACGCAAGCGGGTTCATGAAGATGTGACCTCGTTGCTTTTATTTTATGGGTGGAGAGGCATTCTTATCTTACGGCCTATAATCCTTGACACTTCCCCATAGGTGGGGCTTTTCTTCCGAATTATTCCGCAACATTTAATTCTACCGGGGCTTTTTACCGCAAGATGCCTACCCCTGATAAATATACCCTCTCATTCACGACCGGCGGCTTGTTCGTTGCCGAATCAATCATGGTTGCTGAATTTTTTCTGTCTAGCCAGGATTGGAAGCTGACCGAGCAACGGCTCATTGAGGATAACTCCTTTCAAGCTAGGACAGCCAGTACAGCCGTCCGGATTTGTCGAGAAGTATGCTCACGCCTTAAAACTCTCGATCCTTATGAATTGTCCATTCTTACCACCGGCTCACCCAAAGACCAACGGCAGATCCTTTGGATCGCCGTTTGTCGTAGATACGCCTTGGTCCGTGATTTTGCGGTGCACGTCCTGAGGGAACGTTACCTCTCACGGCAGGAGACAATTCAGCTCAAGGATTTTGATGCCTTTGTCCACCGCCTGGCGGAAACTCACGAGGAACTGCAGTCCATTGCCGAATCAACCAAAAAGAAACTCAGACAGGTTCTCTTCAGGATGCTCAAAGAGGCTGAATTGGTTGATGGTAACGCAATCAGTCCAGTCCTACTGACCCCACGGATTGCCCACGTCATCCGCGCAGGAAATCCCGAAGAAATAGCCATTTTTCCCGTCTTTGAATCAGATGTGCCGGGGTGGAAATGAAATTTCAAGAACACAGCCAAATGAAGCTCCATGAAAGGGCGGATCATCTTTTCAAGGTCATATCCAGTGAACGGTTCATGAACAAAGGCGGCCTTGGTAACGAGGTCCCTTTTTTCATATGCCCCTTCCAGCCCAAAGATGCTCCAGACATGGAACGGCTGCGCAAGCAGCTCATAAATAAACTTGAGCAATCAGGGATCCAGGTTCTGGACATTAACCTTTACGACCTCGCCTTGGAAATCCTTGAGCAAAACGGTGATCTGGAATGGTACATCTCGCAAGAACAGACCATGACCAAGGACGAACTCAAAGATGAGCTCCAGGGCATCCTCGATGTCGAAACCATTCTGACTCCGGCCATTGCCGAGCGTATGCAGCTATCGGATTTTCATGTGATGTTTCTTTCCGGAGTGGGGGAAATCTTTCCCTATATCCGGTCTCACACGATCCTGAACAATCTGCAAAGTACGGCCAAGGACAAGCCGACGGTGATGTTTTTTCCGGGAGCGTACACCCAATCTTTGGAAAACGGCGCATCCCTGGACCTGTTCGGCCTTCTGCACGACGACAAATACTACCGGGCATTCAATATCTACTCCTACGAAGTCTAACCAAGGATTTTGCCATGATCCTGAGAGATCTCTTCAGCAAACCAGTCGACCGACCAATCGAAGGCGTCATCAAAGCTGATGATGAAGCGAGCCTTAAACTCGAAGTTGAGGAATACATTCTCACCAATGAGGTGGAAAAACGCCTGGAAGCCTTTCTGGACGCCTACGTCAACTACAGCGGGGCCAACGGAGTCTGGATTTCCGGATTTTTCGGATCAGGCAAATCCCACCTTCTGAAGATTCTTGCCCTGCTGCTCGAAAGCCGGGTTATCGATGGTGTTCCGATTCTGGAGATTTTTCTGCCCAAGTGTAGGGACAACGAGATTCTTCGTGGAGATTTGGAAAGGGCTTGCAGGATCCCATCGCGTAGCATCCTCTTCAACATCGACCAGAAAGCCGATGTAATCTCCAAGACCCAGCTTGATGCCCTGGTAGCAGTCTTCGTGAAGGTCTTTGATGAAATGTGCGGCTATTACGGCAAGCAGCCCTACATAGCTCAGATGGAGCGGGATCTGGACAGAGACGGCCTCTTCGCCAAGTTCAAAGCCGCTTTTTTGACCATCTCCGGCAACGACTGGGAATGGGGCAGATCCAGGACCAAAAGACTGGCCTCGCAGATTGACGAGGCTTACGCCAAGGTTACCGGGCAGGCAGTTTCAGGTATCCTGGATAAATACAGATCCGACTATCGTCTTTCGATTGAAGACTTTGCGGACCAGGTCAACCGCTACATCGAACGCCAGGAAAAAGGATTTCGTCTCAATTTTTTTGTGGACGAGGTAGGGCAGTACATCGCGAATAACGTAAAGCTCATGACCAATCTACAGACCATCGCTGAAAGCCTCGCCACCAAATCACGGGGGCGGGCTTGGGTGATCGTTACCGCACAGGAGGACATGGATAGCGTTATTGGAGAGATGACCCAGAAGCAGGGCAACGACTTTACCAAGATCATGGCCCGTTTCGCCAACCGCCTCAAATTGACCAGTGCCGATGTTGCCGAGGTGATTCAAAAAAGGCTGCTGACCAAGAACGACAAAGGAATCACCCTTCTCACCGGAGTGTATCACGATCAGGTCAACAATTTTAATACGTTGTTCGGATTTGCGGACGGTTCAATCAATTATCGGAATTTTCAGGACCGGGATCATTTTATCCACGCATACCCGTTCATTCCTTATCAATTCTCCTTGTTTCAGGCTTCCATCCAAGGACTTTCCGCTCACAGCGCCTTTGAAGGAAAACACAGTTCCGTTGGTGAACGATCCATGCTGGCGGTTTTCCAGCAGGTAGCCAAACAGATCAGCGACCATGAACTCGGGCAGCTTGCGACATTTGACCTCATGTTTGAAGGCATCCGCACTGCTCTCAAAGCCGGAATTCAGCGTTCCGTCTTGGTGGCTGAAAATAACCTCGACAGTCCATTCGCTATCCGGGTGCTCAAGGCCCTCTTTTTAGTCAAGTACGTGAAGGAATTCAAAGCCACGCAACTTAATATCTGCGTCCTGATGCTCGAATCCTTTCAGCAGAATGTTACCGAACTTCGAAAATCAGTTGTGGAAGCCCTGAATGTCCTAGAGCAGCAGACATATATTCAGCGCAACGGTGACATTTATTCCTACCTCACTGACGAGGAGCAGGACGTTCAAAAGGAAATCGTGAGCACTGAGGTTGATGCCCAGGAAGTGAGCAACGAACTGGAAAAGCTCATATTCGACACCATGCTCAGGACCAAAAAAATCCGTCACGACGCTTCCGGAAATGATTATCCCTTTTCCCGCAGGCTTGATGATCGGCTGTTCGGACGCGAGTACGAACTGGCCGTCAATTTCATCACGCCCTTCCATGAGCACTCCGGCAAGGAAGCTGTTCTGAAGACTCAAAGCATGGCCCGCGATGAGGTCATGGTCGTCCTGCCCCAAGACGACCTGCTCCTGCGTGATGTTGTCATGTACAAAAAGACCGAGAAATATATCCGGTTGAACTATTCCAATACTCAGCAGGAAGCAGTGAAACGCATTCTGGATGCCAAAAGCGGACAGAACACAGATCGTTATCGGCAGATCCAGCAGCACGTCCATTTGCTGACTGGGAAGGCCAAGATTTTCATTCAGGGCTCGGAGTTGGACACCGGTTCCGAAGATCCCAATGTTCGAGTGACCAAGGGATTTCATGACCTCGTAACCAGAGCCTACCCAAACCTGAATATGCTGCAAGGTATCAGCTATTCAGAAAATGACATCACGAAGTACCTCAAGCGAAAACTTGATAGTTTGATGGACACGGATTCCGTCAGTTTGAGTGAGGCAGAGCAGGAAGTCTTCGCCCATATCCAAAGTAATGCCCGCATCGGAGTCCGGACAACAGTCAAGAGTTTGGTCGATGCCTTTGAAAAGAAGCCATACGGTTGGAGTTTGGCTACGATCCAGTGCATGGTGGCCAAACTCCTTGCTCGGGGGAAGGTCATTTGCAAAACGGATAGCGAGCCTCTGGAGGAACATGCCCTGGAGCGAGCGCTGCGCAATACTCAAGGTCACGCCAATGTCATCCTGGAGCCGCAGGTTGAGTTTACTCCCGCCCAGGTTCGACAACTCAAAGACTTCTTCAACGAGTTCTTTGACCGATCACCGTCAGCCAATGAACCCAAAGCACTGGGCCAGGAATGTCTTGTTGCCCTGAAGACATATCTCCAGGACACGCTTCTTCCGCTTGCGCAGCAAACCAACCAGTATCCATTCCTGGTTTCTCTGGTTCCCGTCACTGACAAGCTCAAGGGTATCGCGTCCAAACCGTACTCGTGGTTCTTGAGCGAATTTTCTAAAGAAACTGATTTTCTTCTGGATGCCAAGGAAGAAGTCATCGACCCGATCATCAAATTTATGAATGGGCCACAACGTGCCATTTTTGATGAAGCCCAGGCATTCCTGCGCCACCAAGAGCCAAATCTGGCCTACGTTGATGGTGATACCGAACAGATTATGACGTCCTTGGCTGATCCAAAATGTTTCAAAGGCTCAGCCATGCAGGAGGTAAAAGCTCTCCTTGGCGACCTACAGCGCAAAGTCACGACCACGTTGCAGGATGAACGGTCCAAGGCAGTCCAGGCGTTGGAGGTTCTCCAAACAAAACTGCATTCCTCTTCTGAATATGCAGCGTTAACACCTGAGTGTCAGGCTGGGCTGAACGCCCCATTTGCTAACACGATCATGGAAATCGAGAAAAGTGGACTCATCGCCATTATCGAGGGTACCGTGCGTCGATTCGAAGATGTTGAGTATTCTCGACTGCTGACCAAGATGAGCGAGTGGTCGAAGCCGGTCAAAATTCCAGGTAGTGACGCCGAAACACCGGAGGACACAACGCCTCCAACAGCTGCTGAACCTAAGATTGAGTATGTTCCCAGCCGCTCGGTGAAGGTATCTTTCAACAAAGCTTGGCTGGCCGACGAGACTGACGTGGAGCGCTACCTGGAATCCATGCGCAATGCCCTGCTGGATGAAATCCGCAAAGGAAAAAGGATTCAAATATGATCACAAACCTGACTCTGAAGAACTTCACAGTCTTCAAAGACTTGTCCATTGACTTTTCCGCCAAGATCAATGTGATCATTGGCGAAAACGGTACTGGGAAAAGCCATTTACTAAAGGCAGCCTACGCTCTTTGCTCAGCAAATAATGGCCTATGTAGCCAAGAAAAAATATCGAATAAAGAAATAAATAATGCTCTAACAGATAAGCTTCTCAATGTCTTTCTGCCTCCTGATCTGAAGCTTTGGAAAATGCGCAAGACAGGTGTTGCTAAAGATACGTGGATGAAAGCCAGTTTTGTTCCCGACAAAGAGATATCACTAAGATTCCGCTCTAATTCAAAATCAGTCACAATAGAAAAGAACAGTGATTACGATCACTATAGCTGGAATCCTATCTTCATTCCCACGAAGGAACTTCTTACATTTCTGAGAGGTTTCGGAAACGTCGAGATAGATAAGAGTGTTCTGAGACTCATTTTCGATGAAACCTATTTTGATCTTGCAACCAAACTTCTCAATGACGCTGGCCAGGAACCGCGAGAAAAAGAAGAATGGTTGCTCGAAAGCTTGGTTAACAAAATGGAGGGACGATTTTCACTGGATGCCGGAGAAATGTCGTTCCAACCTGGCACCTACGTTGAATATGCCGACGGCAAGGCCAAGGATGGCAAGCTGACCTATTTTTCGCCGCAAAGAAAAGATGTTTTCAGTCCCAATATGATGGCGGAAGGATTCCGTAAGTTCGGAATATTACAAAGACTATTGCAAAATTGTTCCCTTGTTCCTGGTGTTTCAGGCTCGTTGTTCTGGGATGAACCGGAGTCAAACTTAAACCCACAGCTAATGAAACTGCTCGTGCAGACGATGCTGGAGCTGTCGCGCAGTGATCAGCAGATCATTCTGGCGACCCACGACTATGTTCTGCTCAAGTGGCTTGACCTCTTGGCCAACGCCAACGCAGGGGATCATATTAGATTCCATGCGCTTTCACGAGAAAATGGGAATGTGAATGTTCAGTCTGCTGATGATTATCGACAACTGAATTGCAATGCTATCGCTAATACATTCAGCGATCTTTACGATGAAGAGATCAAGCGCTCTTTGGGAGGTGCTTGATGACAGTTTTAGTTGAGAATGACTTGGAGTTTGACTTTAGCTCTTCCATAGAAGCGATTATCTTTGATGATGATAGATTGCATAATCCAAGCACCATCAAGAGAGTGGACTTCATTGCTGAATTCAAAGACCGATTTGTATTTCTCGAAGTCAAAGATCCTGATATGCCAGGGGTAGTCAATCCAGAGGCGTTCAAAACAAAACTGCTAACCGGAAACCTTATCCCTGATTTAGCTAGGAAGTACCGGGACAGCTTATGGTTTCGGACGCTCTGCGGGAAAGCCACAAAGCCCATCCACTACCTTGTATTGATCTCTATGGCCAGCTTGGAGCCAGCGTTGTTGTTGGCAAAACAGGATGAACTGAAACGGTCTCTGCCTATCACGCATAAAGATTGGTCAGCACCCTGCGCAGTTGGCTGCGCAATTTTGAATCTGGATCAGTACAAAAAGCAGTTCGGCGCAAATTCAGTCCGGCGATTGAGTGCGGGAGACTAACGATGGAAACACTTAAGTTAAAGCGATTTGCTCAATATGCCCGACGCTCTCTGATTGAACAGATGGACGTCAAGTTGAAACTGGTGCTGGAGGCAGAGAGCTCGGCACGTCGTGAGCATTCAGCGGCGGTTGAAAAACTCGAAAAGGCGATTAAAGGCCACGGCAAGGACCAGGTCATCGAGCAGGTGGCCTACATCTGGTTTAACCGCTTATGCGCCCTGCGTTTTATGGATGTGAACCGCTATAACCGCGTCAATGTTGTTTCTCCAGCCGATCCTGGACAATTCCAGCCCGAGATTCTGGCCGAAGCCAAGATGGGGCACATCGACGAAGAGATGGTGCCTAGCGATACGGTCAAGAAGATCTTTGCCCTGTTGAGCGGAACAGCACCCAGTCCAGATGCTCAGTCCGAGGCCTACCGCCAGCTGGTGGTGGCCGCCTGTAACTTTTGGAACAAGGCAATGCCGTTCCTTTTCCAGCGCATCGACGACTATACCGAACTGCTGATGCCCGACGACCTGCTTTCGGGTAAATCCATCCTCGCCTTTACACGCGAGGCAATGACGCCGGATGCCTGCGGGGATGTCGAGGTGATCGGCTGGCTCTACCAGTTCTACATCTCCGAAAAGAAGGACGAGGTGTTCGATGGCCTAAAGAAGAACAAGAAAATCACGCCCGAGAACATCCCCGCCGCCACCCAGCTCTTCACCCCGCACTGGATCGTCCGCTATCTGGTGGAAAACTCCCTCGGCCGTTTGTGGATGCTCAATCGTCCTGGCTCAAAGCTAGTCGAGCAGATGAACTACTACATCAAGCCCGAACAGGCCGAAACGGACTTCCTGCGCATCAGCAAGCCGGAAGAGATCAAAATCTGCGACCCGGCCTGTGGCTCCGGACACATGCTCACCTATGCCTTTGATCTGCTCTACGCTATCTACGAGGAAGAAGGCTACGAGCCCGCCGAGATCCCGGAGAAGATTCTCGCCAATAACCTCTACGGTATCGAGATCGACGAACGCGCCGGGGAACTGGCCGCCTTCGCCCTGACTATGAAGGCTCGTGCCAAGCAGCGCCGATTTTTTAACAAATACGTAACGCCTAATATTTGTGTATTAAAGCCTATCAGATTTTCTGATCAAGAAATTAAAGATTATATGGCATTTATTGGCAAAGATTTGTTCACCTCCGCGCTGCAAACAACCCTGCGACAATTTGAAGAAGCTGATAATTTCGGTTCTTTGATCCGGCCTGCACTGACTACTGTGGCAGATGTTCTTCGAATTTTGGAACAAAAAAAAGTTTCCAGTCACTTGCTATTCCATGAAATGCATACGGAAAGAGTGCTTCCACTGCTGAAGCAGGTCGACTATCTGAGTCCGAGATATCATGTGGTGATTGCTAATCCGCCTTATATGTTCACAAAAGGGATGAATGAAAGGCTCAGTTCTTGGGCAAAAGACAGTTACCCGAACAGTAAATCAGACATATTTGCAATGTTCATTGAACGCAATCTTGACTTAGTCAGGAAAAAGGGTGCTGTGGCAATGATCACAATGCAAAGCTGGATGTTTCTTGCTACATTCGAGAATCTTCGCAACAAAATATTACACGAAACAACATTAGATACTTTATCTCACCTTGGTCCGCGAGCCTTTGATAGTATTGGAGGTGAAATTGTTCAGACTTGTGCATTTGTGCTAACGAACAGGCGCTTACCATCGCAAAGAGGTGGATATTCTCGTCTCGTTGAAGGGAGATCCGAACAAGAAAAATCATCGATGCTACTCGAAGCAGCAAAGAATCCAAATTGTGAATGGTTATATCGAGTTTCTACTGAAGATCTCAATATGATCCCCGGAAGACCATTTACATACTGGCTCAGCCAGTCTATGCGAGAACTATTCGTAAGGTTTCCGGCTCTTAGTGATGCTTTGACTGTCACAGGGGGAATGACTACCGCTGACAATGGCCGGTTTTTAAGATTATGGCATGAAATCTCTGTAGTTAGAGCGGGTCGAGATTGTACGTCGAGAGATGCTGCGATTGAGAGTGGCAAAAAATGGTTCCCCTACAACAAAGGCGGCAGCTATCGAAAATGGTTCGGAAACAGGGAGTACCATGTAAACTGGTATAACGACGGGGAAGAAATAATCTCAACAGGGCGCGCCTTTCCAAGAAGCAAGGAATATTATTTCAAGGAGGCACTTACATATTCAGCAACTAGCTCGTCTTCCTTTGGGATTAGATATTCCGATAAAGGTTTCATGTTTGATGCAAAAGGTTCATCTTGCTTTGCTCCCCATGAAATACTGATCAGTGCGCTTGGCTTCTTGGCATCAAAAATATCCTCTTATCTCTTGCAATCAATCAATCCAACGGTTGAGTTTCAAACGGGGAATCTATCGGTATTACCATTTCAGTTTGTACAGAACGCTATACCAGTTGTTGACAGATTGATTTCGATTGGGCGCAAAGACTGGGACGCCTACGAAACCTCCTGGGACTTTAACAGCCTGCCGTTACTGAATCCCGACTACCACCAGTCAAGCCTGAAGGCCACCTACCGGGGGCTTCGCGCACACTGGCGGGAGATGACGCTGGAGATGCAGCGGCTGGAGCAAGAAAATAACCGGATCTTCATCGATGCCTACGGACTGAATGATGAGTTGGATGAAAAGGTTGAACTCAACGAGATAACCCTGACCTGCAACCCTCACTACCGCTACGGCAACGGCAAGAGCGAGGACGAACTGGAGGCACTGCTGCTGGCCGACACCATGCGCGAACTGGTCTCCTATGCGGTGGGCTGCATGTTCGGCCGCTATGCGCTGGATACGCCGGGGCTGATCCTGGCCAGCCAGGGCGAGACCATCGAGGACTACCTGAAGCGAGTTCCTGAGCCCAGCTTCCCGGCCGATGACGACAACGTCATCCCCATGCTTGATGAAAATTGGTTTCCTGACGACATCACTGAGCGTTTTAGGACGTTCCTGAAGATCGCCTTTGGCGAAGAGCAGTTCGAAGCCAACCTCAAGTTTATCGAAAAAGCCTTAGGCAAGGACATCCGCAAGTTCTTCCTAAAAGACTTCTACACCGATCATATCAAGCGGAACAAAAAACGTCCTATCTACTGGCTGTTCTCAAGTCCCAAGGGCAGCTTCAACGCTCTGATCTACATGCACCGTTACCGCCCGGACACAATCAGTACCGTGCTTCAATATCTGCGTGACTTCCGATCCAAACTGACCAATCAGGTCCAACATCTGAGGCGGGTCGAGGCCAGTTCTGATGCCTCCAAGGGCGAAAAGACCAAAGCGCTCAAGGATATTGATACCTATTCCACAATTATTGCGGAACTCGATACCTACGAACGAGACACCCTCTACCCCTTGGCCACGGAACAGATCAGCATTGATCTCGATGACGGAGTAAAGGTCAATTACACCACATTCGGATCCGCCCTGAAAAAAATCCCCGGCCTGGAAGCCAAGGAGGAATGATGCTGCCCAACAATGTGATATCTGACCGTCTCCAACTTTTTCAGGATCACGGAGCTTTCAACGCATGAGCGACCGCATCAATCAAGCCCTATCCAAGCTGTTTGAACGAAAACGCGTCGTGTTCTGGTATGACGCCAAGAAGGAACTGCGGGATGATTTCGAAGCCGCCCAACTCGACGGCGTTGAAAAGGTTGAAATCGACAATAATGAATTTGGCCTTAAGTACCGCATTCTTCGATTGGAGCCGGAAAAAAAATTCCTCCTCTACAAAGAAGGCCCTCAGCCGGATAATCTCGAAAACTGGGTGCTGGATGTGCAACTGTACTCAGAAGAGTTCCGAACCGACCAGGCTGCCTTGTGGCTCTCCGAACTGGAATTGGGCATGGAGTTCGCCGAACTCACCGAGGTTCACGCTCCGTTCTTTCAAGCGGCCAAGCGCAAGGACGCCTTGAAGAAGCTTCTGAAAGATAACGACACCGCCAGAAGAATCCGCATCAACATGCTGGCCGTGTGTGCGGGTTCAGATCCTCGTCTGGATTCTGTCCTGGAATACCTTTTGGCGGAACTGGCAGAGGTTAAAGACGAGAAATATAAGCTCATCTGTCGGTGCAAGCTGGACGAGTTCCTCTGGGAAGAAGCGCTCAAGGCCTACGAGTACAGTTCTCCCAATCCGGGCATCAAAGACTTTGCCCTGCGTCTGTTTGGCGACTGTTTCGAATCCGGAATCACGCCAGGTAAATACGAAGATATTCGCAAAAGTGACCGACTGAAACGAGTTTCTTCTAGTCGGATGTCGGCTGAGGCCATTGTCTTTCTCAAACGCTGGAAGGACAGCCGGCCTCATGGGCAGGCGTTTGAGATCCTGTCCGACCAAAGCGCCGAGAACCTGGGTGTCGAACACAAGCTCAATGGGATTGCTCTGAGCCAAATTCTGGAGTTGGACTATTTCCGTCTCATCGACCAGAAAATTCTCTGCGACCTGATTCAGTCCGTGACACAATCCACCATGACTCCTGCTGAAGTGGAAAACTGCATCCGGCAGCGGCGGTCTGGGCATTGGTTTGATCATTTCCGGCATCTTTACGAAGCCATCGGTCATGCTGCACAATTTATAGCTACTCTGCGTGAGGCGAATCTAGAAACAAGCTCCTTTGACGAGGGAATCGTGCGATATGTGGAGCGCTGGTACCCTTTGGATCTGATGTACCGGAAGTTCATTTCCCATTTCCGGGCTTCCAATCAGCCGACCTTGCTGGAATCACTCTGTGAATTGATTGAAAATTTGTATACGACGAATTTTCTGCTCAAAGTGAACGATGCTTGGCAACGGCACATTGACGGCCTCTCTCGCTGGGAGAGCCGAGCCATCGACCTGCAACGCAATTTTTACCAGCAACATATTCGCCATTTTGTTGATCGTGGAAAAAAGGTTTTCGTCATCATTTCCGACGGGCTCCGATATGAGATCGCGGCTGAATTATTGGCCCTGATCCGTCAGGAAGACCGGTACGAAGCGGAACTGAGTCCAGCCCTTTCCGTGCTGCCCAGCTACACACAGCTTGGAATGGCGGCTTTGTTACCCAACAAGGAATTGTCTCTGGCTGAGAATGAAACGGGGACCGTTTTTGTCGATGGGATGAGTTCACAAGGAACTGCGAATCGCATCAAAATTCTGCAATCAACCCATGCTCAGTCCACGGCGATAACAGCAGACGATCTCATTGGCTTGAACAAAGATGACGCCAGGGCTTTGGTCCGGGATCATGACGTCGTATACATCTATCAGAATAGGATCGATAAGACCGGGCATACTCGCGAAACTGAGGAGCGTGCTTTTGATGCAGCCGAAGAGGCGATTCAGGAATTGATCCGCATGGTCAAGAAGCTCACCGGCGCAAATGCGAGCAATCTGATAATTACGGCCGACCATGGATTCATCTATCAGCATCGACATCTTGAAAACAGTGATTTTTCGGGAAAGGACGCTTCGGCAGAAACCATCCTGTTCAAGGATCGACGTTTCGCATTGGGTCGGAATTTTGATGAAACACCGGGACTGAAAACATTCAGCAGCCAGGACTTGGGTCTGACAGGTAATATTGAGGTTCAGATACCCAAATCCATCAATCGGCTTCGTCAGCATGGTACGGGAAGTCGCTATGCCCATGGTGGCGCCAGCCTTCAGGAAGTCATCATTCCCATCCTCAAGATCAACAAGAAACGGCAGAGCGACATCGAATACGTGGATGTTGAGATTTTCCGTGGAGCCTCATCCCTCATTACTTCCGGGCAACTGGCAGTGACCGTTTACCAGGTGCAGCCCGTCACGGAAAAAATCCAGTCCAGATCCCTACGCCTTGCCCTTTTCTCTCTGACCACAGGCGAGATGATTTCTGACAGTCATGAATTGGTGTTCGACTATACGTCCGCCAACTCCCGTGAACGGGAAAAACAAGTTCAGCTTCTGCTTTCGCGTAAGGCAGACGCTGCCAACGGTCAGGAAGTCATCCTACGTCTGGACGAGAAGATAACGGGCACGGCCCATTACAAAGAGTACAAATCCCTTCGCTATACGCTCCGGCGTTCCTTCACGAGTGATTTTGACTAGCAGGTGAACCATGAGCCAGCTTGATGACAAGATAAATCAGTATTTTCCGGGCCTCGTTGTGCGCAAGGATCTGGTCAAGGCCGTCAAGGGCAATGCCATTGTTCCTTCCTACGTCCTTGAATATCTGCTCGGGCAATACTGCGCGACCAATGACGAAAACACCATCCAGGCCGGAATCGAAACGGTGAAGGAGATCCTTCGGAAGCACTACGTGCACCGGAACGAAGCTGGATTGGTTCGCTCTAACATCAAGGAAAAGGGGCGTTATAAGGTCATCGACAAAATCAGTGCGGCCTTGAACGACAAAACCGATTCATATGAAGCCTCGTTCGCCAACCTGGGTATCAAGAATGTCCTGGTGGATTCCCAGACCGTGAAAAGTCATCCGAAGCTTCTGGTCAGTGGGGTGTGGTGCATTGCCGATCTGAACTATGAATTCGAGGAATCCGCCAACGTGGTTCCATGGGTTCTGACTTCTCTCAAGCCGATTCAGTTGTCTCATTTCGATTACGACACCTTTATCGAGGCCCGTAAAGCTTTCACCACGGAGGAGTGGATTGACCTCCTGATCCAGAGCATCGGCTTCAATCCCGAGCTTTTTGGCAAGCGCAGTAAGCTTCTGCAACTGGTCCGGCTCATTCCGTATTGTGAAAGGAACTTCAATCTGATCGAGCTTGGACCCAAGGGGACCGGCAAATCCCACATCTATTCGGAATTCTCACCCCATGGGATCCTGATCTCTGGCGGTGAAGTCACCGTGCCCAAGCTGTTCGTAAACAACACCTCCGGCAAGATTGGATTGGTCGGGTACTGGGACGCTGTCGCCTTTGACGAGTTCGCCGGAAAGCAGAAACGAGTCGATAAGGCCCTTGTCGACATCATGAAAAATTACATGGCCAACAAGTCTTTCTCCAGGGGCGTCGAAACCCTGGGCGCTGAGGCTTCAATGGTCTTTGTCGGTAACACCCAACACACCGTGTCTTTCATGCTGAAGCATGCGGATCTTTTTGACGACCTGCCGGACAAATTTCATGATTCCGCTTTTCTGGATCGCATCCACTTCTACATTCCCGGTTGGGAAGTAGACATTATCCGGGGCGAGATGTTTTCCAATGGATATGGATTTGTGGTCGACTATCTGGCGGAAGTCCTGAGATTCATGCGCAGCCATGACTATTCGGACAAGTTCAATGCTCATTTTACCCTTTCCAAGGACATTTCCACCCGAGACAGGGATGGAGTGATCAAGACATTTTCAGGGCTGATGAAGGTTCTCTATCCTCACGGTGAAGCCACCAAGGAAGAGATGGAAGAGCTTCTGAAGTTCGCCATGGAGGGGAGAAAGCGTGTCAAGGATCAGCTGTTGCGCATCGATAACACCTACGCTTTGGTCAAATTCGCATATTCCGACAGCGAAGGAAAAACCGTTCTGGTTAAAACGCTGGAAGAACGGGAATACCCCCAGCATTATTACAAGACGTTGGTCGAAGAGGGTGAAGGGGATACTGAGAGCTTGGCCGTTCAGCATCTGGATCCAGAGGAAATGCAGGTTGTCGAGAGTTCATCACCACAGCTCCGGGAAGAGCACCTTGTCTTTCAGGAGAACCAGAAAGGCATCTCTTTCGACAAGCTCCTGGGTCCTTACCTCAGAGGGGCCAGCAGGATCACGGTCACCGATCCATACATCAGATTGTTCTACCAGATGCGCAATTTCATGGAATTCTTGGAGACCGTGGTCAAGCACAAGGCTCCTGATGAAGAAGTGGTCGTTCATCTGGTGACGACGGAAGACGAGTTCAAAGGCGATCAGCAGAAGGATAACTTCGAGAAGATGAAGGAGTCAGCCATCGCGGTGGGTGTGAACTTCACATGGGAATTCGACAGCACCGGCACGATCCACGCCCGTCACATCCTGACCGGCCACGGCTGGAAAATTTCACTGGATCGTGGGCTCGACATCTTTCAGCACTACGAGATGAATGATGCCTTTGCTTTTGCGAATCGGTTGCAGCAGTATCGGCCTTGCAAGGCGTTTGAGGTGACATTTATTAAGCAGGGGCCAACTGGAATGGTGGGGGAATAACATTGACGTCGGCATCACTGACAAAATGGTTTTCAGCGCCCCCAGTGGCTCCAGATAGCGGCAACGCGGCTACTTCTGCAGTCTGCCTTTTCGGTGAGGAGAAAATCTCAGCGGGGTGACGTCAAGGCTACTCGGCCTAGGATGCTGTCAAAATTTGATTTTATGCAGGCAACAACTCTATCATTCGAAATATTCCAGCGAGATGCCAAGTTCTGATAGACAATGGCAACACTCGTCGGTCTGCAAACTTGGTCATGCAATTTTGTGAATGGACCATCACTTTCGACTAGAATTCTTTCTCTTGGGGACTTTGCAATTACTCGCTGACCACTCGGACTTGTAAGCATAGTCGGATTGATGGACACAAAATGCCCTTCAGCGAAGATGTCTTCCAGGACTTTTCCCGTGCCTGAAAACCAGTGAAAGACTGCCGCCTTGATACCGTGTCGACGAAGTCCGTCCAAAACAGCGGCCTCCGCTCCTCTACTATGCAAAGTGATGAAACGTGGACGGTCCCTAACTACGCAAAGAACCTCCTCAAATACGCGCTCTTGAATGGCCTTCGATGCGATGCCTTGGCGGGAGAAATCAAGGCCGACTTCTCCAATGAAATCTGACTGCGGTGCCATCCGCTTAAACGCAGCCAACTCGCGGATGCCATCGGGTGCGAACAGTGGATGCATACCTAGGGCCGCAGACACGAATTTGTGTCCACGTAGCCTGTCAGCTGCGACGGCGAAGTGCGAGGGGAGGTTCGTAACCGCAACTACACGTAACTTGCTATTCTCACACTCGCAGACGACGTCTTCGGGTGACGAAAACTGGTCAATGTGGCAATGGGTGTCGATCAACATGCACGAACCTCGTGCTTCAAATATGCCGAGCCGGTTGCCCGCACCCACAAAAGTACCTCAGAGCGCATGCGCTTCACCAAATCAACATATTCCGGAAGTCTGGCGAGTGGGAGCGACCCGTTTCCTAGCAAACCCGCAGCAATCTCACGGTCAGAGTCACTGCGCCGCAGAAAAGCGATTAACGCCAACAGGTCGGCTCTCGCAGCGCCATGAAGGTCAGTAATTAACTCAACCGGAATGCCGTAAACCTCTTGGTCAAGGCCGCTCACATGAAGAGCTGCACGGCGGAACAAACACGGCACACAGATGCCACACCCAAGTGGTGCCTTTCCTGTTGGTCCCTGCCTATTAATCCAGTGGCCACGTCGTGACGACTTTGCACATGAACGAGTCAACGCGTATGCGTCCTGCAACGCGTTCTTATCCCGGCACTCTCGCACCATCTCTCCCTTTGTTTTGATTTCATAGGGGTTGTTAACGGAATTGCGAATACCCACCCGTTCAAGAATCTGATTGAGGCTTGTTATGAATTGGGGATGAACAGTACGAGTGCTACATGAGCCACGGCGAGCCGGTGTAAGGGGAAAATTCAATGCAATAGGGCCGTTTTCTGGGATCAAGACTGGCGTGCCTTCACCAAGAAGCTCTGCGAAATAACATCCGAGTGCAATAAAAAGCAGTGAGCGGCTTCGAAAATTTGTATCTGCGCCTCCTGACGATAGACCAATCCTTGTTTGGGCGAGCGCGAATCGGCCGGCAAATTTCTGCTGACAAATAGCTTGTAGTGCCCTCTGGTCCGAGCTTGGGCCAGAGACGTCTCCGTCATAGTGGCCGACCAGAAGTAATTTCTCGGTTGGATTATCCGTGAACCAGTCCACTGCCCCAATGAAGGAATCCAACCCCCCAGAGAAGAGGCAAACAGCATCGCCTGTGACACGCTTAAAACGGACGCTACGCCGTCGTGGTTTCTTTTGGATCAAACGCTTTTCTCCGTACCGGAAGGAGAACTCCCAGAGGTCACCGGTGAGGAAGCCTACGCAGGCTGACAATTCACTGGCGACATTATTCCATATATCGACGTGCCTGACAGGGATTTCAATGGCTATGTGTCGCGTCCACTTGTCGTCAGTTTCTTCGCGTGAAACTGCCTTATCTGCAGCGTATATGCATGAAGCAATGCACAAAAAGTCTTGCCCGATGTCTGGAACGTACCGCGATACTTTCAGCAACGCGGTCCCATTGATGTCTAGCACAATATTTTCAGTTTGACCTGCAAAATGTAACGATAACGTTGCCATTTCTTTTTTGAAGTCTGCCTGCGGCGCAATCTCGATAGTGATATCGCATTTCACTCTTGATCCTCCCCGAAAATTGCAATCGTATCCGCAACGATACTATCAACAATCGCCGCACCTTCAACGCCATTCCAATCCACAGATGAAAGCGGGTATAATGATTCTAATCCTTCAATCTTCGCATCGATAAAATCTCGTATCTGGCTAGCCATGCTTTCGGCTTTTTCAAAGCCATGGGCGGCAAGGACTCCCTGGTAGCCAACTATCTTGAAGACCTCAAAAATATAGTGGCCAAAAAAATCATGAAGTGCGCCTTCGATATTCTGTGCAGCGTTCGTCACTGATTCGACCAAGCCATCAATACCCAGAACGCCTTCCGACCATTCTAGAACCAGCTCCATGAGCGCACCACGCAACGCGGCTTCCTCGATCAGACTGGCTGGACCGCCAAGAAGATCCGCCAAAGCCAACGCGATTTCATCAGGAGACTTGCCCGTAAGATCGGTCAAGCCCAGCCCCGCCAGCGCCTCCCGAAATCCCTTAGTCCTGACATCGGCTAAGAAGCCACCAATTCTGCGGGCGACGGTGCGAGCAGATCTCCCGATGCGCCGCGCGCCACCTCTATCGCTGCCACCAATTCCACCACCGCTCCCACTACCGCTGGAACCCCCTCCTTGCCGGGAAAGCGGTGTGCCGAAACCCAACTGAGGGGCTCTCAACATCTGGTCAATGAAACCACTGACAATGGAACCAGCTTGATGCTCCGTAACGTATCCTTCGCCTCCCACACGGGTGGTTTCAGATTTTACCGGACCCCAGTTTGGCGATCCAGAGTAGTTGGTCGAGGTGCCCATTACTATTTCCTCTTTTGGTTCAGTGCCTTCCCAAACTGTGTTTTGCTGTCGTGATTCTCAGCAACAATAGCTTTACAAACCTTCCCTAAAGCGTTCGACTTTGAAGCGTTCGTCACAATAAATACAGCCAAAGCCGGTGGTAAATCTGCATTTGGGATTCTGTCTACAACTGCTTTGAAATCTGCAGCTGCTTGATCATCGATTTCAGCGATCGCCATCAATGCACGAAATGACTTAACATCACCGTTTGATCGCTCCGCATGTGAAACAAGCTGTTGGGTCAAGATCGAACGCTCTACGGGATTAAGTTGCTGGATTTCCTCGCGACCGGAAGCATCCCCCATCGTGCTAAGCACCTTTTTCAGAACCTCGCGGACGATTGGCGGGACCATCGTCATCCCGCTCATCGTCGAACCAAGCCTGTCCCGCGTGACCCACATATAGTCGCGCAAATCAACCGTTGCTAACCATGGCTCCATCGCAAGCCAGCGCTCCATCGGCTTCCATTCAGAGGGGATCTCTTTCGGTGTCTGAGAAGGTGTCTTCGTTTTTACGTCGAGTGTAGGTTCCAGATCAGCTAGCGTATTTATCAAGCCAGTATGACCATCCATACTTTCGAAAAAAATATCGAATAGCTTAGGCTTTGCGTACTCTAGGAGCATGAGCTTTACTAAAATTTCGTCCTTAACATCGTCGAGTTTCGCAACATCAGCCAACTTCCTACGCAGAAAAAACGCGTTCAGAAATCGCTTTACTTGGCGCGGATTCCCTTGGAGAACATCTGTTATCTGCGAGGCGATGCTCGCTCCAATGCGTAGCGATTCGGAAAGCTTGGACGGCAAGCGAGAGTCTTTCAGCACTTCCAGCACATTTGTCTGGGCGAACGCGCAATACCGATCTTTGGCTCGCTGATTTCGCGATTCCTCCCACACCAAGCTGAAATGATCCGGATCAAGATAGCGTTTACAAAATAGAAGAGTGAGATACGTCTCAATCTCTGAAGGGGAAAGACGCGGAAGACGATAAGGAATCTGAATCAACTTTTCCAAATAATCGTCCACCAACCGTTCGCTTGGATCAGCCTGAGCATCCGCCGAAGCCTTCAACGAATCACGATAACGCCAGACTACTGCTTGCCTGATGATCCGACGATCTGCACCGATTACAAAAGCCGTATTCGGCACATTGAGAAAAAGTTTTATTGCCTCCAAATTTTCGATGATACGATCTGGAGAGCATCTATCCAAATCATCAATCAAAACAACCAGTGTCTTGATATCGCTCTCGACAAGCATCGTCGTGAAGTCGTCGCGAAAATGTCTAATATCCGAGAGCGTTTCATCCAAGTCCGTCTCAGAACCCTTTTCGAGTGTCTCTTTGGCAGCATCGGACCCGCAGTCTTTAATACCTGCCCAAGCACCACCCAACAGCGCAGGCATCAACGCAAGCCCGGCCCCGCCCGTCGTAGCCGCCACACTCCCAGCAATTGCACCTGTGAACAGAATCCGCAATCCTCGCATGTAGTCTACGCGCTTAAGCAACTTCACCGCTTTCTCTTTGAGCTGTGGTCCAAAGCGCTTATGATCGCGTAACGCCGTAAGTATCGAGCTCAACAGTGCAGCCTTAGCGTCGTCGTAACCCTCAAAGAGCCAGCCGTTGAAATAAAGCACCGCCACGCCTTTGTAGGGACTGGCGGCCGAATCCTTCCCTGCTGCTTCCTTCTCAAAGTCATCTCGCAGCATCTGCATAATACTTGATTTCCCTCCACCCCAATCACCATAGACGCCGATAGTCGCCGGCAATACCGTCGGGTCCATGATGAGTTCGCGGATTAAATCTGCGTGGACCCGAAAGCCAAAGAAATCATCAGAAGTTTCGTTATCAGACCACATATTGGTTATCCATTTCCTTGCGCTGCGCAATGTAGTGGGACTAAGAGGAAGTCGGCTTTATTTGGCAAATGTGACCATTGGGCACCATATTAGCGCCACCGATGGACACCCGAAAGACGGTCTCGGCCCGGTAATCGTCCGCATCCGCAGGATTTACTCAGGCGTATTCACTCTCCCCCGCCATAAGCTTCGCCCGCATCTCTTCAAGAGAATCGAAAATATATTTGAAAAAGATCAGTCCAAGAACAACGTGCTTGTATTCAGCCGCGTCCATGTTGTTGCGCAGCTTGTCGACAGCAAGCCAGAGCTTGGCCTCGAAACCAAGATTGGCCGTGGGTTTGGTATCATTTTTTTTGGGACGAGCCATGAAAATCTAATCTCCGGGAAAAATGCTGTTCAAAACTAAGGCGGCTTCAACACCACCAACTGTCAACAAAACTTTCACGCCCATAGCGCAGAGGAAGCGTATGACACAAGACATAATTTCGGGGAGTTGCAGACTACGTAGGTAGATATCCCTTTCTGCCGGAGGATAGGTAGGTATTTTTAAAAATGCCCGAGTAGCGACTCGCAAGAATCCAATCTTGATGTGTAAAAAGAATGAATTCCGGCTGAACCATGCCAAGACAGCCGGAACCCCGTAGACCACGTTGCCACATTTCAAGAAAATGAGATGGTCCGATCCATGCTCATACCAAGCGGATTATCAACATAATCGCCGCAAACCTCTATGTCGTTTGTATCCTCACCAATACGTATGAACAAATAATCTTCAATATGAAGATCACCAAGATAAGCTTCCACAAAGGCTACATCTGGACTCGATGAATTCCAACTGCACCTGTCCCAACACCATGCATGACAGCCTTCATCCTTGATTTTAACATCAGCCTCTTTAAGCAGGGAAAGCACTTCTCTTTTGAGTCGTTTGGGCAATTCACCAATACTTTCTTGCATAGCGACTGCAATTTCTTCAGGGACACAAATACCAACGCGTGAACGATATGCCATGATAATACCCCATTTTTTAATACATTCTGTTAATAATAAATTGATCTAAATCTAAAGCTCATGAAACAGCGCACCGCCAAGCAGCCAATAACGCCAGAGCAGACTAATATGTTGCAACCCTTGCGGGACATTCCTTGTGAGCTCAGATTGTGGAAAATGACGAACAATCGTAGGAGTTGAACCAGAAGACGGCTTGATGCCGAAAAATCCTTTCAGGGAGAAGATGTGCGGTGAAAATATCCCGGAACGCCCCGTGCCCTTGCGGCAGTGGACAGAAATACAAGAAATGTTGCCTGCCCAAAGAAGAGAGTCAGAATTTTTCCTACCGAAGAATCAGCCAGACCTTCCAAAGCCTGACCGGCAAGCTCATGACCTTTGCGCAGAACACGCTTGAAGCAGAAGGCATGGACGAGGCCATCGACACATTCCTGCTTTGGGGCGACGAACTCGATAACGAGGGCACCATCGATGACCTCTCACAGGTAATGGTACCCTGGATTCTCTGTAGCTGGGATCTGACGCAGCCGGACATCGATGAACTTGATTTTGAAATTGCCCTCCCCGCCGACACCACGATCGCGGAACTCTACCGCCAAAAACGATCAAACAAGATCGACAGCCTTGAACTGCACGTCCTTGAATCCGTGGGTCGCCTGGTCTTTTCATTTTACGAAGTAACGAGCGTATTCCCCGGCAACGGTTTCGCCTGCATCGACATTCTCACCGGCAGTTCGCACAAGGTCACCGATCACAGCGCCTCAGAGTGGCTGGCTCAAGGGTCCATCCTGTTTTGTGCCATCTCCAGGGTCGACGACGTTGAATTTCTTTCTGCCGCGAGCCCCATATCCTTCCCTCTGCCATGGAAAACCCATGTCATTGACCTGCGGACCTCCTTAATAGGCCAGAAAAATGCTCTCTCAACGGGAGATCTGTCAGAATACGAATTTGAGATTCGCGAGGTTTTTCTGGAATTGTACGCGGCGGCCATCAACCCGCCGTCTCTGTCGAACACGGATGGCGATCCTCTATCCTTGCAAACGCTTCACTACCGCATCTCAAGCCCCAAAGATGCCTTTGACGCCCTGCTCCACCTCTGCGTGACGGAGACGCCAGAACAGCTCCTCGAAAACGCCGACTATACTGAGAGCGGTGAACTTACTGGCGTGACAATCCCCTGGAGTCGCCTTGAAACAGCCAAAGCCACGCCAATGTCTAACACCATCCTCGGCTACATAGACATCGAAAATGAATCCATGACCGTCGAAGTGAACTCGGAAAAAAGAGCGGCTGAAATCCGTGAAATCATTCAGAACGTGATGGGCGAGAAGGCGCATTACAAAACTACAAGCATAAAGCCCATGCGTGCCGCCGGAGAGCGCGCCGAAGACGATGAAGACCCGCTTGGTTTCCACAACAAGATGATGCAAGACCCTGCGGTCAGGGAACACATGGAAAACATGTTTCTCGACCACTGGAGGCAATGGGTCGATACCCCTCTTCCGATCCTTGACGGGCAGACTCCCCGGGAAGCGGCAAAATCACCCAATGGGCGGGAAAAAGTCGATGCACTGATCCGCAGCGCGATCCATAACTCCGAGAAAAGCCCCGACCTCGAAGTTCAGAAGAAAGGAATCGAACGTGCGCGAACGGAGCTTGGTATTTAGCAAGTTCAACCTATGATAAACTATGTGCGTTTTGTGCGGCTTTTTTGTTTTTCGCCAGGCGTATTGTTGAGGAATTCCTCGATAATAGCGCCACGCACAAACGCACAGAACGCACACACGTTTTTTTAACAATGACTTTATTCAGGAGTGAGGGGGAAGGATACCCCCCTCATCGACTACAAAATCAATTACTGCTACTTGAAAACTCCTGTCGATCTGAACCTTTCCACGACTTGCGGTGCAAAATATTGTGGCTTTGCAGCATAGCGATCTCTCATTATGGCAGACCAGTTATGCCTCAGTTCCAATGGTCTTTCTTCAACTTTTAGGATTTCATACACAAAATGGAAACACTTTGGACAAAGATACTTCCACCCCCGGCCATCCCTTATTCTAAAGTTCCTACCGCAGAACCAGCAAGTTGCATGAATAGTTTTAATCATTTTGTTCGTACCTCTTTTTCACATATCGAAAAATAGCTTGTGCGTTCTGTTCGTGTGTGCGGCACCCTGAAAACCCGTAAGCTTGGGCATCAAAGGTGCCGCACAGTCATCATAACTCGCACAGCTCGCACAAATCATTAGCTAATCAATAAGAGTCTTGTAGGAATGATGAGGACAGATCCCCACGTGATTTGAGGTCTGTCTCAACTTTTGCTTCCCAAGCTTCAGGAATGAAGATGTATCCGCGATGATTGGTACCCTTAATCGACTTCGTTTCGCGGATGCTGCCATCCTCTTGTTGTTCGAGCCAACCAAGCTTATTCATGGCATCCAAGGCAACTATCCTGTTACTTCCCCTCAGAATTTCCCCGGCAGCAGCGGACAACATCAAAAATCGCTTGCGTCCTGACACTTTATCTATCCATGAAAATCCAACCTTCTTGAAACGGCTATCCTTATCCGCATCCTCAATTGGCACATAACGACTCTCGGATTCGAGCGCAAAATGGTCCCGAACACGCTTCAAGACCTTGGCGATCTCTCGGTCTCCAATACAGTTGCGCTGGTCCAGCCATATTTTAAACCACTTTTCGGCTGCTCTGCGGGCGTCTCCATTTCGATACGGTAAGATTCCACCCTCATGGGCAAATTCGCCAGCGCTTGCGATAAGACCAAACTTTCGGGCAACTCGCCTGACCTGCCCAGATGCACCTTCGGGACAGTTCTCTTGCACGAATTTCTGTGCTTTTTCGATAATCAGTTCGATATTGCGCTGTTTCTCTTCAATGCTCGAACCGCAGAAAGCTCCGAGGAATGCTCGCAAAGGAGTTCCGTAATACTTCATGCAGTTACTGACCAAGTCATCACTCAAACGAGCACCATTATCATAGCCGTGCTTGTTTTCATAAAGATCTTGCCCAATTCCGGCATTTATCGGCAGATCGATCACCCGGACCTCTTGACCGACATGCGAGGTGAATTTCCCCGTTTCCTGGATCT